>CADAAM010000126.1 GCA_902785905.1 Oscillospiraceae bacterium | reverse complement strand
TTGGCAAGGCGGGCGGCATTGGCCGCCCACCTATACCATAGATTTTGCCCTGCTTTACATCACTGTTTGGACTTTACACAAAATTTGGGATACTACCCCGAAGTTCCTGCGGCGTTTTCAGCGCAAAATGCTGAAAATTCGTCTTATACAAGAACCTCTGCGCGCCTTATGGCGCTATGAAAACCTTTAAGGCAATACCGCACAATTAGCGAAATGAGAACATTGTACTGTGAGTAACAGCAAACTGCCGTTGATGCCCCTATATTTTTCATGCGGAGGCAAACCGAATCAGACTGCCAAGCAGGGCCTGTCAGCCAGGATCAGATTTGCCAGCGCAAACATGATGTTGAATTTTGCTTCTTGTTTTTGAAGCCCTCGGTATCGGGTTTTCTTGAATTTGAACAGACCCTTTACAACACCGAAAACATGTTCGACCTTGGCACGCACGGAAGACTTTGCGTGTTCCCGTTTCTTTGCCTTGTACTGACCGCTTTTGCTGAGCTTGCGCATTTGGCTGGGACGACGGTTGATCTCATACCGAATCTTCTTGCCTGATTTGTTTCGTACTTTGGCATCTTCTCGCTTCTCTGCGCCGAGGTACCCGCTGTCTCCGTTGAGTGTATCTTCCTCTCCGTGCATGAGTTCGGATGTCATGGTCACATCTGATACATTGGCTGCCGTAGCCTTAACAGTGTGAACAATACCGCTGTCCCTGTCCACACCAATATGCGCCTTATATCCGAAATGCCAGGTGTTGCCTTTCTTCGTCTGATGGGCGTCGGGATCGCGCTTCTTTTCCTCGTTTTTCGTGGAAGATGGAGCTGCTATAATCGTAGAATCTACGATCGTTTCCTTTTTCAGAATGAGACCGCGCTCCATCAACATTGTGACCACTTGTGCAAACAACTGCTGTTGCAGTCCATGCTTCATCAGCAGATTCCGAAAGCGTCCCAGGGTATCTCCGTCGGGTACTTGGTTGCTGGAATCTACCCCGCAAAACTCAGAAAATGCGCGACTGTCTATGACCTCCGCAACCGTACCTTCATCTGACAGGTTATAGAGGTTCTGCAGTATGAATAACCGAAGCATCAATTCCAGCTCATAGGGCTTATTGCCGCGTTCTCCTTTGAAGTAGTACGGGCGCCAGAAATTCTTTTTTCTTCGTCCGTACTTTCGCCAACTCATCGTTGAACGCGGACAGCGTTATCTGTTTATTCATACTGTTATTTTACCATGTTTCGGGCGCTCCCACACCACTCATTTTCTGTGCGGTGTTGCCCTAAAGATCTCAGCAAACAAAACATATGGGAATGACTGGTGACTCCATTTCAAAAGGAGAAATGACATGAAAAAAATGCTTTGCATTCTGCTTGCGTTGGCAATGCTGATGTCGCTCACGCTTCCATCATTCGCCGAGGACGGAACATATTTTACCGACGTAAATCCGGACGCAGCGTATTACGACGCTGTAAAGTGGGCAGCAAATGCTGGCGTTGTCAAGGCTAAGCCCGACGGCAGCTTCGGCGCAGGCAGCATTTGCACGCTGCAGGAAGTCATCACGATGCTCTGGCGCGCTGCGGGCAGCGTTGAGACCGGAATCGGTACGAATGAAAACGACAAGGCTGTGTCCTGGCTGGAACGTCAGTCCGGCTGGGCCCTCGATCTCCTGCAGGCATCAGCACCGGTCACGCGGGCAGGCTTCGTTGAGCTCCTGTATGCCGCGTTGGGAGACAGGGCAAATATAGAAGCGGAGCTTCCTTTCACGGATCTGGAGGGGATTGAAGATTCCTTGGCTTCCGCTTTGAGCTGGGCCTGTGCCAAGGGCCTGGTCGAGGGGGTCAGTGATGCAGAGTTTTGCCCCTCACAGCAGATGACCAAAGAAGAAATCGTGACGGTACTCCGGCTCTGCTTTGAAAACGGCCTGTCCTATACTGTCACGGAACTGGAACTGCCCATATATGTCACGTCTCCGGAGTTCAGCTTCCCTGTACCGGTGGCGTTTTTCGACGGTCAGACGGATATCCCCTATATCTCTGCGGAGAACCTGAGAAATTTGCTGGTGAACGTTTACGGAAATCCCGATGATCCTGATTACAGCTATAAGGTGACGCTGCAGATCAATGGCGACCGGGTCACGCTGCAGCGTGAAAACGGTTACGCCATGCATCTGGATTTCGACACGGGCAGCATTTCCTTCTGGGACTATGACGCCTTTCTGCGGGAGTCCAGCGAAGGGTCGGTTATGAATTCTACCGGTATTACGCTGCCCGCAGAGGACGCCAATGGTCAGCCTGCTTTTTTCCAGATCCTGGACAGCTCTTCGGAACGCTACGGCAAGGCTCTCACCATGAATCTCAGCGCCTACGGCCTGCGCATGATCCGTCAGGGAGACAACTTTTATATTCCCTTCCAGACGGCAAACGACGTGTTGTTTGCGCTGAAGGGCTATAACTTCCTGTTTAACGGCCAGTGCTTCATTCTCTACCCGGACGAGACGCTGGAGGAAATGTTTTATTCTGCCCCCACCGGCAGCCGCAGCGAAGCTCTGGCCCTGTTCACCTACAAGGAGCTGTGCTTCGCACTGGATCAGTTCTATGGCCTGAAGGATCAGCATAACATCAGTTCCTTTGCCGAAGAACTTAAGATGAACGGCCTGATGAACGACCTTCAGAGCACCGATCCCGCCGCAGCCGACGCCGCGCTGTCCAAGCTGACAGAATATTACTTTGACGACGGTCACAGCGGCTTCCTGGCACCGTCCTGGCTTGAAGGGCCTGAACCCGCCTGGGAGTATGTTGCTGGTGCAAGCGCGATGCATCGTGCCAATGCATACAAGCGTCTGAAAAGTGCCCGCGATGCGGCGTTCCCGGAAGGCGTTCCCGGCTACCAGGAGGTGGGCGATACCGCATATATTACCTTTGACGAGTTCACCTACGAAGGAACCGATTACTATCAGACGCCGCCCGATGAGACCACCTCAGATACGATAGGCCTGATGATTTATGCATACTCCATGATCACCCGCGAGGACAGCCCGGTGAAGAACGTGGTTCTGGACCTGAGCATGAACGGCGGCGGTGCGGTGATCTCCGCAGCCTATGCCATCGGAACCATCCTCGGACAAAGCTCCGTCAGCATCAGGAACACATTGACCGACGCCCTGCTGACGGAAAACTGCCGCGTGGATCCGAACCTTGACAGGGTCTTTGACGACGCAGACAGTCTGTTGAATTACAACCTTTTCTGTTTGACCTCTCCTTTGAGCTTCTCATGCGGCAACCTGGTGCCCAATGTCTTAAAGAGCTCCCACCGCGTGACGATGCTGGGTCAGACCTCGGGCGGCGGTTCCTGCGAGGTGCTGTTCATGGTGACGGCGGACGGCGCCCGGTTCCAGATTTCCAGCCCCTACTGCATGAGCTTCCTGAAAAACGGCGCTTTCTACGACATTGATCAAGGTGTGGATCCGGACCATGTCATCAACAACTACGAGCATTTCTATGACCGTGAGGCGCTGACAGAATATATTCACAGTCTTTATTGATGTCGAAAGAAGCTGCTTGAAGACAGCATCAAAAGAAAACAAAAGCACCGGTCAGATCCATTCGGACCTGACCGGTACTTTTGCATTGGACACTGTTATTAATTGCGTCTTTGATTTGATTATCCCAGCTGCGCCAGGCAATCGGCGAGCATTGCGCGGTAAGTGTCGGGGTTCGCGCCTTCAAAGGGGGCAGTCAGCAGCTTGCCTTCGCTGTCCACGAAATAGGTGGTGGGCCACGCCGTAAGAGAGATGTCCTCCTCAATCTCTTCGGTGCAGCGCAGGTTCAGGTAGGAAGCGTCAGCGTCGCTCAGGAGCTGCCTGGCAGTCGCGGCGACTTCGTCATCGAAGGCATCCGTGCACAGGCCGACGAGCTGACAGCCCTGCTCCTCAAGCTCCTTGGCCATCTTGCCAAGCTCGGGCAGCTCTGCCTTGCAGGGGTTGCACCAGGTTGCCCAGCAGTTTACCATGGTGATCTTGGCCTTGGAGAAGAGCTCCGCGCTGTCGATGGCATTGCCGTCAAGATCGGTAGTCTTGAAGGTGAACACTTCGCCGGCTTTCTTGGTATTGGGCCACTCGGGAGCCGAGAGCTTCAGGCCGGAAAGGTAGAGAGACGGGTCGTTGAAGAGCTTCTCATATTCGTCGAAGAACTCGCCCATGACAGGCTTCAGTTCATCCGCAGAATCCATAATACCGGCATACTGGGTGAGGAAGAAGTGGGCGTCTGCGTCGGAGCCGATCTCGGTGAAGTTGCAGAACGCCTCGTCACTGAGTCCAAGGCCCTTCAGCAGCTCACGCAGCTCAGTCTCACCGCGGTTGTCATTGATGATGAAGATATCATAAAGCGGGAGGCTCTCAAAGCCGCTCAGCCAGATGGGGTGATCGGGGTCAGTGGGCATCTCTTCGCCATTGGCGGAAGCTGCCACGGCGGCCCTGTAGAGGGTCATATAGTCATCCATGTCAGCCTTGGAAACAGAAAGGTACGTCACGGGAATATCCAGTACGCCGTCATCGAGGAAGTTGTAGTCCAAATTAGCCTGGCCCTTCAGGTTTGCGATCGCTTCGGGCGTCTTATAGTACACACCGATCTCAGGCGCGTCGATGACGTCAGCAGCTTCCTCTTCAGCGGCGGCGCCTTCCGGCTTGACGGTGAGAACCACGGTGTCGGGAGTCTCGGGAATGGGATACTCGGTGGTGTCCTTCTCGTAGCCGGCGGGAACCTTGAGCAGATGAACCGTATAAGTGCCGGCGGGTTCATCAAAAGCGGCGATGCCGTCAGCGCCGGTCTTGCCGACCAGGCACTGGCTATCGGAGCAGAACTGTACCATTACACCCTCGACGGGGTTTTCGTCGGGGTCGACGACCTTGATCTGATAGCCGCCGTCAGCAAACGCGCAGGTGCCGAGCACTGTCAGCGTCAGGCAAAGCGTCAGGATCATTGCGATTGTTTTCTTCATTTTCAATACTCCTTTTTCATTCTTGATTTAAGGCTTGTATACAGGCCGTTCATCACAAAGGTATCAGGCTTACGCGGACGCCTGCTCATACAGTGTTGCCAACATCTCCGGCGTTACGGAGCCGCGCTGGTTGAAGACCACTTCGCCGCGGCGGTTGAGGACAATGGTCTGCGGCATGGCGGTGGTGCCGCCCACGAGATTCCAGATCACCTCGTCATCGTTTTCAACGGCGAAGGGCATGACCCAATCCTTGCCGAATTCATCCAGATATTCCTGGGGATCGTCCGCCACGATGTCGGAGTGCAGGGCCAGCATGGCGATATCGCCCTCATGGGCCTTGTACAGCTCGCTGAAATGCGGCAGCTCTTTCACGCAGGGGCCGCAGTAGGTCGCCCAGAGGTTGATGAACACGGGCTTGCCGCGATAGTCGGCAAGATGGAACTCGCTGCCGTCCAGACAGGTGATC
>CADAAM010000125.1 GCA_902785905.1 Oscillospiraceae bacterium | reverse complement strand
TTGCAAGACATCCCCCTCTCCGCCCCTTCGGGGCACCTCCCCCCGAGACGCCGCTTCGCGGCTGGGGGAGGCAAGTGCTTACGTCGGGTTAGCTGATTAAACCCGATACCCAAAAAAGCTGATTCATGGGGATTTACATGTGCATGAAATCCGGTTGCCGCGTGAGCGGCGAGGATTTCGCACTCTCAATAATACCTATAAAGGCGTCAGCTTTTATTGTAAAGTCGCGGTGAACTATTACACCGTTATGACCAGCGTGCCGTTCACGTCGCTGAGCGGCACGGCGCGGACGCGCCCGACCTCCGCCTCATAGCGCCGGAGGGCCCGCTTCACGCCGGGGAGCTTCGGGTTGTTGTAATCGTGCAGCAGCAGATATCCGCCCGCGCTCATGCGCGGCAGAAACCAGCGCAGGCCCGAAAGCGTGCTCTCCTCCAGATCGGCGTCCAGCGAGACCAGGGCGAAGCGCTCCCCTTCCAGGCCCTCCGCCGTCTGCGGGAACAGTCCCCGGCGGATCACGGCCCGCTCCGGATGCGGCAGGACGGACAGCACCCGCCCGGCCTCCGTGTTCCGGTGGGCCTCGGTGAAGCCCGCGCCGCAGCCCGCGCTTTCGGTCTCGTCGAAGCCCTCGAAGGTATCGAAGAGCCAGAGCCGCCGCTCCGGCAGCAGCTCATTGATCCAGCGGGCAAAGCCGCCCCGGTAGACGCCGAGCTCCGCCGCCGCGCCGGGGACGCCGTCCAGGCGCAGGCAGATCGCCTCCAGCGTCTTGAGACGCACATAGTCGTTGTCGGAGCCCTCCCCCGCGATCCTCTCCCTCTCCGTCCACAGCGGGACGCGGATCAGGCGCTCGGAGGCCCGGATTCGGTTTACATAATCATCGTCCAACGCTTTCGCCGCCAGCTCGTAATTCCGGTTGCGGTCGACGGGGGCGAGATGATTTTTGAGATAAAACACCTTGTCCGCGTCGAGGCCCAGTCCGGCAAGCTCTTTGGCGACGCTCTCCGCGTCGCGGCTCGCGACAATGAGCAGGTCGAAATCCCGGGCTTTCAAATCCAGCGGCGCGATCACGGGCCTGCCGAGAAAGCTGCCGCCGCCCCCGCGTTCCACAAAGGCTTCGATTTTCTCAGGCGGCAGCGCCTCGTCGATCAGGCTCCCCGCGCCGCAGCCTGTCCCCCATACATAGAGCTTCACGGCCTTCTCCCCTCTCGTTTTACTGTTACGAATCATAGGCCAAAACCAAAAAACTGTAAAGATATACTTTACAGTTTTGCGCGAATGGCGTATACTTCAAAATGTCGAAAATTATTTTTTTGTAAGTCGTACACTTGTCTGGGGGTGTTTTTGTGCAAATCGGCGCTGTGATCGTCGCGGCGGGCATGTCCTCCCGCATGGGGGACTTTAAGCCCATGCTGAACATCGGCTCCATCTCCATCGCCCAGCGCATCGTGGCCACGCTCCATCAGGCGGGCGTGACAAAGATCGTGGTGGTCACGGGCTACAACGCGCTGCAGCTCGAGCGCCACCTCGGAAATCTCGGGCTCATCTTTCTGCGCAACGAAAACTACGCCTCGACCCAGATGTTTGACTCGGCCAAAATCGGCCTCGCCTATCTCAGGGACAAGTGCGACCGCATCCTCTTCACCCCGGTGGACATCCCGCTCTTCACCGCGCTGACGGTGACGGAGCTCATCGACTCCGGCGCGGAGCTGGCCTGTCCCGTGTGCGAGGGCAGGACCGGCCATCCCCTGCTGATCGCCTCCGCGCTGGTGGACGGACTTCTGGCCGACAGCGGCGAGGGCGGGCTTCAGGGCGCGATCGGCCGCTGCGGCGCCGAGATGACCCGCGTCCCGGTGGAGGATCCCGGCGTCCTGCACGACGCGGACACGCCGGCGGACTATCGGGCGCTTCTGCAGTACCATAACGAGCAGCTCATCCGCCCGGAGCTCTCGATCGCCCTGACGCGGGAGAAGCCCTTCTTTGACGAGAAGACCGCCATGCTCCTGGAGCTGGTGGACGAGACAAGCTCGGTGCGCACCGCCTGCCAGCGCATGCAGATCTCCTATTCCGGGGGCTGGAACATCATCCGCGCCCTGGAATCCCAGCTCCGCTTTCCCCTTTTGGAGCGCAGCCAGGGCGGGGCCAACGGCGGCGAGAGCCGTCTGACCGAAAAGGGACGGCAGCTGCTCGACCGCTACCGCCGCTATTCCATAGAGCTGCGTCAGGAGGCGGCGCGGCTGTTCGATGTGTATTTTACGGATGAACTATGATGAGAACGATTTACCTGATTCGGCACGCCATGCCGGCTATCCCCATCGGGGAGCGCTGGTGCGTCGGCGGGCGGACAAACCTGCCCCTCGGGACCCTCGGCAGACTCCAGGCGGCGCTGCTGCCCTATGCGCCCGCGCTTCAAACCCTGAGCGCCGTGTTCTGCAGCACGCTCATCCGGGCGCGGGAGACGGCCCTGCCGCTCAGCTCAGATCCCCGCGCCGTGCCGGGGCTTGAGGAGCAGGACATGGGCGCGTGGGACGGGCTGTCCTTTGTTGAGATACAAAGGCGCTTCCCGGCGCTGTATCTCGCCAGAGAGAAGGACCCGGGCCTTCTGCCCGAGGGCGCGGAGGCGGATGACGCCGTCCGGGCGCGGATGCACGGCGCCCTTCTCGCCTGCCTGCGGGAGAGCGAGGGCGACATCGCCGTTGTCAGCCACAAGTCCGCCATCGCCAGCATCACCGGACATCGGAGCAGCCTCGGCTACACCTCCCTGTCGGTGCTGCGCTGTGACGGGGACGCGCTGCGCGTGGAAGCGGCGGGGCTTGAGCCGGACGCGGTTTTAAGCGACGCGGCCTGTATCGCGCTGCTGAAAGCCGCGGGCGCGGACGAGGCGCGCATCGCCCACTGCAGGGCCGTCGCAGAACTTGCGGACGAGCTCTGCGCGGCGCTGAACGGCAGGGGTCTCTCCCTTGACGCGCAGGCCGTACACCGGGCGGCGCTGCTGCACGATCTTGCGCGCGGCGAACCCGATCACGCGGCGCTGGGCGCGCTTTGGCTGCGGGAGCTGGGCTATCCCGAGCTCTCCGGGATCGTCCGGCAGCACCACGATTTGGACGCGGCGGAGCTCAGCGAGGCGGCCGTCGTCTTTCTCGCCGACAAGGCCGTCCGGGGCGACCGGCGCGTGCCGATCGACGAGCGCTTTGAGGCCAGTCTCAAAAAGTGCAGAACGCCGGAGGCCCTGGCCGCGCACGCGCGCCGGCGCCGGACGGCGAAGGACATACAAAACTGGATCAACCGGCTCTGTGAAACCGAGATCATTTGACAGGAGGCCAAGCCATGAAGCTGATAAAAACCGAAGAAGCCGTCGGGCACGTGCTGTGCCATGACATCACCCAGATCATCAAGGACGAGAAAAAAGGCCCCGTCTTCCGCAAGGGCCACATCATCCGCGAGGAGGATGTACCCGTGCTGCTGAGCGTGGGCAAGGACCATCTGTACATCTGGGAAAACGACGAGACCATGCTGCACGAGGACGAGGCGGCGGCGATCCTGCGCGACCTCTGTCTCGGCGAGCACATGCACGCCACCGAGCCGAAGGAGGGCAAAATCGAGCTGATCGCCGACAGCGACGGCCTGCTGCTCATTGATGTGGAGCGCCTGCGCGCCGTCAACGCCCTGGGCGACATGATGATCGCGACCCGCGCCTCCGGCTTCGTGGTCAAAAAGGGCGACAAGCTCTGCGGCACCCGCGTCATCCCGCTGGTCATCGCGAAGGAGCGCATGGAGAAGGCGAAGGCCGCCGCAGGCCCCGAGCCCCTGATGCGCCTTGTGCCGCTCAAGTCCAAGAAGGTCGGCGTCGTCACCACCGGCAACGAGGTCTTTTACGGCCGGATCCGGGACACCTTCACCCCGGTCATTGTCGAGAAGCTGCGGGAGTTCGGCGGCTGCGAGATGACAGAGCATGTGGTGCTGAACGACGACCACGAAAAGATCACCGCGGCGGTGCTGGACATGCTGGACAAGGGCTGCGATATGGTGCTGTGCTCCGGCGGCATGAGCGTCGACCCCGACGACAAGACCCCCCTCGCCATCAAAAACACCGGGGCAAACATTGTCTCCTACGGCTCCCCGGTCCTGCCGGGCGCGATGTTCCTGGTCTCCTACATGCCAGACGGACGCCCGGTCTGCGGTCTGCCCGGCTGCGTCATGTACGCCAGGCGTACGATCTTCGACCTGCTGCTGCCCTACCTTGTGACGGACAGACGGACACGCCCGTCACGAAGGAGCAGCTCGCCGGTCTCGGCCACGGCGGCCTCTGCCTCAACTGCAAGGTCTGCCACTTCCCGAACTGCGGGTTTGGAAAAGGCGTGTAATCAGGCAAAGCAAAGGCTTTGATCTGAAAGAGTTTGTTTTTCGCCTGCGGGCGAAAAATCAGAGGGGATGCCCCTCTGAACTCCTCTTTTCCGGTATAGACGTGTAAATCCACGTTTATATAAATATTTTCCCTGAAAGACGGGAAAAGGAGGAAACACACATGAAAGCGAGAAAACCCCTGGCGCTGCTTCTGGCGATGATCCTTGTCCTCGCCCTCGCAGCATCCCCCGCCGCGCTTGCGGCAGCTTCCGGGAAGACGGAGCTCATCGTCTTCGCCGCCGCCTCCATGACCGAGACGCT
>CADAAM010000124.1 GCA_902785905.1 Oscillospiraceae bacterium | reverse complement strand
TCATCCAAAATGCAGCGCTGCGGCCTGTCTCCCATGCGCAAGTTCAATCCCTACGCGACGAAGGTCAAGGAGCGCGGCATCAAAATCTATCACCTGAACATCGGCCAGCCGGACGTCGAGACGCCCGCGCCCTTCTTCCAGGCACTCAAGGACTTTGACGAGAAGGTAGTCGCCTACGCGCCCTCCAGCGGTATTCCCGCCTATCTGGATGCGGTGCGCGGCTACTACAAGCGCATCGGCGTGGAGCTGACGCGCGACGAGATCCTGCCCACCACCGGCGGCAGCGAGGCTTTGCAGATGACCTTCGCCACCATCCTCGACGACGGGGACGAGGTCGTCATGCCCGAGCCTTTCTATCCCAACTACGCGACCTCCGTCACCCTCGCGGGGGCGAAGATCCACCCCATCCCCACCTTCGTGGAGGAGGACTACTTCTATGCTGACCGCGCGCGCGTCGAAGCCTGCATCAACGAGCACACCCGTGCCATCTTTGTCACGAACCCCGGCAACCCCACCGGCTCCATCCTTAGCCCCGAGCAGCTCAAGCTCATGCTGGACATCGCCAAGGAACACGACATCTTCCTGATCTGCGATGAGGTCTACCGCGAATTTGTCTACGCGGGCGAGCCGCTGCTGAGCGGTCTGCAGTTTGCCGGCTATGAGGACAACGTCATCGTCATCGACTCCGTATCGAAGCGCTTCTCCGCCTGCGGGGCGCGCGTCGGCTGCGTGATCTCCAAGAACAACGACCAGATCGCCTCCGCCGCGCTCTACGGCATGGACCCCGACTACTTTGAGGCCGTGCGCGCCGAGTACAAGCTGCGCCGCGACACGATGGTCAGAAAGCTCAAGGAGATTCCCGGCGTGGTGTGCGGCGTGCCCAAGGGCGCGTTCTACGTCATGTGCGCCCTGCCCGTAGACGACGCCGACAAGTTCCAGATGTGGCTGCTGGAGGAGTTCAACGACAACAGGGAGACCGTGCTCTTCGCCTGCGGGGAGCCCTTCTACGCCACCCCGGGCCGCGGTAAAAACGAGGTGCGTTTGGCCTATACCATCAATGCCCCCGACATCGCCCGCGCCATTGACATTCTCAAAATCGCGATTGAGAAGTACAACAACCGGTAAACCGTTGTAGGGGACATTCACGAATGACCCGCGCGGAACATGGATAAACCATGCGGAAATCCCCGGCGAGTACGCGACAAACTGCGTATTCGCCGGGGATTTTATGCCGTTATTGGGGCTTTTGCCGCCGGGCGATTCATGAATCGCCCCTACGGTTTCGGGCAGACATTGACAAAAAGTTGTGCCTTGCGCTGTGCTTCTTTATTGTTCTTCTTCCCATGTCCGTTCGCTGATGATGTAGCGGGGGCGCTGCTTGGTCTCCATGTAGATCTTGCCGATGTACTCGGCAATGATGCCGAGGCAGATGAGCTGCACGCCGCTGACAAAGCAGAGGATGCAGGTCATGCTGGCCCAGCCCGCGACGGCCCTGCCGCAGAGCGCCGTGATCAGCGCCCAGATGCAGAAGATGAAGCTCACGGCGGCGATGATAAGGCCGAGGCCGAAGATCATGCGCAGGGGCTTGACCGAGAGGCTGGTCACCCCGTCCACCGCGAGGGCCAGCATCTTCTTGAGCGGATAGTGGCTCTCACCCGCCATGCGCTCGGCTCTCGAATAACTGACGGACGTGGACTTGAAGCCGACCAGCGGAACCATGCCGCGCAGATAGAGGTTGACCTCCTTGAAGTTTGCAAACTCCTTGAGGACGCGGGCGCTGATGAGACGGTAGTCGGCGTGGTTGAACACCACCTCCGCCCCCATCATGGCGAGGAATTTATAAAAGCCCTCGGCGGTGAAGCGCTTAAAGAAGGTGTCCGTCTCACGGCTGGAGCGCACGCCGTAGACCACCTCGCAGCCGTCGAGATAGGCGTCCACCATCTTGTCCATGGCGTTGATGTCGTCCTGGCCGTCGCAGTCGATGGAGATGGTGATGTCGCACTTGTCGCGCGCCTCCATGAGCCCGGCCAGCACTGCGTTCTGGTGGCCGCGATTGCGGCTCTGGCTGATGCCGATGTAGTGCTCGTCCTCCTTGGCGAGCATGCGGATGATCTCCCAGGTGCGGTCGCGGCTGCCGTCGTTGACGAAGAGGACGCGGCTGTCCTCGGTGATTTTTCCGGCGGCGGCGAGATCCAGCAGCTTCTGCCGGAAGAGCGGCGCGGTGATGGGCAGAACCTCCTGCTCGTTATAGCAGGGGATGACGATAAACAGTCTCGGTGTTTTCATTGGCTTCTCCTTTCCTCCCGGACAAAGCCGTGAGCGGCAAAGATGATCAAAACAGGGATCAGCGAATAGTGATAGCGGTTGGCGACCTCCACCAGCATATGGGCCAGCGTGAGGCCGAGGAAAAACAGCGGCAGCAGCAGACCCGCGCCGAGGGAGCGTGAGCGAAGCAGGTTCACAAGCCCGGCAAAGCCCGCGAGCAGGACGCCGTAATAAAACACGTTGCAGACGGCCATGCCGATTTTCACAAAGCGCTCAGACCTCGTGAAGCGGTAGGTGTAGCCGCCGAGCTCGTCATTGCCGAGGAAGGAGAAGAGCTTCGTCCCCAGCAGCTTCGGGTAGTCGATCCCGGAGGCGAGGCGTTCCTTGACATGGGGGATCATGCTTTTCTGTGCCTCGTCCGCGCTCATGCCCTGCTTGAGATAGGCCGTCAGCAGGTCCATGTCCGCGTCGGTGTAGCGGCCGCCGGTCTCCTCATTGAGGCCGACATAGATGTTATACCAAGGCACGGAGGCGATCTCCTGGCCGAGGCGTTTTTCGACGTGGCTGTCCCAGAGCGCGCCGGCCCCGCGATAGAGGCCCAGCATGGCGGCGAGGGCGACGAGCCAGAGCACCCAGCGGCGCAGATTCCTTGCCTCGTCCCCGCGCAGGAAGACGAGCCAGAGCGCGACGGAGATGAGCAGGATCGCCGCGATGGGGCGGATCAGGTTGATCGCGGCGAGCAGGAGGCCGAGGGCCGCGATCCCGCAGACGGCCGGCCAGGGAGAGGCGCTGCGCATCCGCTTTTCCAGGCGCAGAAAGAGCAGAAAGAACAGCAGGATCAGAAAGGTATAGATCGGCTCGGAGAAGACGAGGGAGTTCAGCATCAGCTTGCAGGGCGTCACGGCCCAGAGCAGTGCCGCGAGGAAGGCCGCGCGCTCGGACAGAAGCTCCCGGCACAGGCGCCAGACGAGATACCCGCTCGCGCTCGTCAGAAGCACGTTCAGCACCGTGACCGCGAAAACCGACTCCCCGAAGACTCTGATGACGGCGCTCAGCACCGTCGCCGTGCCGAGGATGTGCGGGTACATGGCGACATACCAAGCGTCGGGGATCTCCGTTCCCCGCGCAAGCGCGCGGGCCACGTCCCAGTATTCCTTATAGTCGCTGAACGGCTCAATGCGGATGACGAGCACCCAGACGAGGTTGACGGCAAAGCACAGCAGTGCCGCCCACGATCCGGCATGGCGCGGAACGGGCAGGGGCTTATGGCGCAGCAGCGCCCAAAGTCCCGCAGCCCAGGCCACGCCGAGGGCCAGGGCGTAGAGATAGGAATGGCTGGCGAAGCCCTCCCTCACGATCAGCGCGAAGCTGAGTCCAAGCACCGTGAGCAGCACGCCCAGCATGATTCTTTTGAAAAAGACGGAGGCTTTCTCCATGTTGTTCTCCCGCTTATTTAGTACAGAATATTATACTCCCTTCAAGGAAAAACATCAATTGTTTTGTTGCGGTGTCAGGCCGCTCCGCCCTTTTCTTTTGGTCTTTCCTGTGATACAATGACGCAAAACAAGCATGAAGAAGAAGGAGGAGGCGGCATGAAGCAGACGCGGGAGTATCCGCTCTTTACCGTCACAAAGAAGGGGACGCGCTGGGTTGAAGGGGGCCACCCCTGGATCTACGCGGAGGAGATTATCGCCAAGAGCGCCGAGCCCGAAAACGGCGGCCTTGCCGACGCAGTGAGCGAGGGCGGCAAATACCTCGGCACGGGGCTGTACAGCCGGGAGAGCAAGATCGGCCTGCGTCTGATCTCCCGCAACGCGAACGACCGCTTTGACACGGAATTCTGGCGGCGGCGCATTCGCTACGCCTGGGACTACCGCAAGACCGTGATGGACGAGGCCGATCTCTCCTGCTGCCGTGTGATCTTCGGCGAGGCTGACGGTTTCCCCGGGCTCACGGTGGACAGGTTCTCGGAGCTGCTTGTCACGCAGACCCTCTCCGCCGGGATGGAACGGCTCAAGGACGTGATTTTCCCTCTGCTGGTGGAGGTGCTGCGCGAGGACGGTCAGGAGATCAGGGGCATCTTTGAGCGCAACGACGTGGCTATCCGGGCGCTCGAAGGGCTCGAACAGAACAAGGGCTGGTATCCCCTGCCCGGCGAGACGCCGCCCGCGAGCGCCGTGACCGAGATCTGCGAAAACGGCGTATACTACGCGGTCGATGTGGAAAACGGGCAGAAAACCGGCTTCTTCCTCGACCAGAAGTACAACCGGCGCGCGGCGGCAAAGCTCGCAAAGGGCCGCCGGGTGCTGGACTGCTTTACGCACACGGGCTCCTTCGCGCTCAATGCTGCGCTGGGAGGAGCGGCGCATGTGACAGCGGTGGACGTGTCCGAGAGCGCCGTCGCCATGGCCGAGGCCAACGCCCGCCGCAACGGCCTGGAGAGGCGCATGGACTTTGTGGCGGCGGACGTGTTTGAGCTGCTGCCCACGCTCAAAAAGGGCGACTACGACTTCATCATCCTCGATCCCCCTGCCTTCACCAAGTCCCGCAAGACGGTAGGTCAGGCGGAGAAAGGCTATAAGGAGATAAACCTTCGCGCTCTGCGGCTTTTGCCGAGAGGCGGGTATTTTGCCACGGCCTCGTGCAGCCACTTCATGCCCTCGGAGCTGTTTGAAAAGATGCTGCGCTCAGCCGCCCTCGACGCCGGGGTTGAGCTGCGCCAGATCGAAGCGCGCCAGCAGGCCCCGGATCACCCCATTTTGTGGAATGTGCCGGAGACGGATTATCTGAAGTTCTATTTATTCCAGGTCGTATAAAAATTGGCTTCCCCGATAGATGGGGAAGCCATTTTCAAGCTGTCGACAAAGTGTGTTCCCATTTTTGCATGGATTGTACGTGAAGGGGGACTCCCCGTCCCCCTTCACAGATCCCCCTTACAAGACCAACTTGGTTTGCAAGGGTTTGTCTACGGTCTGAAATTGGCTTCCCCGGTACGCGGGGAAGCCAATTTTTTATACTGTTGGATCGATTCGCGGCGAAGATTATACGAGGTCTTCTTCCTCGATCGGGCCGTTGGGATCTTCGGTCTCCGCTTCCTTCTCGGCCTTCTTCTCGAGCTTGTTCATAAAGAGCGGGGAGAGAATGCCGACGACGCACAGGACGATCAGCACCCAGCAGATGACGGAGGAGAACAGGATCTTTGGGCTGCCGTCGGAGATAATGAGGGCGTTTTGCAGATTCTTCTCACCGATCGGCCCCAGAATCAGGGCCAGCACAATGGCCGCCGTATTCAGATCCAGCTTGCGCATCAGGTAGCCGATAATGCCGAACACGAACATGACCAGCACGTCCTCGGGCAGCTTGTTGATCGCATAGGAGCCGACAACGCACAGAACCGTGACGCAGGGGATGAGGATCGCGTCGGACAGGCGGGAAATCTGTGCAAAGCCGCGGCTGCCCAGCAGGCCGATGCCCAGCATGAAGAACTGGACCAGCACGAAGCCCGCGAAGAACGTGTAGGTGACAAGGGCGTTTTCCTCGTTGAAGAGCATGCGGCCCGGCTGCAGGCCCTTCATGATCAGGCCGCCCATCAGGATGGCCGTGACGGATTCACCCGGGATGCCGAGGGTCAGGGTCGGGATCAGGGAGCCGCCGGTGACGGCGTTGTTCGCGGCCTCGGAGCCGGCCACGCCCTCAATGGAGCCCTTGCCGAACTGTTCCTTGTGCTTGGAGAACTGCTTGGATGTATTGTAGCCCAGGAAGCAGGCGATGGACGCGCCCGCGCCGGGCAGGATGCCGATGAGGTTGCCGATGATCCAGGAGCGGATGATGGTCGGACGGATGGTTTTGCGCTCCTCGCGCGTCAGACTCATCTTGTCGGTTACCTTGCTGGCCTGGGCGCGCTCGGTAATCTTCTTCTCCGCCAGCATGAAGACCTGGGACATGGAGAACAGGCCGATCAGGGCGCAGGTGACGTTGATGCCGTCATAGAAATAGCTGTTGCCGCCCAGCATAAAGCGGGGCATGCCGGAGCCGGGGTCGGAACCGATCGTGCTCAACAGCAGGCCCAGCGCACCGGACATGAGGCCCTTGAGAAGGGATTTGCCCGCCACGCCCGCGATGATGGTCAGGCCGAAGATGGACAGCCAGAAATATTCTGCAGACTGGAATTTAAGCGTCAGCTCGGCGAGCAGGGGCGCGAAGAAGTACAGGGAAATGCAGCTCAAAAGGCCGCCCCAGAAGGAGGCGTAGCAGGCGGTAAAGAGCGCCTTGCCCGCCTGGCCGCGCTTGGTCATCTGGTAGCCCTCGATGGCGGTGGCGGCGGAAGCGGGGGTGCCGGGGGTGTGGATCAGAATGGCGGAGATGGAGCCGCCGAAGATCGCGCCGCAGTAGATGGCGCCGAGGACGATCAGGGCGGTGTCCTGCTGCATGGTGAAGGTCAGCGGCAGCATAAGCGCCACGCCCATCGCCGCCGAGAGGCCAGGCATGCAGCCGACGATGATGCCCATGGCGACGCCGGCGATCATCATGATGAGATTGATGGGAGACATGGCATGCAAAAAGCCCTGTCCCATCACAGACAAAGTACTTAACATCTTGCACGCCCTCCCTTAGAACAGAATATTATTCGGAAGCTGGACACGCAGGAAGAGGGTAAACGCGCCATAGATCAGCAGAAGCAGCGCGACTGTCGCAATGGCGATGTACAGGGGCTTGACCTTGAGGAAGAAGAGTGCCGCCACAAGGAAGACAGCGGTGGAGACATAGAAGCCGATATAGATGACCGCGAGGATGTAAACAAACGCCAGAACGAGGCAGACAAAGAACTGCTTGGCCTGGAAGCCCTTGAAATCCTCTTTGCCGCTCTCCGTCCCGTAGCGGACCGCGTTCATGATCATCTGGATCAGATACAGCGTCGTCAGTCCGAACAGAATGATCACAATGAACTTCGGATACGTCTGGCTCTCGACCGGGAGCTTCAAGGTTTCTGCGAAGAACAGGCCGCAGATCACATAGAAGACCGCCACGATGCCGACGTCCGTATATTTCATTTTCAAAACAAAATCCCTCCCTGATTCTGTTTCACCTGTCCGGAAGGGCGTAAAGCCCTTCCGGACAGGTGCTTTTCATTTGCCCTTGCTGCAAGGCGGCAGGGCATAGATTATGGGCTGCGGGGAGTCGGCGGCTTACTCGTACCAGAAGCCGGTGGCCAGGCTCTCGGTGAAGGTCTGCTGCTGCTTGACAAGCTCGGTGGTGGCGGCGGCATCCTTATAATCGGTGGCAAAGCTGGAGGACTCGGCCAGGTAATCGGGATCTTCCATGGCTTTCTTGAAGGCCTCCTCATAGAACTTGACGACTTCCTCGCTCACGCCCGCAGGAGCGGCGATGCAGCGGGAGGAGCCGAGCCAATCCTTGTAGAAGCCAAGCTCGGAGAGGGTGGGAACGTCGGGCAGTTCAGGCAGGCGCTCGGTTCCGAAGACAGCCAGAACCTTGACGGAGTCGGCCATGGAGCTGATGTCGGGGAGTTTGACCACGCAGAAGTCAGCCTCTTTGCCCAGCAGGGAGGTAAGCTCCTCATTGGTGTTGCCCTTGGGGACAGCCTTGTACTTGAAGCCGGCGGAGTTGGCGAAGGCCTGCGCGCCGATGTGGTTGGAGGCCTGCGCGCCGTTGGTGGAGGCGATCAGCTCGCCGTCGTGGGCTTTGCCGTATTCAACAAGGGCGTTGAGATCGGGGAAGCGGTCATCGTCCGCACGGACAACAACGATCGAGGTCTCGGTGACATGGTTGCAGATGGGGGCGAAGCTGTCGATGGTGTAGGTGCCGAGCTTCTTGACGATGGAACTGTTGAAGTTGGGCAGGTTGATGAAGCCGATGGTCATGCCGTCAGGCTTTGAGGAGGACAGCTTGGACCAGCCCTTGGAGCCGGAGCCGCCGTCCTGGTTGTCGATAACGATGGTCTGGCCGACGTACTTTTCGGCATACTTGGCGAGGATGCGGGCCGTGATGTCGGTGCCGTTGCCGGCTTTATAAGCGACGATCATGGTGACGGGGCCGTTGGGCTTGAAGGGGCCGGCAGCCTCTTCCTTCTTTGCGCCGCCTCCGCAGGCGGCGAGAGCGAAGATCATGCACAGGGCAAGCGCGAACGCAAGGATCTTTTTCAT
>CADAAM010000123.1 GCA_902785905.1 Oscillospiraceae bacterium | reverse complement strand
TTGGATGCTGGCAAAAGGGCCGTTCTAGCGCTCGAGGAATTGCCTCAAAAAGTTAGAAAAAAGCCCTAAATCTTTCGATTTAGGGCTTTTTATATGGTGCGCGAGGGGGGACTTGAACCCCCACGTCCGGAGTGGACACTAGAACCTGAATCTAGCGAGTCTACCAATTCCACCACTCGCGCATTTCATTTGTTTGAGGCTTGCTTATAATAGCACCAGCGCCGCCAATTGTCAAGCGCTTTTTCTGTTCATAACTTATTTTCTTTACAGAAGAAGCCAATGATGATATATTGTGACGGAAGGAAGCGCTGCGCTGCGCGCTTCCCATCATCCGTGATTAAAGGAGGCGCTTTGCCGATGGATAGATCAGCTCTCAAGACCAGGGCGCGTGAGGTCATCGCCACCTCGAATCCGCGCGTGATCACCGTCGGACTCGTCTATCTGGTGATTACCGTTGTTCTGAGTGCTCTCGGCTCACGCGTGATGAGCGTCAACATCAGCGAGAGCGAGGCCATGAACTATATGCGCTACGCGGCCGACGGCAACTATGAGTATGCGCTGAAATATCTTGAGACCATGCAGCCGCCCACCGCCGCCTACGCGATCAACGCGCTGCTCTTGCTTGTCTCCGGCGTTGTCGGCGCGGGTTTCACTCTTTTCCTGCTCAACACCGTGCGCAACCGTCAGCCCTGCTTTGGGAATCTGCTGGATGGCTTCGGCTTCTGGTGGAAGATCATCCTGCTGAATCTCCTGCAGGGGCTGCTGATCGGACTGTGGAGCCTGCTGCTGATTGTCCCGGGCTTGATCGCATATTACCGCTACAGCCAGGCAATCTATATTTTCCTTGACGATCCGACAAAATCGCCCATCCAGTGCCTGCGTGAATCAAAGGCCATGATGACTGGGCACAAACAGGAGCTCTTTACGCTGGATCTCAGCCTGCTCGGATGGTATCTGCTGAGCACACTCCCCTACATCGGCTACGCCGCACAGGTCTGGACAGTGCCCTACACCTCCATGGTCAAGACTCTGTACTACGAAAAACTCCTCGGCAGCAACGTCTGGAGCTATACACCGGATTATCCGATATGATTACAAAAACAGGCGGCCCACCGGGTCGCCTGTTTTCTTGTCAGTATATCAACGAGAAGTGTTCCGGCTTGAGCTTGTACTTGACGCCGGAGATCAGGCCCATCGCCGCATACATTGTCACCATGGACGAGCCCCCGTAGCTGAAAAACGGGAGCGTGATGCCGATAACCGGGGTGATGCCGATGCACATGCCGATGTTGATGAAGGACTGGAAGGTCATGGCGGAGGCCACGCCCATGCAGATCAGCAGATCGTACAGACGCCCGCTCCTGAGTCCGATGCGCACAATGTGGATAATGATGATGGCGAGCAGAATGATTACGATGATGCACCCGATCATACCGAGGTTCTCCCCCACCGCGGAAAAGATGAAGTCCGTGTGCTTGCCTGTAAACACCGTGGTGCGGTGTCCCTCCTCCACTCCGGTGAGTCGGCCGGAGGCGAGGGTCAGTTTACTCTGCGTGGTCTGCCAGGTGATGCCCCAGCCGTCCGGGTCGATGCTCGGATCATAGGGGGCAATCAGGCGCTTTTTCTGGTAGTCCTTGAGGAAATACTCCCACAGCAGCGGAACCGCCGCCGCGACAGCCGCGCCGCCCAGGGCAAACCAGTAGAGCCGCACACCCAGCAGAAAGAACATGGTCAGGAAAATCAGCATAATGACCGTAGCGCTCCCCAGGTCCGAGGAGACAACGACGATGAGGACGAAAACAATGCCGAAGTGCCCCACCATCTGAACCACGGAGAAGAAGTCGTTGATGTCCTCATGTTCTTTGATATAGGTCATCTGCCGCGCGGCGATGATGATATAGAGAACCTTGATGACCTCGGCGGGCTGGATGCCGATGCCGGCGAAGCGAATCCACGCCTTGTTGCCGGTGCCGTCGTCCTGACCGAAGATGACCAGAGCCACCAGCAGCAGCATGTTGATCGCCGCCAGCAGCTTCCACTGCGAGCCGAGGATATCCGCGTCAATGACGGTGAAGACCACGAAAGCGCCGATGCCGAGGAACATGGAGAAGACCTGCACCGCGATATACTTCGACGGGACCGACATGTTCCAGCCGCCGTAGTACATACCAACGACAGCCCTGTGGATCATGAAAATGCCGAAGATGGAGCAGACGGTACAGATGACGAGCAGGAAGATATCCGCCCGCTGGAAAAACTGCCGGATATAGGGTTTGAGTGTTCTGATGCGCGCCGCCTCCTTACGTTCGGAATTTGCAAAGCGCAGTGTAACACGAATTTGCTCTTTACGCAACAGGGAAAACAGTGGTATAATGCCATGGATATTAAATCCCCATGCGCCTCGCTGCGCACCTCGAC
Organism: Oscillospiraceae bacterium; assembly: GCA_902785905.1. GTDB lineage: Bacteria > Bacillota > Clostridia > Oscillospirales > Oscillospiraceae > Limivicinus. The sequence goes on along the minus strand of CADAAM010000123.1, from coordinate 6,254 downwards.
GTATGAAAGCCTCATGCGCATGGGGATTTTTACGCATGCCATTCGGTTGCCCCGTGTGGGGCGAGAATGGCGCGTTTGATTATATTAATTCCTATAGAAGCGCAGCTTTCATCGGATTATTATAGCAGGATAAAGGCCCCCGTTTGTTATTAGTTTGTAAAACCGGGGCCGGGAGATAACAATGTCAGAATATATCAGTCACAGCGAACAGGACACCGAAGACCTCGGCGCGCGGCTTTCAAAACAGCTGCCCGGCGGAGCAGTGGTCGCAATGTACGGCGATCTCGGCGCGGGCAAGACCGCCTTTGTGCGCGGCATGGCCCGGGGCATGGGGCTCAACTGCCGCGTGTCCAGCCCCACCTTCACCATCGTCAACGAATATCTCGGCGAGCGGGAGCTCATCCATTTCGACATGTACCGCCTCTCCGGGGCGGACGAGCTCTTCGACATCGGCTGGGAGGACTATCTCAGCCGCGGCGCGGTCTGTGCCGTCGAGTGGAGCGAGAACGTGGAGGACGCTTTCTTCGGAGACGAAGTGCGCGTCACCATCGAAAAGCTCTCTGACAGAGAACGGAAGATCACCATTGAGGGGGTAGAGTTATGCTGATTCTGGCGTTTGAATCCACGGCGAAGGCGGCGTCCTGCGCATTGCTGCGGGACGGGAAGCTCGTCAGTCAGTATACGCAGTGCAGCGGCCTGACCCACAGCCGCACCCTCCTGCCCATGGGAGAGGACATGCTCAAAAACGCGGAGCTCAAGCTCGCGGATGTCGATCTCCTCGCGGTAGCCCACGGCCCCGGCTCCTTCACCGGCGTGCGCATCGGTGTGTCGATGGTCAAGGGTCTTGCCTGGGCCTCCGACAAGCCCTGCGTGGGCGTATCCACGCTGGAGGCCATGGCCTGGCACGGTCTCGCGGCGGGCGGTCTCGTCTGCCCCGTGATGGACGCGCGGCGCAGCCAGGTCTACAATGCCCTCTTCCGCATCGTTGACGGCAGGCCCGAGCGTCTGACCGAGGACCGGCCCATCGCGCTGGAGGAGCTGGCCGAAGAGCTGCGCACATATAACGAACGGGTCTTCCTCGTCGGCGACGGGGCGGAGCTCAGTTACAGCGCTTTAACCGGGAAGGGTCTCCCCTGCTCACTTGCGCCGGAGAATCTGCGCATGCAGAGCGCCTGGGGCGTGGCCATGGCGGCCATGGGCAAAACGCCCGGCACGGCGGACGAGCTGCTGCCCGTTTACCTGCGCCTGTCCCAGGCCGAGCGGGAGCGGCAGGAGCGTCTGAAGCGTGAGCAGGAGGCCGTAACCGGATTATAATCCGACTGTGCTGACGGGGTAAAATTGTGAATATTCACGTTTTCCCTGCAATTTGGTGCTTTTTTTCGTTGCCACTTGGGAAGAAACATGCTATACTTTACTGTGAAAACTACGCTTCCACAGTGAAGATATGGTTTGAATGCGTCGTTCTCTTTCCTGACAGGTCAAGCGAATGACATGCGAAAATCCCGGCAGCCATGGAACAAATACTTTAAAAGGAGAAATATAATGAGCAAAGTATGTGTTTTCGACCACCCGCTGATTCAGCACAAGCTGTCCGTCCTCCGCGACAAGAACACCAGCGTCAAGGTGTTCCGCGAGCTCGTCATCGCCGGCAAGAAGCTGGCCGTCGTCCCCATCCTCCGCGCCGGTCTCGGCATGGTCGACGGCATGGTGAGCATGATGCCGAACGTCAAGGTCGGCCACATCGGCCTCTTCCGCGATCCTGCGACACTTGAGCCGGTCAAGTATTACTTCAAGATGCCCCCCGATATTGAGGAGCGCGACGTCATCGTCGTCGATCCCATGCTCGCCACCGGCGGCTCCGCTTCCGCAGCCGTCACCTTCCTCAAGGAAGTCGGCGTCAAGCACATCAAGCTGATGAGCATCATCGGCGCGCCCGAGGGCGTCAAGAGAATGCAGGAGGATCACCCCGACGTCGACATCTACGTCGCCGCTCTGGACGACCACCTGAACGATCACGGCTACATCGTCCCCGGTCTGGGCGACGCCGGCGACCGTATCTTCGGCACCAAGTAAGAAAAGCAAAACAGGCGTTGTCTCCGTAGAGGAGGCAGCGCCCATTTTGTTTAAGGATTTTTAAATTGTCTTTTTCCCCTGCCTGTGTTAGGATAAGGCCGAAAGCAAAAGACGCACACAGCCGCGCTGCGGCGAGAAAAGGAGGATCACACCATGGCAGAGATTGAAAAGCTGGACAATCAGCAGCTTGAGGAGATTGCGGGCGGCGCGTTCACGCCGGGCGGCATGGTCACGGTCTGCGGCCTGCAGACGGGCTATCTTGCGCTGAGGACGACCCCCTGCTACGATTACAACAATGAAATCCACGGCAGTGAGAGCTACAACGGCCAGACCCTGCAGGTCACGGGCGGCTATACCTTTGGGTCTGACGGCAAGACTTATGTCTGGGTCTATAATCCCAGGAGCGGCCGGAGCGGCTATGTCAACGCCGCTTTTTTGAGCTGGTAAACCGAATATGAAAAATATCGCCGGCACGCTGATCGTGCCGGCGATCGTTATTCTTACATCTTCTCCGCCAGGAGCTTGAGGATCTGGACGGCATTGGAGGCCGCGCCCTTGCGGATCTGGTCGCCGCAGCACCAGAGGGTCAGGCCGTTGTCGTCGGTCAGGTCCTCACGGATTCTGCCGACCCAGACAAGATCCTGATCGGTGGTGTCCAGCGGGGTCGGGTAGCAGCGGCCTTCATAGTTCTCGATGAGGCGCACGCCGGGATAGGCGGCAACGGCGGCCTTCGCGGCCTCGACGTCGACCTTGTCCTTCGTGTGCAGGGTGACCGCCATGGAGTGGGAACGCATGACCGGCACGCGAACGCAGGTGCAGTTGACCTTGAGCTCGGGGCTGTGCATGATGCGGCGGCCCTCGTTCTGCATCTTCATCTCTTCCTTGGTGTAGTCATTGCCGTAGGGGGCGTCGATGAAGGGGATGACGTTCATGGCGATCTGGTGGGCGAAGGTCTTGACGACAGGCTTCTCCCCTTTCGCAATGGCGTCCATCTGCTCATTGAGCTCGTTGATGCCGTTGGTGCCCGCGCCGGAGACGGCCTGGTAGGTGGCGACGATCATCTTCTCGATGGGAGAGATGTTATTGATCGCCGCGACGGCCATGAGGGTGATGATGGTGCAGCAGTTGGGGTTTGCGATCATGCCCTTGTTCTCGAAGGCGTCCGCGCCGTTGATCTCGGGGACGACCAGGGGCACGTCGGGATCAAGACGGAAGGCGGAGCTGTTGTCGATGTACACGGCGCCGCTCTTTTTAATAGCCGGAGCAAAGCGCTTGGACATGTCGCCCTCGACCGCGCCGAGCACGAAGTCCAGACCCTCGAAAGCGTCGTCATTGGCTTCCTGGATGGGGACGTCCTTACCCTTGAAGGAGATGCACTTGCCGACGCTCTTGGCGCTGGCAAGGGGGCGGAGCTCATTTACAGGGATGTCATACTCGGCGAGGATTTTCAGCATTTCCTGGCCGACAGCGCCGGTGGCGCCCAGAACCGCGATATTCAAAGCTTTCATTGTATTTACCTCCAATTTGATAAGTATATCGCAGGGGCCGATGCCTTCATCGGCCCGCCGTTTTGTACTGTGCCGCATGGATCGCGGGTCGATCCGGGGACCGCCCCCGCAGTGTCGAATATTACCCGGCGAAGCGTTCGTAAATGACCCGGATCGCCTTTTCAAAGTCCGCGTTCTCCACGCCCACAATGATCGACAGCTCGTCGGCCCCCTGGGCGATAGTGCGGATGTTGATGCCGTTCTTGCCCAGCGCGTGGAAAAGTCTGCCCGAGGTGCCGGGGCGGGAGGTCATCTTGCGGCCGACGGTGGCGACGAGGGAGATGCCCTCCTTGATGTTCACATCGTCTGGGGTGACGGTTTTCTGGATATCGGCGATCACGTCGTAGACGCTGTCGCCCAGGGCCTTGGTGGAGGCCACAAGAGCGAAGCTGTCGAGGCCCAGAGTGATGTGCTCCACCGGCACATGGAAGCGATCCAGAATCTCCAGCGTCTGGCGCAGGCATAGGCTGGTGTTCATACTGCGCTTGCTGACGGTGAGGATGGTGAAGTCGCGCCGACCGGCGATGCCAGTGATGAAGCGCTCCTCCTCACTGCCGTCTCCCTCCGCCACCTCGTCGACGATCATGGTGCCGGGGTCCTGGGGGCGGTTGGTGTTGCGGATGTTGAGGTTGATGCCCTTCTCCTTGACCGGAAGGATAGAGTCCTCGTGCAGGACAGACGCGCCCATGAAGGCCAGCTCCTGCAGCTCCGCGTAAGTGATGGTGGAGATGGGAGCCGGATTGTCCACAATGCGGGGGTCCGCCACCAGGATGCCGGAGACATCCGTCCAGTTTTCGTACACGTCGGCGTTTACCGCCGCCGCGGCGAGGGCACCGGAAATGTCGCTGCCGCCGCGGGACATGACCTTGATCTTGCCCGTGGGGAGTTTGCCGTAGAAGCCGGGGATCAGGATGCGCTCATACTTGTCAAGCGCATCCGCGATGGCGGCGTAGGTCTTTCCCTTGTCGATCTGCCCGTCGAAGCCGAAGAACACGCAGTCCGCGGCGTCGACGAATCTATAGCCAAGATATTCCGCCAGCAGGCGCGAGGTGAAATATTCGCCGCGCGAGACCAGCTCGTCCACACCCATGTAGCGGTCGAGACGGGGGATCAGCTTGTCAAAGTCCCCTTCCACGTCGTACTGCAGGCCCAGCTCGTCACGGATTTCGGCGAAGCGGGTGCGGATGGTGCCGATGATGTCTTCGCAGGACACGCCGTAGGTGATGTGCGCGTGGCAGAGATAGAGCAGGTCTGTCAGCTTGTGGTCGCCGGAATTGCGCTTGCCGGCGGCGGAGCTGACGACGATGCGCCGGGAGGGATCGGACTCAATGATGGCCTTGACTTTTTTGAACTGCTCGGCCCCCGCGACGGAGGAGCCGCCGAATTTTGCAACCTTGAGCATTTATGCCTCCATGGCGGCAAAGAAGATGCTGCCGCCCTCCTGTCTGATATCGTTGGCAATAGCGTGCATCTCGGCCACAGCCATCGGAGCGGTCACGCCGCGGACGCTTGCGCCGTCGGCCTTGCTCTCGGCAAAGGAGAAGCGCCCGGCCTTGTCGGCATCGACACGCACGTAGTAGGCATGCGCGCAGCCTGCGTTGTCTGCCCGGACCTCAACGCACTCGGGGCGCAGCATCTCAAGGCTGCCCAGCCCGCAGAGGTCGCGCACAACCGCGGAGGCGGTGGGATAGCGACCAGCGCCCTGGCCCATCAGGACGATCGCGCCCGCGTTCCGGCCGTTATACTTGGCCATGTTGAAGTTTTTCACGACGGAGCACTCGGGAGAGCTCGCCGGGAAGAGCACAGGCTCGACATAGGCGTAGACGCTGTCGCCCGCAGGGCCGCCGGAGGTGATGAGGCGGCAGGTCAGGCCCTTTGCCTGAAAGTCCGCCACGTCGGCGGCGGTGATGCTCTCGATGCCCTCGCGGGAGAAGCCGTCCACCGGCAGCTTGTTGTAGGCCACCGCGCAGGCCAGCATGATCTTGCGCAGCGCGTCAAGGCCGGATACGTCCGCCGTGGGATCGGCCTCGGCATAGCCCAGAGCCTGGGCCTGCTTGAGCACGTCGCCGTAGTCCTTGCCCTCGCTCTGCATAGCGTCGAGCATGAAGTTGGTCGTGCCGTTGAGGATGCCACCGAGGGAGAGGATCTCGTCGCTCTGCGCGGCAATGGCGAGGTTGTGCAGGAAGGGGACGCCGCCGCCGCACGCCGCCGAGAAGAGGAAGGACACACCGCTTGCGCGCGCAAGCTGGGCCAGCTCAATGCCGTGGGCCGCCACCAGTGCCTTGTTGGAGGTGACGACGTGCTTGCCCGCCTTGAGCGCCGCGGCCACGTAGGCGTTTGCGGGCTCAATGCCGCCCATGACCTCCGCCACCGCGCCGACCTCGGGGTCATTCACGATCTGCTCAATGGACGAGACCTTAAAGGGCTTGTCCTCTTTTCCTTTTCTAACCAAAACGGGGCCCGGCTCCAGACCGGGGCATTTCTCCAGCATCTCGTAGACGCCGACGCCCACCGTGCCGAATCCCAGAATAGCAACCTTCATGTGTATCTTCCTCTCTGTCCGTAAATTAGGGACATTTGTCTTTAGAACGGCGACAGTTTACCATACCCCGCCGCGGATTGCAAGTCTTTTTT
>CADAAM010000122.1 GCA_902785905.1 Oscillospiraceae bacterium | reverse complement strand
GGAGTAGCTTTGTATAGTGATGTATTTTGCTGTTCTTCATTATACATCTTCTGTACAAAAATTACCCCCTCCGTGTCCAATTTAAGCTTACCACTTCAAGCGCAGCGATGCATGGCTGGGGGATATGGCCCCCTTGCCTAAAGGGGGCTGGCATGCGAGCGCAGCGATGCATGACTGGGGGATTCCGGACTTGCCGCGGCGTGCGATGAACCGTATCCCCCCGCCCCAGTGTGCGCACTGGGGCACCCCCCTTTAGGCAAGGGGGGCTTTTCTTCGCTTCCCTGCGCTCACTTAAGTGTGCGCACCGGGGCACTTTGCCCGCCTTGCCGCATTGCCATTCCCAGGCCTGCTTCGCGACGGCCTGCCAATGGCGCGGCTGCGGAGATTCCGTGCCGCCTTTTTCTGCCGCCTGCAGCGGCGGCCCGCAATCCCCTTCAGGCAAGGGGGCTGCGTCCTTACCGCTTCTTCATCTTCTTCCCCGTGACAAGGTTTCGCTTGCAGCGGGGGCAGGCATCGACGGCGAGGACGCCGATGACGATGACCTTGCCGCAGTTGGGGCAGCGGCAGTATTTCACCGTGATGTAGATGATCGCAAGAAAGAGGATGATCGTCGCGATGGAGAAAATGCCCATCACCGTGGGGTTTGCCTTGAATATCAGCGCGAGCACCGCCGTGGCCATGTCGCCGACGAGCAGCTTTTTCAGAAGATCCCGCCCGCGGATAAAGCTGTTGATATACGTTTCCATGTTCTTCTCCCCTATCAATCGACTAAGAAATGTCGGCGAGGTCAAGATACTTCGCGCCGAATTCGGAAATATGGTTCCTCGGCGTCCTCGGGCATGACCTTGATGAGGCGCCGCGTCTCGGGGTTCATGGTGGTCATCCACATCATGTCCGGGTCGTTCTCGCCGAGACCCTTCGACCGGCTGATGCTGGCCTTCGCGCCGTTGAGGGAATCCAGGATCTCCGCCTTCTCCCGGTCGGAGTAGGCAAAGTACGTCTTGCCCTTCGACTCGATCTCATACAGCGGCGACTCCGCGATATAGACATAGCCCTCGCGGATGAGCGTCGGGGTGAGGCGGTAGAGCATGGTGAGGATCAGCGTCCGGATCTGGAAGCCGTCCACGTCCGCGTCGGTGCAGATGATGACCTTGTTCCAGCGGAGGTTTTCAAGGTCGAAGCCCGCCATGTCCTTGGAGTGCTTGTCCTTCACCTCCACCCCGCAGCCGAGGACCTTGATCAGGTCGGTGATGACGTCGCTCTTGAAGATGCGCACGTAGTCGGCCTTGAGGCAGTTGAGGATCTTGCCGCGCACGGGCATGATGCCCTGAAACTCCGCGTCCCGCGACAGCTTGCAGGCGCCGAGGGCCGAGTCGCCCTCCACAATGTAGATCTCGCGCCGGTCCACGTCGCGGCTGCGGCAGTCGACGAATTTCTGCACGGGATTGGTGATGCTGATGGAGCCGGAGAGCTTTTTCTTCATGCCCTGGCGGGCGCGCTCGGCGGTCTCGCGGCTGCGCTTGTTGATGAGCACCTGCTCGGCGATCCTGTCCGCCTCGGGCTTGTTCTCGATGAAATAGACCTCGAGCTGGCTTTTGAAAAACTCCGTCATCGCGGTCTGGATGAAGCGGTTGTTGATGGCCTTCTTGGTCTGGTTCTCATAGGAGGTCTGGGTCGAAAAGCAGTTCGTGACCAGCACCAGACAGTCCTGCACGTCCTGGAACTTGATGGCGCTCTCGTTCTTCTGGTACTTGCCGAGGCCCTTGATGTAATTGTCGATCGCGGAAGTGAAGGCGAGCTTCGTCGCCTTGTCCGGCGCGCCGCCGTTTTCCAGCCACGAGGAGTTGTGGTAGTATTCCAGCGCGCTGACCGTCTTGGAGAAGCAGAAGGCGGCCGAGAGCTTGACCTTGTATTCCGGCTTGTCCTCGCGGTCGCGGCCCTTTCGCTCGGCGGAGATGAAGGTCGGGGCGGTCAGGGGCTTGTCCCCCGCGAGCTCCGCGACGTAGTCCATGATGCCGTTTTGATAGAGATAGTCCTTTGTCTCAAAGCCCTTGTCCCGCTCGAGGCGCAGGCGGAAGGTCACGCCCGCGTTCACGACCGCCTGGCGGTGGAGCACGTCGTCGAAGTACGCGTCCGGGATGTCGATGTCGGTGAAGACCTCGAGGTCGGGCTTCCAGCGGATGGTGGTGCCGGTCTGCCTGCGGTCGGCAGGCTCGATGCTGAGCTCCTGGCCCTTTTTGCCGACGGCCTTGCCCTTTTTGAAGTGCAGGGAATACTTCTTCCCGTCCCGCCGGACGGTCACGTCCATGTACTCGGAGGCGTACTGCGTGGCGCAGGAGCCGAGTCCGTTGAGGCCCAGCGAGAACTCGTAGTCTCCGCCGGAGAGGTTGTTGTACTTGCCGCCGGCGTAGAGCTCGCAGAACACGAGCTCCCAGTTGAAGCGCTTCTCGTTGGGGTTCCAGTCCAGCGGGCAGCCGCGCCCGAAGTCGGACACCTCGATGGAGCGGTCCTTGTAGTAGGTCAGCGTGATGAGATCGCCGTAGCCCTCGCGCGCCTCGTCGATGGAGTTGGAGAGGATCTCAAAGACCGCATGCTCGCAGCCGTCGAGCCCGTCCGAGCCAAAGATGACGCCGGGGCGTTTGCGCACCCGGTCCGCGCCCTTGAGCTGGGAGATGCTGTCGTTGCCGTAATTGGGGGTAGTCGCCATATGTCGTAAACCCTTTCGTTCCTGTGTCAATTGGTTTTAACTTGGGTAGTATAACATATTTTTCAGCCGATTCACACTACAATTCGGTAACATTTTGCAGCAATAGCGCTCTCCGTCGGAGGAGATCTGTCGCGGCACGTCTTTCTTGGCTCCCCCAGCCGGGGGGAGCTGGCACGGCGCGTCTCACGCAAGCGCCGTGACTGAGAGGGGCCGACGTCCTGCACTTTGCCCCTCTCAGTCACTTCGTGACAGACAGGCTTGGAATGTCGCGCGCTTCCCGTGCGTCAGAATGCTCTCCCCTCGCCTGTTAGGCGGGGGCGAGCCAAGGGCGCGGGACGATAACATCGGCCCCTACGCATAGCCCGCTCTTGTCGGCCTTCTCCTCAGTTCTCTCGTCGCGATGTCCGCGTGATAGCCGAGGGCGAAGAGCCTGTCGCTGAGATTCAGCGCGCGCCTGTTGTCCTTCGCCTCCATCGCCTTGAGCCACGCCTCGTAAAGCCTGCTCGCCTCCCCCTCCCCCTTGCATCCCTCTCCCGCTGCGGCTGCGGGTGCGGGTGTGGATGCGGATGGGGATGCGGATGCGGGTGCGGGTGCGGATGCAGTTGTGGGTGCAGATGCAGATGGGGTTGTGGTTGCAGCTGGGGATGTAGATGTAGATGGATACGGCCCGATGTTTTCGATAACGGGAGATAACGGGCCGATGTTTTCGTTTACGGCTGATGCTTCCCGTGAAAGACGCCAGTCGGCAAGACTCAACGCCTGCTCACCGTTTTTCTTCATCTCCCGCACATAGACCGCGTACAGCCGCTGCTCCCGGCTCTCCTCATAGCGTTCGGCGTCCCGGTCGATCTTCGGCACCAGCATGTCGAAGGCCAGACCCGTCATGGGGTCGAGCTCCGGCACCACGCCGTACTGCGCGTAGTCCAGCACCGAGCGCAGCAGCTGACCGCACTGGGCCTCGTCAAGGCGGCTGATCGCGGGTCTGAGCGCATCGAAGTACAGCATCACGCCCGGCCTCTCTTTTTGTTTTGCCATGTACAGCCCTCCGAAATCTCTTTATTTTAAGATGTCCCCATTATAACATCTCACTTACAAAAGATCAAGGGTGAGCTCAGTCTTTTTTTACGCATATAACGCAAAAAGGCGCACCGGCTTTCACCGATGCGCCCCGCGGCCGGGCCCGTCTCCCCGTTCGGGCAGGAGCCTTGCCGCTTGACATTTTTCCGTTTTCGTTGTATCCCTATAGAGGATAGCGCGCCGGACTGTCTCTGTCTCGTCCGCCGGAAATCTGTCCGTGCTTAGTATGCGCCGTCCGGGGTACAATACACAGGAAAGAATTGGAGGACTCGCTATGGATATCATATACACCGTTGCGCTCGTCGCCGCCGTCGCGGTGGCGCTGTACGTGCTGTTTAAGATTCTCGCCGCGCCGATCAAGTGGATTTTCAAGCTGCTGATCAACGCGGTGATCGGCTTTGTGCTGCTGTTTCTGGCCAATTTTGTCGGCGGCTTTTTCAACTTTGAGATCCCGGTGAACCTCCTCACCTGCGTGATCTCCGGCGTCTTCGGCGTCCCCGGCGTGATCTTCCTCGTCGTGGTGCTGATTTTCTTCTGGTGAGAGCACGCCGGACACCGCGGGGGTCGATCCGTGAATCGACCCCCGCGGTGTCTTTTTCGATCAATATTCAAAATCCGGGAAATAGTGGGCGTAGAACTCCTCGTAGCACAGGCCATGCTCCATGACGAAGGTGGCGACCTCGCGCCCGACATAGCGGTAGTGCCAGGGTTCGTCCCAGCCGGTGAGCAGGAGCTTGCGCGTCGGGTAGCGCTTGATGAAGCCGTACTCGGCGCAGTGAGCGTCCAGCCACTCGAAGAGCTCCTGGTTCATGTCCTCGTAGACCAGGCGCTGGCGGTTTTTATCCAGTATATCCACCGCGAGGCCGAGCTGGTGCTCGCTGGCCCCGGCGGGGGCGGTGATGGACTTGGCTTTCTCGGCGGCCTCCTGATAGATGGGGTCGGTATAGTCCACCTGCTTGCCGCCCGCCATATCGTAGGCGATCTGGCTGGCCTTGGAGTTGTACACATGGGCCTGATAGGAGTAGGAGCGGTACGCGCCCGCGATGAAGTACTCGAGACCCGCCGCCTCGATCGCGTCGAGGAAGGCGTCGAGGTAGGGCATATACTCGGTGCTGAACATCATGTAGCGCGTGCGCTCGATCTTGGACACGTCCGGCTCATAGGCAGAGGAGAGCAGGTTATTGTTGTTGACGATCTGCAGATGGGTGTTGTCCTCAAAGTCCTTGGTGGTGAGCTTGGGCCAGATATCCTCGGTCACCTCGGGCTCCGGGGTGGTGCTCAGGTCTTCAAAGTTGATGCCGTCGGTTTTCATGAAGGCGCCCTCGTTCCCGCCGAAGATGATGGTCGCGCCGCTCTCCAGTCGGGACGCAATGACGGTATAGAGCACGAGGCACAGGGCCGCCATGGTGAGGATCCAGAGCGTTTTTCTTTTCAAATCTCACGCCCTCCTTTCATCCGAACGGGGACAGAACCCCGTTTGAACAGGGATTATAGCACCAAAATGTTACGAATTCAAGTCTTCGGCCGGGTCCGCTCCCCCATCTGCGCATCGGCGGCGCTCCCCTCGATCGCCGCGCGCAGCTTCTCCAGCGCCCGCTTTTCGAGGCGCGAGACATAGGACCTGCTGATGCCGAGCCTGCCCGCGGTCTCGAGCTGGGTCAG
>CADAAM010000121.1 GCA_902785905.1 Oscillospiraceae bacterium | reverse complement strand
TCCCTGCGCGCTCAGGCCGACCGGCGGCGCTATCAGCAGGTGATGAAGCACACGCTGGAATTGCAGGAGAATCTGCGCGTCAAGCAGGCCGAGGTCGTGGACATCGGCGTAGACGAGGCGGGTGCGGTCTGCTCGGTCACAACGCACACGGGGGCGGTCTGGCGCTGCCGCGCGGTGGTGATCGCATCGGGCACTTACCTCGGCGGGCGGACCATCGTGGGCGAGGTTTTAAGGGATTCGGGCCCGGACGGCCTGGCTGCGGCGATGGCGCTCACGGGGCGGCTGAGAGAGCTGGGGATTTCCCTGCGGCGCTTCAAGACCGGGACGCCGCCGAGGGTCAACGCCCGGACGGTGGACTTTGACAAGATGGAATTGCAGCCGGGGGACGCGGAGCCGGAGCCGTTTTCGTTTTCGACGGAGCTCACCTACACCAACGAGCGCACGCACGACATCATCCGCGCCCATCTCGACCGCAGCCCGATCTATGCCGGGGTGATCGAGGGCGTCGGGCCGCGCTACTGCCCGAGCATCGAGACCAAGGTGATGACCTTCAGGGACAAGACGCGCCATCAGCTCTTCGTGGAGCCGATGGGGCTTGAGACGGAGGAGCTGTATATCCAGGGCTTCTCGTCGTCCATGCCGGAGGAGGTGCAGGTTCAGATGCTGCACACGATCCCGGGGCTTGAACACGCGGAGATGACCCGCTGCGCCTACGCGATCGAGTACGACTGCGTGGATCCGACGGAGCTGTACGCGACGCTCGAGTGCAAAAAAGTCCCCGGCCTCTACGGGGCGGGGCAGTTCAACGGCTCCTCCGGCTATGAAGAGGCGGCCGTACAGGGCTTCGTCGCGGGCGTCAACGCGGCGCGGAAGCTCAGGGGGGAGAGCCCCTTCATCCTGCGGCGCAGCGACGGATATATCGGGACGCTGATCGATGATCTGGTCACAAAGGGGACAAACGAGCCCTACCGTATGATGACCTCCCGCAGCGAGTACCGGCTTTTGCACCGGCAGGACAACGCCGATCAGAGGCTCGCCGCAAAGGGGCGGGAGATCGGGCTTGTGAGCGAGGCGCAGTATCAGAAGGTTTTGGACAAATACGCGGCGGTCGACGCGGAGCTGAGCAGGCTGGAGAATACCCACGTTGCGCCGACAGAGGCGCTCAACGCGATGCTGAGCGTGAAGGGGACGGCGCCGGCCGCGACGGGCTTCTCGCTCGCGGAGCTCATCCGCAGGCCGCAGGTCTCCTACAGCGATACGGCGGCCTTCGACCTGGCGAGGCCGGAGCTGCCGAAGGCCGTGCGGGAGCAGGTGGAGATCCGCCTCAAATACGACGGGTATATCAAGAGGCAGCTCAGGCAGATCGAGGAGTTTGCGCGCATGGAGGAAAAGAAGCTGCCCGCCGATCTGGACTATGGGGCGATTGCGGGACTGAGGCTTGAGGCGCGGGAGAAGCTGCAGAAGATCAGGCCCGAGAACTTCGGCCAGGCGGGGCGCATCTCCGGCGTATCCCCGGCGGATATTGCGGTGCTGATGGTGTATATGGAGAACGGAAGATGAGCAAGGTTGTGCTGGGCTTTTCCGGCGGGGTGGATTCCGCCGTGTCCGCCGTGCTGCTGCAAAAGGCGGGCTTCGAGGTGCACGGGCTGTATTTGGACAACACGAGCGAGCAGGCGCGGTGGGAGGCCGTCGACGCCGCCGAACGGATGGGCGTGGAGCTTCGCGTTGTGGATGTGCATGATAAGCTGGAGGAGCGGGTGTGCCGCCCCTTCGCCGCGTGCTATCTGCGCGGTGAGACGCCGAACCCCTGCGTGCTCTGCAATCCGACGCTGAAATTCCCGATGCTGCTCGAAGAGGCCGACAGGATCGGCGCGGAACTTGTCGCCACGGGCCACTACGCGCGGGCGGAAAACGGGGCGCTGTACAAGGGGCGACCGGCCAACGATCAGAGCTATATGCTGTGCAGGCTGACAAAGGAGCAGGTCGCGCGGCTGACCCTGCCGCTCGGCGGCTTTGAGAAAAAGCAGGTGAGGGCGCTGGCTGAGGAGTTCGGTCTGCCCGCCGCGCACAAGAAGGACAGCATGGAGATCTGCTTCATACCGGATAAAGATTATGTAAACTGGCTTGCGGGTCGGGCCGAGCTGCCCGGGCCGGGGGACTTCGTGTTCCACGGCTCTCGTGTCGGCGGGCATGACGGGATCGTAAACTGGACGGTGGGCCAGCGTATTCCGGGGCTCCATGAGGGGCGGAAGCTCTATGTCTCGCGCATCGACGCCAAGGCAAATGTCATCGAGCTTGCCCTGTGGGAGGAGCTTTTCAAGACGGAGGTTTTGGCGCAGGACTTCAACTGGCTGATCGAGCCGCCGGTGGGGAAGATCATTCCCGCTAGCGTGCGCGTGCGCCATACCAAGTGGGAGGAGCCGCCCTGCGCCGTGACCGCCGAGGGCGAGAGTGTCGCATCGATCCGGTGTGAGACACCGGTGCGCGCCCCGGCCCCCGGTCAAAGCGCCGTGCTGTATCAGGGCGAGAGACTGATCGGCGGCGGGGTGATAATAGACCCTCTCATACTAGGACCTCATGAAAACCTTTAATTCTTTAAAGGTTTCCATAGCGCCATAAGGCGCGTAGAGGTTCTGTATGAGACGTTTTTTCAGCGTTTTTGCGCTGAAAACGCCACAGGACCTGCGGCTTTCTTGATTAAAGAATTGAATCAAGAAATAGTATCAGTCACCAGTGTGCGCACTGGTGACAGCTCCCCCATAGTGGGAGCCAAGGCAAAACCGCTTCGGATTCTTCAAAGAGAAGAGTCCGGAGCGGTTTTCATTTTAAAGGATGACGGTGCCGGAGGCGTCGGGTGTGAGGGCGCGGACGGTCCAGTTTTGCGGGAGAGGGCGGACGGCTTCGGCGAGCTTGCCGGTGAAGGCCGGGTCGTCCGTTACGCACAGGAGGCTCGGTCCCGCGCCGCTGACGCAGAAGGCGCGGCAGCCGAGCGAGGCGGCGAGGGCCTGTACCTCGTCCATGCCGGGGATCAGGGGGTGGCGGTAAGACTGATGGAGCCTGTCCTCCATGCAGAGGGAGAGCAGCTTGAGATCCCCGTCGGCAAAGGCCTTCGGCAGCAGGGCAAGGCGCGAGAGATTGAAGACCGCGTCCCGGAAGGGGACGGACTCCGGCAGAACGGCCCGGGCCTCGCCGGTGGGGAGAACGTAATCCGGCCAGAGGACTGTAAAGCGCAGGGAGGGGTGGATGGGACAGACGGAGGTATACACATGTTCCCCGTCCGAGAGGGAGGAGACCAGACCGCCCAAAAGCGCGGGGGCCAGGTTGTCCGGGTGCCCCTCAAGCGGCAGGACGACGTCCAGAAGCTCCGCCTTGGAGAGCTTTGCGCCGGAGAGAACATTCGCCGCCATGACGCCCGCGGCCAGCAGGGCCGCCGAAGAGCCGAGACCGCGGCAGACCGGGACCTCCGCGCGGATGTCGATGCTGACCGGGGGCGGCGTATGGCCGAGGCGCCGGTACAGGGCGGCGAAGGACTGCCAGGCCGGGTTGTCGGCGTTTCGGTAGGCCTCATCGCAGCCGGTGAAAGACAGGACGTCGGAGAGAGTATAGCGGAGGGTGTTATACAGGTTCCAGGCGCAGCCGATCACATCGAAGCCGCAGGCGAGGTTCGCGCTGGTGCCGGGGACGCGGACGGTGACAGAGCGCGGGCCGCTCATACCATGGCGTCCTTGATCAGACGCAGAAGATCGTCGTATTCCTCGCAGGAGGGAAGCTCGGGGTACCGGGCCTTGATGCTGTCCGGGGCACGGAAGAGGAAGCCCGCCTTGCTCGCCTGAATCATGGCGAGGTCATTGAAGCTGTCGCCCGCGGCGATAGTCTCAAAGCCGACGGACTGGAAGGCGCGGACAGTGGAGAGCTTCGTCTCTTTGCAGCGCATGCGAAAGTCCGTGACTTCCCCGTCGGGGGCGATCACCAGCTCGTTGCACAAAAGCGTCGGCCAGCCGAGCTTGCGCATCAGGGGCTGGGCAAACTGGGTGAAGGTGTCGCTTAAAATGACGGCCTGGGTGATGGAGCGCAGCTCGTCCAGAAACTCCTTCGCGCCGGGCAGGGGGTCGATGGTAGCAATGACGTCCTGAATCTCCTTGAGACCGAGGCCGTGCTCTTTCAGAATACCGAGGCGCCAGCGCATGAGCTTGTCATAGTCCGGCTCGTCCCGGGTTGTGCGGCGCAGTTCGGGGATGCCGCTGGCCTCGGAAAAGGCGATCCAGATCTCGGGGACGAGAACGCCCTCAAGATCCAAACAGGTGATATACATGGCATCTTGTCCTTTCAGTTTGTTATGCCCAGGAGGGCTCGGCCTTTTTGGTCTTGACGTAGGCCAGCATGTCGGCGGGGGCGACGACATCGCGGTGGAGAATCGGGCGTTCGCGCAGGCCGCGGAGGTTTTCGGGCATGGGGACTTTCGTACAGGCCTCGAGGGCGTCCATCATCTCAAACTCGTCTCCGTCACAGGGGACATGGATGGCCGAGAGGACCGCCGCCGGGAACTTGTAGGGCGAGGCTGTGGAGAGGACGACAACGGGGCCGTTCTCCGCGCCGAAGGCCCTGGCGGCGCTGCGGCCGCAGGCGGTGTGGGTGTCGATGAGATAGCCGGTCTCTTGCCAGACCGCGTCGATATTGTCCCTGGTCTCCGTATCGTCACAGCAGAAGGCTGCGAAACGGGACTGAATCTTTTGAAGCAGATCGGCGGGAACCTCATAGCGGCCCTCCTCTTTGAGCTGCTTCATCAGGGAGGCGACGAGGGCGCTGTCCCCGCTCATCAGGTAGAGAAGACGCTCCAGATTGCTGGAGATGAGGATGTCCATCGAGGGGGAGAGAGTCTTGTGGAAGGGACGGCGGCGGTCGTAGACGCCGGTTCGGATGAAGTCGGTGAGGACATTGTTGGCGTTTGAGGCGCAGATCAGCCTGCCGACAGGGAGCCCCATCTCACAGGCGAGATAGCCCGCCAGAATGTCGCCGAAGTTGCCGGTGGGGACGGAGAAGTTGAGCTTGTCCCCGGCCTTGATGCGTCCGAGGCGG
>CADAAM010000120.1 GCA_902785905.1 Oscillospiraceae bacterium | reverse complement strand
CAGGTCGCGATGGGCGCGAACAAGGTTCAGACCCTGAAGGCGATCACCGAGGCCGAGGCGCACAAGGGCCCGTCCCTCATCATCGGCTACTCCCCCTGCGAGATGCACAGCATCAAGGGCGGCATGACCAACTGCCAGAAGGAGATGGAGAAGGCGGTAAAGTGCGGTTACTGGAACCTGTTCCGCTTCAACCCGGATGCCGAGAAACCCTTCACCCTCGACAGCAAGGAGCCTGCGGGCGGTTACCGTGAGTTCCTGATGAACGAGGCACGTTACTCTCGCCTGACCCGTGAGTTCCCGGAGAGAGCCGAGAGACTCTTCACCGAGAACGAGGAAGAGGCCAAGAGACGCTACGAGCATCTGATGAAGCTCAAAGCCCTGTACGAATAAGACCCCTCCGTCACGGCGGCTCGCCGCCGTGACAGCAGAGCTTTGATCGTCGCACGTTTCTCGTGCGTCGCTATGCTCCCTTTTCAGGGGAGCCGAGACATGCAGCAGCCCCTCGGGTATTCCCGAGGGGCTGTTTTTGCGCAAAAGCCTGCCATGGCTTTATTCTTTTCGTCCTCGAACCAGAAACAGCGGGGTGGAGGCAAAGTTCAGCTTCTCTTCGTCCGACCAGACGCGGCGCCAGATCTCCTCATTCGCTTCACAGGCAAGACCGAGGGCGGAGAGCCGGTCCAGATCCCAGGCGGGACGGCGGACAGGGGAGAGGGGGACGCGGCGCGCAATGTCCTCCATCACATCGAAGTTCTCACCGACGTTTTGATCTCCGATGCCCTGCTCGGCGCTGTTGACGCGGTCCCGATCATAGGCATCCTTCGCCTTTTCATCGAAGAGATAGGCGTACCAGTTGGCGTCGAAATTCAGCAGCAGGCCTCCGGGCTTCAATATCCGCGCCCACTCGGCATAGGCAAGCTCGGGCCGGGGCAGATTCCAGGTCAGGTTGCGGCTCACGACCGCGTCGAAGCTCGCGTCCGGGAAGCTGAGAGCCTGCGCGTCCATCTCAAGAAAGCGGATCCTGCAGGCGAGCTCTCCGGCGTTTTTCTTTGCCTCGCAGAGCATTGCGGGCGTGAGGTCGACCGCCGTCACGCGGCAGCCCAGCTCACACAGGAGGATGGCGAAGAAGCCGGGACCCGTGCCGACTTCCAGGATATGCAGGTCTTCAAACGCTCTGCCGGGAAAGTGCTGTGACAGCTCCCGGCTGAGACAGTCCCGCCATTTCTGCCGCTGCGAAGGTTCCAGCTCCAGGCGGTTGACCTCCGAGTAGCCGGAGGCGCGGCGCGTCCAGTAGTCCCGGTTTTCCTCCGTGATCGTTTTATGCTGTGTCATGCTTGTGCCTCTCTATCGGCTGCACGGAAAGCTCGAAAGCGTGGTTATGCTGCAGACGAACCCTGTCGATGGTATGGCGGACGCGGAGAGCCAGGAGGGCGGGCGAGAAAGGCCTGACGATCAAATCCTCTGCGCCGAGCTCCAGAGCGCGTTCCTCCAGCTCCGGTATTCCGCCGCCGATCATGAGGATGACAGGAATATCCTGCGCTGCCGGGGAGCCGGATTTCAGCGCACGCAGGATCTCAATACCGTCCATATCCGCGTCCAGAAGGATCAAGTCCGGGCGAGCGGCATTGATAAGCTCCCACAGCGCCTGCCCGGAGGCCGGCGCGCTCACGCGGAACTGCTGCCGGTCGAGCATCTCCGCAATATGATCGCGGTTCTCGCCGCCGCCCGCGACGACGACCCAGTCCGGCTTCCTGGCGGGCGCAGCGCGATCGGTCAGGTGAACCTTGCCTGTCTCCCAAGTGATGGACGCTTTCTCGCAATAGGCCGATTGGTGCCATCTGGTCGACAGACGCTTGATGACGATGTCGATGCCGAACTCCTGCGTCTGCGGCAGGAGCAGGAAGATCTGATTCTCGCTGACCTCGACCATCAGGTCGCTGTTGCGCAGGGACTCCTGCATCATGCAGCGGAAGTGATCCATGATATCGGCGCGCTCCTCCTTTGCGAGGGCCTCCGACGTCATATTGACCGTAAACAGAACGCGGAAGGCGACACCGTGGTAGCGTTCCATATAGCGGATCATATAGCGATAGATGTTGATGAAGGCCTCCCGCCCCATCCACATCGCATTGGAGGAGATGCTGCGCTCCTCAAGGATCATGCTGACGGACTCCAGCGTGAGAGAGCCGGCGGCGTGCGAGTTGAGCTCCGATACGCCGTAGAGCGCGCCGCTGTGCTTGCCGTTCATCTTGACGGTACTCAGCGCCTGGTCGGCCATGTGGAAGAGCTCGGTAAACTCCCGCCCGTGCGCCGGGACGGCAGCCGCGCCGACAGAGACGCCCACGGGAAACTTGAGCTGTTCGCCCAGGAGCTCCCGCATCATGACGACAAACCTGTCGTTGATGCGTTTGGTAAAGTGGAGCAGCTCTTCCTCGCTGCGCATATTCTTCGCAAAGACCAGAAACTCGTCCCCGCCGATCCGACCGCAGAGGTCCTCGGAGCGCATGCTGTTTCTCAACAGATTGGAAAACAGAATCAGAGTGCGGTCACCCATATCGTGGCCATAGAGGTCGTTGACCAGCTTGAAGGAGTCCAGATCCAGCACACAGAGAAAGCCCGTCTCGCTGAGGCAGACGTTTTTGATTTTTTCTTCCGCGGAGTTCTTGTTGAGTAAGCCGGTCATGCTGTCGCGCGTGGCTTCCCGCTCAAACTGCTGCATCTTTTCGTGCGTGCGCAGGACGTTGCGTATGCGGCTGACCAGAATATCGGGCGCAAAGGGCTTGCGTATGTAGTCGGTCGCCCCGAGCTGCAGGGCCAGCGTCTCAGACGCCTGCCCCTCGTCACCGAGAGCGACCACCGGAATTTCAAAACTGACGCTTCCGGACGCACGGAGTTTTTTCAATGTCTCAAAGCCGCCTGTGCCGACGTCCATCAGGATCAGGTCAGGGGAGACAGACGGATTTTTCTCAAGATAGTCCAGCAGCGCCGCGCCGGAGTCAAGTGACGTCGCCCGGATACCGCTTTTGTCCAGCGTGTGCTCCGCAAATTCCACATTTGTTGTGTCGTTACCGACGATAAGCACCCAATCCATGCTTCCTGCTCCCTCCAGCGTGCCCTGCTTCCTCGGCCTCACAGTCCCTCCCACAAAACAGTGGAGAAGCGGAAAGCGAGCAACGCAGTAAGATTATGTCATTTTATTCTAACATATCGGCTTCATTCTTTTCAAGTGTTTTCCAATAAATGAACAAAAAGCAGATTGACGCAGTCCGGCAAGAATCTGTTTCTTGACTTCTACGGCGAAATATAGTACATTTGCGTTTACATAAAACTAATTTCAAAGGGGACATCCTATGAAGAACAGTCAACTGCGCAAAATGCTGTGCCTGCTGCTGGCGGCGGCGACGATGCTCAGTCTCTGCGCCTGCGGCGGAAGAACCAGGATCGTGGTGTCTCAGGCGGAGGCGGTCTCCGAACAGCCCGCGGTCATGTCTGTGCCGACCCCGGAGCCGACCCCGGAACCCACGCTTGAACCGACCCCCGAGCCCACGCCCGAGCCCATCGTCGGCGAGCTTCTCAGCGACGACGACGGCGACGGCATTATCAACTACAAATTCCACTACAAGGGCGCGACGGTCTACGCCATCATCGTCCTTGACCCGAGCCGCGTCTACATCGGCACCGCTCTTCCTGAGCCCAGCGAGTGGGCGGGCTACGGCCTCACCCTCGACGCCATGGCCGAGCAGTACGGCGCTGTCGCCGGCATCAACGCGGGCGGCTTCCTGGACGAGGGCGGCGGCGGAAACGGATGGCCCCCCAGCGGCATCACCTACAGCCGCGGCGTCAACTTCAGCACCATGCAGTTCGGCCCGATCGCGGGCCTGGACTGGGAGAACAACATGTGGTCCGGCTTCTACAACTACGAGGAATGCCAGAATATCGGCATCCGTGACGCGGTCTGCTTCGGCCCGGCGCTGATTGTGGACGGAGTCAAGGCCGACCCCTCCACCTTTGAAAGCGGCATCGGCGCGCGAACCATGATCGGCCAGCGCGAGGACGGGGCCGTCGTCATGGTCGCCATCGACGGCCGTCAGGGCTACAGCATCGGCGTGACCTTCGAGGACTGCGTCGCCATCATGGCGGACAAGTTCGGCTGCGTCAACGCCTCCAATATGGACGGCGGCAACTCCACCTGCATGTACTTTGCGGGCCAGGCGGTCAACCGTTCCGCAAACCAGGCCGGCGGCACCCGCAACCTGCCCGACGCCTGGCTCGTCAACCCCCTGCCTGCGGGCTATGTCCGGCCCGAGGGCGTCCCCCAATATATTGTCCTGCCGGAGAACCCTCTCGGCGAGGTCAAGCAGTACGCCTATAACTGCGACCCCGAGACCGCAAACCGCATGTTCCAGTTTGCCTGCGCCTTTGCCGAAGCCTACTATGGCTACTTCGGCACGTCCAACGCCGACTACTACTATCCGACGCTGCTGCAGTACGTCGCGGAGAATACCGAGCTGCGCTGGCGTATCGAGCTGGCCCTGATGGACAGAATGTGGGTCAACACCTACCGCACGGACGCGGCCAACCTTGTGCTCAACGGCGCGTTTGCCAACTTCGACGGCAGCTTCGATGTCGTCATCACCTCGGACATCAGCGAGTATTCCAACTACTGGAGCTATGAAGCCCCCGGCACCCAGCTGCGCATCACCGTGGTTGAGGCCCCGGGCACACAGTACGGCTACCTCGCGGCGGCGACGTACTGATACTGTTTTTCGTTTAAACGGTTCGTTTTAGTTTTGTGCCCTTGGGCACAAAACACGTCTCATAGGTCTCCGACGCGCCTTTGGCGCTATAAAACGGCTTTAAGCCGTTTTATGGGAGACCAGTATGATCCCCAAAAGAAGCGGCGCTCAAATCATCAAGCGTGATTTGAGCGCCGCTTCTTTTATGCTTTCGATTCGGCAAATCGAAATCCGGCGGAAAAAGCAAGCCTCAGTTTCGTTTCTTTTGCCTTGCTTTGTCCTCATACAGCTTTTCATCCGCCCGCTGCATACACTTCTGGAACGTGTCTCCCTTGCCGGAGAAGGTGTCAAAGCCCGCGCCGATCGAAATCGTGTAAGGGGTGCCCACCCGCCTGCAGCGCGCAGCAATCAGTTCACAAAGCTCACAGATCAGCGCTTCGACTTCGCTTTCGCTCAACGGATGGACAATCAAAATGAATTCGTCTCCCCCGTACCGGGCGAGAAACATGGGCATACTGTGATTCCTCAGCACTTCTCTGAAGGAGTCGGCGACAAGGATTAGGGCGCGGTCGCCTTCGGCGTGTCCGTAGGTGTCGTTGATCAGCTTGAAGTCGTTGATATCGAACATGGCCACGATGGTAAGGCGGCCTTCACGGATGAAACTGGACTTCTGCGCGGTGTAATGATGCAGTTGATTCCGGTTGTTCAGCAGGGTCAGCGGATCGGTTGAAATTTTGGCCTCCATGGAATGAATATAGAAAATGATCATCAGCAGCGCGCTGCTGAAACAGAAAATCGGCGTCTCCGGCAGGACCAGCACCTGGAGCAGGCCGCCGAGGATGACCATCAGCGGAAAGAGCCCGACAAACAAGTGCTTTTTCTTTTCGAGGGGATTCTCCTCGCTTATCGCCCGCTTCACCGTGTAGACGACTACCGCGACGATATAGATAATGGGTACCGTGATATGAAAAACGTTGTACAGGGGCTGCTGCTCCAGGTCGCTGCTTATCAGCAGGTCCGGTGCGAAAAGATAGGTGAATGCCAGCGCGGCCACAGAAAGGACAAAGGGTGTCAGAACGGCAGCTTTGAAGCGCGGTGTATCCCTTTTTGGAATTTGCTCGACTGCCATAACATATCGAAGCCAGGTGTAGGTAATGGCGGCCATTAAAACGCAATTGACAAAATTGGTAGAAATAACGGTAAAACGGGTTCGGGGCAGCATTCCGGCTATGATCGCGGCCCACAGCGCATCCGATACAAAATAGAGCATAAACGCGATCAATGCATGGTCGTATTTGATCTGCTTCTCCTGCCTGTCAACACTGCAGAGATCCCGAATAAGCAAAATGCCGAAAATAGCGACACAGACAATACTCGCTTCGGTGTAATAAATAAAATAGCTGACCATCAGACTGCCTCCTTTCTCCGTGTTTATGCTTCCCGCACAACGCCTCGACCTGCGCAGACACCGTGCCGGGACGGCCCCGCCGGTAAAAAAGTGCTGTTGTTAGAAAGGAGTATACCATATTTTGGCGGCGACAACAACAAAAAATTCTCTTGTCCCCAAAAACGAAAGAGGTTTTCTCCGGCGCAGAAGGACGAATTTGAATCGCTGAAAGCATTTTTTGCGTACTGTTTACGGCGTTAAAATGCGTGATTAAGGATAATTTCGGCGTTTTATGTTCCTGCCGGAACCAGGGGTTCCACCGAATGAGAGAAACAGCTGATTATAATATGCTTATGCTGTTTTTGCCGGTCGGTTTACGATCCAGACGCCGAGGCACACCAGCGCCATCGCCGCAAGGCAGCGCGGCAGGTTCAGACCCCTGACCTCATCCAGCAGGATGGCCGACAAAAACACGCCGAACACCGGGTTGAGGAAGGTATAGACCATGATGTGCGAGACCGGATGCCGCTGCAGAAGCAGGGACCAGAGCGTATAGGCGACGGCGGAGAGAAAGCCGAGATAGAACATCAGCGGCCAGGCCGCAGGGGAGAGCGCGTGCAGCCGCCCGCCGCCGAGCAGGGCCGCAGCCGTCATCATCGAGCCGCCGAGGATGAACTGCCAGCCGCTGAGCACGACGGGGTCCTCCCGCGCCGAGTAGCGCTTGATGAGCACCGACGAACAGCCGTAGGAGGCCGCGGCCAGCACGAGGAAGCCCTCGCCGTCCAGACGCGCGCCGCCCTCGAGCCTGCCGGTCATGCTCACCAGCACGACGCCCGCAAAGCCGATCACACAGCCGAACAGTTTTTTCACCGTCAGCTTCTCCTGACGGAAGACGAGCGCGGCGATCAGCAGGGCAAAGAAGGTGCTGGTGGGGGAGATGATGGAGCCCTTGAACCCCGGCGCGTGGGACAGACCGACATAGAAGAAGGTGTACTGAATGACCGTCTGCATCAGGGCGAGCATCAGGATCATCCCGCCGGAGCTGCGCTTCGGCAGCAGGACGCGGCGGCGCAGGAGACTGCCGAGCAGTACGGTCAGCACGCCCGCCAGGGTGAAGCGCACCCCGGCAAAGAGGATCTGACTCATGACGTCCTCGGGGCGCGGCGCTGCCCCAGAGCAGATTGGCCGCGATCGCTGCGGTCAGAACCCCGGCGGTGGTGGAGAGAAAATCGGTTTTGCGTGCTGTGGCGGTCATGACGGTTCCCCCTGTTTCGATAGCTGACGTTGAGTATACAGGACGGGCGCGGCAAAAACAAGGGGGCGCTTCAAAAACGGCGGCGGAGAACGCCCGACCGTCTTATCGGGGAGATCAGCCAGCGTTTTTCCCGATATCGACCAGCGTATAGCTGCGGCTGCCGAAGCCGATCTCGTCCGCGTGCTCCAGCGTGTGCAGGCCCTGGCGGTCTTCTATACGCCACAGGAGCTTTTCGTTGCCCTCCGCGTTCCGGACGAGGTCGAGGCAGGCCTGGTCCAGCGCCACGGGGTCGGTGGAAGCCAGGATGCCGATGTCGTGGATGTCGGGCTCCTCGGGATAGCCGTCACAGTCGCAGTCGATGGAGATGCGGTTCATGACGTTGATGAAGACCACCTGG
>CADAAM010000119.1 GCA_902785905.1 Oscillospiraceae bacterium | reverse complement strand
GTCACGGAGTTTAAGTGCTCTGTCGGCGCGCTGACCGATCCCGAGCGTCAGATCATCACCGACGGCTGCCTCATCAACTTCTACCGCAATAACAAATAAGCTGTCCTGAAATTTCATCCCCTTTTTCTTCCTTCGGAAGCCCTGCGGATTCGTCCAAGGGGCTTCCACTTTTTGTAATACTATTTCGTGTAAAGGCGATCAAAGATCCCTCTTGCTGCGCCCTCCGTGCCGGTTGCACGGAGGGCGCAGACTGTAGACAAACCCTTGCAAACCAAGTTGGTCTTGTAATACTATTTTTTGATTAAATAAACGCTGAAAACACGTCTCATACAAGAACCTCTACGCGCCTTATGGCGCTATGAAAACCTTTAAGGGATTAAAGGTTTTCATGAGGTTCTAGTATAAGGGGGATCTGTGAAGGGGGACGGGGAGTCCCCCCTTCACGTACAATCCATGCAAAAATGGGAACTTTTTCGGAAGTTCCCATTTTTGCCTCTCAAGCTGTCGACACTTTGTCGACAGCTTGAGCCCTCCGTGCCGGTTGCACGGAGGGCGTTATTTTTTCCTTCAAAATATCCCCCCCGGGGGCTTGTGGAGCCGGTCTCGAGGGGATATCATATTCGCATGAGAGTGCAATCTGATCTGACCAAAAACAGAAGACGAAACCGAACGGCGCTGATCCTGCTCACGTTGTTGGTGATCGTGCTGGCCTTTGTGTGCCTGTTCGTGGGCTCTTCTCATATGAGCATTGCCGATAGCTTCGCGGCCCTTGCCAAAAAGGGGAGCGCCGCACAGGTGCGCATTATCTGGAACATCCGTATTCCGCGCGTGCTGGCGGCCATCATCGCCGGGGCAGGTTTGTCGATTTCCGGCCTCATCATGCAGACCGACCTCAATAACCCCATGGCCTCGCCCTCCACACTGGGCGTGTCCAACGCGGCGGTATTCGGCGCAAATCTCTCCATCATCGCCTTTGCGGGCGGTTTTCTGGATACGGGAAACCACTTGTCGAGCTACACTGTGGGCGCCAATCCCTATGCCACGTCCCTGATGGCGTTTCTGTTTTCCACCATCTCGATCCTGTTGATCCTCGGCCTCTGCCGTCTGCGGGCCTTCCAGCCGGGGGTGGTGGTGCTGGCAGGTATCGCCATGGGCTCCGTGTGGACGGCGGCGACCACGATCCTGCAATTCTATGCCACCGACGTGGGCCTTTCCGCCGCGGTGATCTGGACCTTCGGTGACCTGGGCCGCGCCACCTACCGCACGGACTGCATCATGGCGGTCGTGGTGCTGGCGGGACTATTGTTCTTCACGCTTATGAGCTGGCAGTTCAACGCCCTTTTGAGCGGCGACGCCGCGGCCAAAAGCATGGGCGTCGCGGTGGACAGGCTTCGCTTTGTGTCCATGCTGCTGGCCTCCGTCATCACGGCGGTATGCGTGTCGTTTCTCGGGATCATCGGCTTTGTGGGCATCATCTGTCCCCATGTGACCAAGCGCCTTCTGGGGCAGGATCACCGGGTCTCTGTCCCGGCCTCGGCCCTGAGCGGAAGTGTACTTCTTTTACTGGCCGACACCCTCTCCCGCAGCATGGGCAACGGCTCGGCCCTGCCGGTGGGGGCGATCACGTCGCTGCTCGGCGCGCCCTTCTTCCTCGCCATCATCTTTACACGGAAGGGGGAGCACGACTGATGCTGGAAATCCAGGACCTGCGCTTTCGCTACTCCCGCCGTGCGCCAATGGTGCTGGACGGGATAAACCTGACCCTCCGCGACGGGGAGATCGGCATCCTGCTGGGCAAAAACGGCTCCGGCAAGACGACGCTTTTCAAGAACATCCTCGGCATCCGGAAGCCGGAGAGCGGCAGCATCCGCTTTGACGGGGAAGATCTTTTAAGGCTCAGCCGCCGGGAGCGGGCGCGGCGCATCGCCTATGTGCCGCAGAGCATCCACTTCGGTGCCCTGAGCGTCTTTGATACGGTGCTCATGGGGCGCGTCTCCTACTTCGGTTACAAAGCGGGAAAGGGGGACGAGCAGGCTGTGGAAGCCATCCTCCGGGATATGAAGCTGGAGGATTACGCCGCCCGGAATGTGGAAGAGCTCTCCGGCGGCGAGCGGCAGAAGATCGCCATCGCCCGGGCTCTGGCACAGGAGCCGCGCCTTTTGGTGTTCGATGAACCCACCGGCAATCTGGATATTGCCAATGAGCAGCTTATTATCGACGAGGCCCGCCGCGCAGCAAGGGAGAAGGGCATCGCCATCCTCACATCCCTGCACGATCTGAATCAGGCGCTCGACCTGGGCGACCGCTTCTTCTTTATGAAAAACGGGAGGATCAGACATGCCGGGGGAGCGGAGATCGTCACGGAGGAAGTTATTCGGGAGACCTTTGATGCGGAGGTCCGCATCGCGCAGATAGAAGGCAAAAAAATCATCATAAACGGAGGTCACAGAATATGAAAAAAGCAGTCACCCTGATCCTGACGCTGACCCTGCTGCTGAGCCTGTGTGTGTTTTCCGGCACGGCCTATGCGGCGGAGGAGATCACCGTCACGGATATGATCGGCCGCGAAGTCACAGTCACGCCCGGCAGCTACCAGCGCGTGGTCTGCATCGGCGCGGGCGCCCTGCGCATGTACAGCTACATCGGCGATGTGAGCCTGCTGTGCGGCGTGGAGGACATTGACAACACGTCCCTTGCCGAGCGTCCCAGAATGTTCGATTCCGTGGCCCGCCCCTATATGCTGGCCTACGGCGAGAGCTTCAAGACTCTGCCCTCCTGCGGCGTCGGCGGTCCCCAGGCACAGACTGCAGAGGCGGAGAAGATCCTCGCCTGCAATCCGGACATTGTCATCTCCGAGTATGAGGATGTAGAGAAGGAAGACGCTCTGCAGGAGCAGCTCGGCGTGCCCGTCGTCACCCTGAAGGCCGGCCCAGGCGGCGTGTTTGACGAGAATTTCTTCGGCACCATGCGCATGCTCGGCACCATCTTCCAGAATGAGGAGAAGGCCGAGAATCTTGTCTCCTTCATCGAAGCCGAGCGCGCGGAAATCTCCCGCCGCACCGCCGATGTTGCCGATGCGGACAAGCCTTCTGTGTACATCTGCGGTCTCGGCAACTGGGGCACCACCAACCACCTCATGACCGCGCAGAACTATATCTCCTTCAATGTGGCGAATGTGAAGAACGCCGTCACCGATCTGGCAGCCCCCGGCATTCAGGCCATTGAGGAGGAGAAGTTCGTGGCCCTGGGCGAGGATATGGACATCATCATCATGGACGCCGCCGCGGTCAAGAACATCAAGCCCCTCTATGCCGAGACGCCCGACATGTTCGACACCTGCAAGGCCTGGCAGAATGGACAGGTTTACCTGGAGATGGCTTACAACGCCTACTACACCAACTACGAGATTGCTCTCATCAATACCTGGTTCATCGCCAAAACCGTCTACCCCGAGCTCTTTGCGGATATCGACATGACCGCCAAGACCAACGAGGTCACGCAGGCATTCTACGGTATGGATCTGGCCGATCAAATCGCGGCGGCCCCTTCCAGCTTCGGCGGCTACCAGCAGATCGACACGGCGACCTTCTTCGGATAAGTCATGATCGAGACAAAAGAAGTCATCGAATTCTTTGACCGTCTGGCGCCCGGCTGGGACGCAGAGATGATCCGCAGCGACGAGATCATCGGCATCATTCTGGATCATGCCGGAGTCACGGAAGGGAAGGACATTCTGGACGTGGCCTGCGGCACGGGCGTGCTGATCCCGGACTACTTAAAACGGCACGCGGCGTCTGTCACCGGCATTGACATCTCCCCGAAGATGGCGGAGATTGCAAAGGAGAAGTTTCCGCAGGAGCGCGTCACGATCCTCTGCGGCGATGTGGAGGCAACGGCTTTTGACAGGCAGTTTGACTGCGTGGTGGTCTACAATGCCTTTCCGCATTTTCCAGATCCGGAGCGGCTGATCCGGACTCTTACAGGCCTTCTCAAGCCCGGCGGCACTCTGACGGTGGCCCATGGCATGAGCCGGGAGAAGATCGACGCCCACCACCATGGCACGGCAAGCCACGTCTCCAACGGTCTCATGCCGGCGGACGACCTGGCTGCGATCTTCGGAAAATACCTGAGCGTTCACACGGTAATCTCCGATGAGAGAATGTACCAGGTGGCTGGCAAGAAGACGAAAACTGCATGAGCAGGCAGAGATAAAACAACTGTAAATCTTATCAAATAAAGGGAACTGCTGAACCGAATGGTCAGTTTTGAGCTTGCCGGGGTGAATACGGCAGGGACAATTCCGACATGATACTGGACAATGAGTGATAGGATAGAACAAAATAGCAACCCATGTCGATTGGCTCGGATTGAGCGAGTGGAAAAATATGAGCGGCTGTTTGACGAAGCCGCTATCTCTCATGACCCGGAAAAGCTTCGTCTCCTGGATGCCTACTACACGTCCGGAGAATGGCGGGAGGACTATGAAGCAGATGAACGGGGTGAACTGCCGCCTGACTTGAAGCGCGGCATACTTTCCCAGGATGCACTGTATGATCTGCTGGAGAAAGCAGAGTTATGAGTGAGTACGGGAATTGGCATGCCGGGGAAAGAAAATGATACGGGAAAATCACGTCGGCGCTTTGCCCCGTTCGTCCTTTTCAAAGACCACATCCGTAATAGCCGATCCGATCAGCATGTGAGGATTCCGTTCCGGGTCTATCCAGGAGTCCACCTTTGATTCCGGCAGAATAAACGGCATCCTGTCATGGATAAAGGCGATGGATTCGCCCGGCTCCCGCGTCAGGATAACAAAATGGGGGAAGTTGTCCTCCAGCCGGTAAAGCCCGCAGAGCCACGTGAGCTCCCCGCCTTTGGGCATGATGGCATATTTATCCCCGGCTTTGGACTTGCCTGCCGGTGTGGGTACATGCTCCCACTCATAGTACCAGGAGGCCGGGACCGCACAGCGGTGTGCTGCCCAGGAATCGCGAAAACTTGCCTTCTCCGCGGCGGTCTCTACACGGGCGTTGGCAATGGTGCGGCTGATGCCGGGAACGTGAAAGCCCCAAACCATAGGAAAAACGCTTTTCTCTCCCAATTTGCTGGTGGCGATGACCGGCACCAGGGAATCCGGGAACACTTCGCCCTCCGTGATCAGGGGCTTCGCCACCTTTTCAACGCTGGCCCGGTACAGCC
>CADAAM010000118.1 GCA_902785905.1 Oscillospiraceae bacterium | reverse complement strand
CCGGCGGAGCCGATCGTGATCCACTTTATCCCGATCTTTCTCGGGATCGTGGTGCAGTGCGGCTACTGCATCTGGAAGGGCGCGTATGTCGGCCTGAACACCAACATGAAACGCTATCTGATCTTTGCGGTCGTCATCTCGCTCATCAATTTTCTCAGCTTCTTCGCCGCCTGGAAGAACGACGCCCTGATCGTCGACGGGGTTTTGCAGACTCCGTTTGTGAATCTCCTGTGCGCCGTTATGTTCGCCGTGCTGGGCGTCATCGGGCTGCTGCGCAGGTCGGCGGATCGTGGGGAAGCGGAAGAATGAAAAACCTGAGACTGAAAGCGGCCAGAGTCGGAAAAGATCTGTCGCAGGACGAGCTGGCCAAGCTCACGGGGGTCTCGCGTCAGACGATCAGTGCGATCGAGAAGGGCGACTACAACCCGACGATCAATCTGTGCATCAATATCTGCCGAGTTCTCGGCAAAACCCTGGACGAGCTGTTCTGGCCGGAAAACGAAACCTGATCGAAACCGCGCAAGGATTTACTAAAATAAACGATAAACGGAACCGTTGAGGTAAAACATGACAAAGAAAAAATCCGCTATTCTTTTCATCATTCTGCTTGCACTTGTTCTGAGTGCCGGGCTGATCTGGTATGTAAACCGACCGCAGGCAAACGGCGGTGCAAAAGCAATCACGGTCGAGGTCGTCCATGGGGACGGTACGACCAAGCTCTTTCCCATCCGTACCGACGCCGAGACTCTGCGCCAAGCCTGTGAGGAGCAAAAGCTGATCGCCGGGCAGGAGGGCGAGTTCGGGCTCTACATCCTGACTGTTGACGGTGAGAGCGCCGATGAGAGTCTCCAGCAGTGGTGGCGCATCACAAAGGGCGGGGCCGAGCACTTTTACGGAGTGGACGAAACCTTAATCCAAGACGGAGAACAATATGAATTTACACTCAAAACCGGCTGGTGAGCGCCTGTCCGCGCAGGAGCTCTGCTTCCTCGCCCTGATGGGGGCGCTGATCTTTGCAAGCAAGTTTGTCCTGACCAGCATCCCGAACGTCAATCTGAACACGCTTATCATCATCCTGTGCGCGATCTTTTTTGGCTGGAAAACGCTCTATGCCGTTGGCGTCTATGTGATGCTGGAGGGTATGATCTTCGGCTTTACGCTCTGGTGGTTCAGTTATCTCTACACCTGGCCCGCCGTGACCGCTTTTGTGATGCTGTTTCGGAAGAACAACTCCCCGCTCGTCTGGGCTGTTGTCGCCGGTCTGTGCGGCCTGTGCTTCGGCCCGCTCATGTACATTCTGTACCTCACGGTCACCGGCTGGGAGACGGCTGTCGCCCTGTGGGTTGCAGGGATTCCGTATGACCTCATCCACTGCGTCAGCAATTTTCTCCTGACGCTGCTTTTGTACCGGCCGCTGTACACGGTATTTTTGCATTTTCTGCCGCAGCGGGGGACTGTCTTGCCGAAAAAAGAGAAATTCGGGATTTGGAGGACTATATGAAAGTACATTTTATACAACAGGACTCATGGGTGCTGCCCGGAGAATATCTTTCCTGGGCGGATCGCCATGGATATGATGTAACGGTTTCGAAATGCTGGGAATACGAGTCTGTTCCAAAGAGCGCCGAGGCGGATATGCTGGTTGTTCTGGGCGGTTATCAGTGTCCGGCGACGACAAAAGAGGAGTGCGGCTATTTCGACGCTGAAGCGGAGAAGGCTCTGATCCGCAGATATGTGGAAGCCGGAAAAATGGTTGTCGGCGTCTGTCTTGGAGCGCAGCTTCTCGGCGAAGCCTTGGGCGCTCCGTATGCCCACAGCCCCGAGCGGGAAATCGGTCCCGTCGAGGCGAGACTCACACCTGAGGGAAAAAACGATCCTTTCTTTGCCTCTTTTGGAGATGTCTTTCTTGCCGGAGAGTGGCATAATGATATGCCCGGTTTGACCGAAGACAGCGTGATTATTGCAGAGAGTGACGGCTGTCCTCGTCAAATTGTGCGCTACGGCAAATACGTGTACGGTTTTCAGACGCATATGGAGTTTACGCATGAAATCGTCGCGGCCGGAATTGAAGATGCCGGCGGGCATCTGAATTGTACAGGTCGATTTGTGCAGACGGAAGGACAATTGCTCGCCTTTGATTATTCCGAGATGAACGCGCTGCTGTCGAGTTTCCTTGACGCAATGGTTCAAGCATATCGCCGCGAGCACGTTCCTGCCGTATCGCAGGTGATGGAAAAGATGATCGCCGTTTCCGATGGAAACATCCACGATATTGACCACCTGATTCGAGTCTGGACATATGCGAAGACAATCGGGGATTTGGAGGGATTGGATGCTGACACGCAGTATATCCTTGAGATTGCAGCGATCACCCATGATATTGCCTGCCCGCTGTGCCGCGAGAAGTATGGCAGCACAAACGGCAAGCATCAGGAAGAAGAGGGGGCACAAATGGTCAGAACATTTCTTTCTGACTGCGGCATGCTCCCTGAGCAGATTGACCGCGTGGCCTACCTTGTCGGGCACCATCATACATTCTCCGGGATTGACGGCATTGACTATCAAATCCTGATCGAAGCGGATTACATTGCCAATGCCGCAGAGAACGGATACAGCAAGGAGAATGTAACGAACTTCATAAACAAAATCATGAAAACCGAGAGCGGAAAACGGATTGCAAGGGCTGTTTTTTGCCTGTAGAGCCGCCGCTATCGGCGACGACAAGTCCAGTATCTGTTCCGCCCGATTTGTGTCATAGGCCCCGTCGAATTCGACGGGGCCTCAAGCTGTCGACAAAGTGTCGACAGCTTGAGGGCAAAAATGGGAACTTCCGAAAAAGTTCCCATTTTTGCGTGGATTGTACGTGAAGGGGGACTCCCCGTCCCCCTTCACAGATCCCCCTTACAAGACCAGCTTGGTTTGCAAGGGTTTGTCTACAGTCATTGGCCCCGTCGAATTCGACGGGGCCTCAGACATGCGGAGAGAGGATTGTGTTTTGTTTGAGATGCTTATACTGCCGCTGCGGCAAAGCCCTTTTCCAGATCGGCGATGATGTCGTCGATGTGCTCCGTACCGATGGAGAGACGGATGGTATTCGGGTGGATGTTCTGATCCTCGAGCTCTTCTGCCGTGAGCTGGGAGTGGGTGGTGGTGGCCGGGTGAATGACCAGGCTCTTCACATCGGCGACGTTTGCCAGCAGCGAGAAAATTTCCAGCGCGTCGATGAACGCGTGAGCCTCCTTCACACCGCCCTTGATGTCAAAGGTGAAGATGGACGCCCCGCCGTTGGGGAAGTATTTCTTGAACAGCGCGTGATCCGGATGATCGGAAAGGGAGGGATGGTTGACCTTTTGCACTTGCGGGTGACCGGCCAGAAACTCCAGCACTTTTTTCGTGTTCTCGGCATGGCGGTCAAGGCGCAGGGACAGAGTCTCCACACCCTGCAGGAGCAGGAAGGCATTGAACGGCGAGATAGCCGCGCCGGTATCGCGCAGGAGAATGGCGCGCAGATAGGTGACAAAGGCGGCAGGACCGGCCGCGTCCACAAAGGAGATGCCGTGGTAGCTGGGGTTCTGGTCCGCAATGGGGGCATATTTGCCGGCCGCTTTCCAGTCAAACTTGCCGGAGTCCACCACGATACCCCCGAGGGTCGTGCCGTGACCGCCGAGGAACTTGGTGGCGGAATGCACCACGATGTCCGCGCCGTGTTCGATCGGGCGGATCAGATAGGGCGTGCCGAAGGTATTGTCGATCACAAGCGGGATCTGATGGGCATGCGCGATCTCCGCGATAGCGTCGATGTCGGGAATGTCGGAATTGGGATTGCCCAGGGTTTCAAGGTAGATCGCCTTGGTGTTGGGCTTGATGGCGGCGGCGACCTCATCCAGATCGTGTACATTGACGAAGGTGGTCTGGATGCCGTAGAGGGGCAGCGTATGGGCCAGCAGATTGTAGCTTCCGCCGTAAATGGTCTTCTGTGCGACGATGTGATCGCCCGCCTGGGCGAGGGCCTCAATGGTATACGTGACAGCCGCGGCGCCGGAGGCCAGAGCCAGCGCGCCCACGCCGCCTTCCAGCGCGGCGATGCGCTTTTCCAGCACCTCCTGCGTGGAGTTGGTGAGACGGCCATAGATGTTGCCGGCATCGGTCAGGCCAAAACGGGCCGCCGCGTGGGCGGAGTTGTGAAACACGTAGGACGTGGTCTGGTAAATGGGCACGGCCCGGGCGTCAGTGGCGGGGTCGGCCTGCTCCTGGCCGACGTGGAGCTGCAATGTTTCAAATTTGTACTTAGACATGGCGTGAACTCCTTTCCTTTACTTTGCGGTGATGCCGCCCTCGACCACCAGGCTGTCCTCATAGTCAAGGCCGTAGGTCTCGGCAAGTGTAGCCTCATAATCCTTGTGGAAGAACTGCTCGTCGGCAAGGGAAACGATTTCATTGTTCAGCCACCGGAGCAGTGTGTCGTTGCCCTTGGAGACGGCCGGGGCTATGGTATCCTGACTGCCCAGGGAGGGGATGCCGACGGTGTATCCCGCGTTCTGGAGAGCAAAGGCAATGACCTCGGTGTTATCATTTGCCCAGGCGACGCCGTTGCCGTTTTCAAGGGCGTTCTTGGCATTGGCGTAGGTGTCATACTTCTGAAGCTTCACTTCGGGGTTGTTGGCGATGAGGTAGGTTTCGGCGGTCGTGCCGGAGATGACAATGACAGGATCGTCAGCGCTCAGCTCGGAGAGGTCGGTGATGACGCGGGGGGTGACGGTGAAGTTTGCGAGGATAATGTCGACCTTCCCGGTCTCGAGGTATTCCACGCGGTTTGCAGCCTCGGTGGAGACATAGTTGATTTTCACGCCCAGATCCTGGCCAATGCGCTCGGCAAAGTAGACATCGTAGCCTTGGTATTCGCCGTTTTCATCCACATAGCCGAAGGGGTTCTTGTCGGAAAAGACGCCGATGTTGATCGTCCCGTCAGCCTTGATTTCATCGAGGCTGCGATATACGGGCGCCGCCTGCGCTGCGGCGGGGATGAGTGCGAAAACAAACAGAAGGGCCAGCGTAAGGGCGAGTAATTTCTTTGTATTCAACATGATAAGTACCTCCAATAAATTTTATGAGATTTTATTCCTTTACCGTTTCAAACGTGAATGTATTCAAAAACCGCTGTGCGCGTTCGGTTTCGGGATGATCGAAGAAGTCGGCGGGCCTGCCCTCTTCCACGATGCCCCCGTCATCCAGAAACAAAATCCGGTCGGCCACGGCGCGGGCAAACTGCATTTCGTGCGTGACGATCAGCATCGTGCGGCCCTGCTTTGCCAGGTCCAGCAGCACGTCCAGCACCTCACGCACCATCTCGGGATCGAGCGCAGCGGTCACCTCGTCAAAGAGCATCAGCGCCGGGTGCATGATGAGCGCCCGAACGATGGCGACCCGCTGCTTCTGCCCGCCGGAGAGCTGCCGGGGATAGTCCTTCGCCCGATCCGCAAGCCCCACGCGCTCGAGCAAGGCCAGGGCTTCCGCCTCCGCGTCTTCTCTGCCGCGCTTTTGTACCTTGCGCGGGGCAAGCGTGATGTTATCCAGAATGCTCTTGTGCGGGAACAGCTCGTAGCTCTGAAAAACCATCCCGACCTTTTGCCGCAGGCGCGGCAGCTTGCGGGGGTCCGCGTGGATCTCCTCGCCGTCCAGAAAAATGCTGCCGCCCTGGATGGGCTCAAGGGCGTTGACGCATCGCAGAAGCGTGCTCTTTCCGCAGCCGCTGGGGCCGACGATGACCGCGACCTCGCCCTCCGTGAGCGTAAGGCTCAGGTCATCCAGCACCGTTTTGCCCTCAAATTCCTTGTGCAGATGCTCGATACGTAAAATTTCGCGTCCCATGCTTTCAGCTCCACCTCTTTTCCAAAGCCTTTGCCAGCAGACTGATGGGCCAGCAGGCGAGAAAATACAGCACAAGCACCGTCAGGTACACGCCAAAGGCGGCGTTTGGCACCTTCATGCGGTTGGCCTCAGTGATCTGCTGTGCCACCTTGAGCATCTCCACCACCCCGATCATGAGCACCAGACTGGTGGTTTTGATCATACGCGTGACGAGGTTGATGACCTGCGGCAAAAGACGCCTCAAGGTCTGGGGCAGGATCACATACAGAAAGCTCTGTTTCCCGTCGAGTCCGAGCGCCGCGGCAGATTCATACTGGTGGCGGGGAATGCTCTCCAGCGCACCGCGTACGAGATCGCCCATCTCCGCCGTACCCCAGAGGGCAAAGACAATGATGGAAGCGGTCTCACCGCTCAGGTTCCAGCCGAACCAGCGCGTCGTGCCGAAGAAGGCCAGAAACAGCAGCACCATCTGCGGCATGATGCGCACCGTCTCCAGATAGAGCCGCGTAAGCGCTTTGACGACCGGATTCTTCCTTGTCATCAGCGCCCCCATAAGCACGCCTGCAACAAGACTGATG
>CADAAM010000117.1 GCA_902785905.1 Oscillospiraceae bacterium | reverse complement strand
GGCCCAGATCGCGCCGGAGAGGATGACCACCGTCAGAAACAGAAAGCCGAAGGCCACCATGCGGTAGCTGAAATAGTCCATCTGATCCAGGGCCTTTTTGTCCGCGCTGCTCTTCTTCACGGCGATAAGATAGCGCAGGCTGATGCTGCCGGCAATGACGAAGGCCGAGTAGCTCAAAACCGCGGAGCCGATGTGTACCCCGAACCACGCGCTGCGCAGGGCGGGCATCAGGTCCTTGATCTCCATGGGCTGGAGCGAGGCATAGACCATGACCAGCAGTGCCGCCGGCATCGCCGCAACCGAGAGCCAGTCGGTTTTCAGCCTGCCGCGCATCACGATCAGCATGAGCGCCACGCCCCAGGCAAAGGAGTTGGCAAACTCAAACTGGTTCGACAGCGGCAGCCGCCTGGCTGCGATCCCGCGCCAGACAATAAACAAGCTGTGCACGGCAAAGGCCGCCAAAAACACATACCACGCGGCCTTCAACAGCTTGTCCTTCTTAAACGCGGTCCCGGTAAACTCCAGAGCCACCGCCAGCGCATAGCTCACCAGCGCAATAAAAAACATTGTTTTCAATTAAATCCCTCTCTCTGTCCCTTGCATTTCGATCGTCCCCGAAGGCGATACCTTAACTTAACTCTTCACTCTCCGCACTCGTATGCCAGCAGCTACTCGTCGACCTTGACAAGGACGGGCTCGTAGAAAAACGTGAAATACAGCCCGACGATCATCAGCGTGAAGGCGGCCACCAGCAGGGCGTTCACAAGGGGTGAGACATGCTTGACGCGTATGCCGGGGTAATCCACCGGCGCGTTAAAGGTGAAGCGAGCCCCCGTCAGCTCAAGCGCCTGCCCCGGCAGGGCGTAGAACGGCGTCCGTTCCCCATCGGCGATGATCAGGCCTGTGTAGATCGGATTGGGATAAGCACCGGTGGTGACGGTATCAAAGGTGAGCTCCCCGTCCGGCGACACGGCGTAGTCGGGGTAAAGCGTGTCGATGACCAGCCTGTTGCCCTCGTCGATCATCAGCACGTCCCCGCGGCTGACGTAGGACACAAACTCGCTGCCGTCGAGGTCCGTGACCGTGACGGCCCCCGTCGTGCCGAAGGTCTGCTGAAACAGCTTGTACGGCCCGAAGGAAAAGGGATGATTCACCTTGAGCTCGGCCACTTCGCTGCGCCGCCCGTCCGGCAGCGTGACCTGTACATGGCTCCGGTAGTCCAGCCGCCCGGTCTCGTCAGCGATGCGAAAGTCTGCCACATGGATTTCCGTTCCGTCCTCGAGAGAGATCGACTCCCCGGGCATACAGTCCCGGTCGACCACCGTCGGTGTATAGAGGGCGAGCGCGCCGAATACGACCGTCAGAAGAATGGACAGGTGCGTGATAAAGGTTCCGTAGCGCCCGATCCCGTGCTTGCGGTAGACCGTCGCGCCGCCTGCGACTTCGCTCTTGCAGCGCATGGCGTCCAGATACTCACGCAGCTTGTCAACGCCCTCGGATGTGAGTCTGACGGTGACGGGCAGCCTGGCCGCGCGCTCCGTCTCGCCCTTTGCGGCCTTCACTACGCTCCGGATGCGCAGCAGGGAACAGAGGCTGAGATTGAGGCAGAGCAGCACGAGCAGGGCGATGAAGTACCAGCTCTCGAACACGCGGTTCAGTCTGAGCAGCAGGATCACCCCGTGGAAGGAGCGATAGGTCTGCGCGTACCAGGCAATCTCCCGCCCCTGGGGGATCACGGTGCCCGCCACGGAGCAGGCCGCGATCAGCCCGAGCAACAGCAGACCGAAGCGCATGGAGCGCAGGTAGTTGAATACTTTTTTCATGGAGACTATCCCCTTAATAAGAAGCCGCCCGCCCATTCGGGCGGGCAGCTTGTGTGTTGCGTTATGGAATCAGCGGGTCAGCGCGAGGATCTGAGAGGTCGCCTCCGCACAGAGCTCGTCGGCCTTGTCGAAGTCCCAATAGAACTGCGCGTCGCGGGCGAGGGAGCGGATGGGATCAAGCTGTTCGTCCGTGTACTTCTCGCTCGCCACGGCCTGGGCCAGCAGCTCGGTCAGGTACTCGAGACGGTAGCCGACCGTGTAGGTGCGGGTCTCGACCTTGTCCTGCAGGTCATGCACTTCCTTCACGAGATCGAAGTGGCAGGCGGAGCAGGTGTTCGCAATGAGCTCGGGATTGTCCAGCGGGCTCATCAGGTTATGGCTGTGGTAAGCCTCGCCGTTTGCATTGACCGCGTCCGGCATGTGGCAGTCGGCGCAGGTAAAGGTGCCGGCGTGGGGGCTGCCCGCGCCGAGATAGGTCTCAAACTCGGGGTGCTGCACCTTGATCTGCTTGACGCCGGTGCGGGGGTTGGTCCAGTCGGCAAAGGGCTCGCCGCTCGGGAAGTTGGAGCCGTCGTTGAAGAAGGCCAGCATCGTCGCGGGATCCATGGAGGCGAGACTGTTGTGGGCGATGGTGGTCGCCTTGGTCTCGGGGTGGAAGTAATACTCGTTGTGGCACTGGCCGCAGGCGAGATCCGCGGGCGCGATGTTCTCAAAGTCGTCGCCTACCGCGTCGATCCAGTAGGTGTGCGTGATGGTGATTTCGCCGGGGGTGTTCGCGTGGCAGGTGTAGCAGCTGATGCCCTCGGTGATCTGTGACTGTACCTCGGTCCAGTCCTTCTTGTAGGCCTCGATGCCCTCCTCGTTCACCATGTGGGTGAAATCGGGAGTCTTGCAGGTCCAGCAGTTGGCCAGGGGGTGCGGACGGCCGGTGGCCTCGATGTCCTGCACGTCGTAGTAGTGGCCGCGGGCGGAGCCGTAATCGATGGCGAAGCCGTAGCCCTCATACAGACCGCGCAGCATGGGGTAGACCTCGAGGTAATCGTCGATGTCGTCGCTCTCGCTCGTCATCATCCAGGTGTTGTACTGGTCGGGGTACTGGTCCTTCCAGTCGACCGCGTGCAGCAGCTTGACGCCGGTGCCGGTCTCCACCTTGTGGGCCATGGGCTTGGCGGCAATTTCCGGCGCCGCGTAGCCGTAGGCCTCGCTGTTGAGGCCGCCGCTCTGCAGGGCGAGGGCCACCGCGTCGCGGATGGCGTCGGAGGTGATGGTGGCGCCGGAGACGGCGTCGACCGTCAGGCTCTGCTTCTCAACGATCAGGCCGGGGATGGCGTCGACTGCCATGGTGCCGATGCCCTCGGTCTCATTGTGCTCGATCACCTTGACTTCGTAAATCTTCTTGGCGTCGGCCTTGACCTCGACAGTCACGTCGCCGACCTTGCCTGGGGCGCTGGCGGTCAGGGTCTGGGCGTTGGCGCTGGCGGCGCGGGCGACGACGTCGGTCCCGACGTTGATCACCAGCAGCAGGGCCAGAAACAGACCGCAGCTCATGCCGATCAGATTCAGTCTCTTCTCACGTTTCTGCTTCTTATCCATGATGTTCTCCTGTTCTCACATACATTCCTGTAAACCTCAAATGGGCGCAGGGATACACCTATATAATATTATGTTTTGTTTGTTTTTGCAAGCACATTGTTGCCGAAAAACAGAGCTCTTTTTTAGCAATATAGTATAGCAATATGGTTAGATAAAAGAATCCGACGCCTTCCGGCGCCGGATTCAGACTGCTGACAAACTCTTGCAAACCAAGTTGATCTGTGAAGGGGGACGGGGAGTCCCCCTTCACGTACAATCCATGCAAAAATGGGAACTTTTTCGGAAGTTCCCATTTTTGCCCTTCAAGCTGTCGACAAAGTGCCGACAGCTTGAATCCGACGCCTTTCGGCGCCGGATTCAAGGGAAAAACAGGATTACTTCTTCGCGACGATCTTGGCGGCGCGGCGACCGAAGGTCATGGTGCGGCCGCAGGCGAGACCAGTGAAGAGGTTGGGGTAGTTGTTGGCGAAGAAGCCGCCGGTGCAGTCGCCGGTGGCGTACAGGCCCTCGATGGGGGTGCCGTCCTCCCGGATGACCTGCATGTCGGTGTTGATGCGGCAGCCGTCAAGGGTGGTCAGATGCCAGGCACCGGTGCGGATGCCGTAGAAGGGAGCGGTGTCCACCGGGGTCATGCGGTGGGCGGGCTTGCCGTAGTCCTCGTCCACGCCCTTGGCGCAGAGGACATTGTAGCGGGCGACGGTCTTCTCCAGCTCGTCGGCGGGGATGTTCAGCTTCTCGGCCAGCTCCGCAATGGTGTCGGCCTTCTGCAGATAGCCGAGCGCCAGGTGGGAGTTCTCGCCCTCGGTCATATCCTTCCAGCACACGTCGAAGGGACGGTTGGAAATCGCGCCGTTGGGGAAGGGGAAGAGACGGCAGCAGCCGACCTCGTCAAACTGCTCGGCATACTGCTTGCAGTTGGCGTCAAAGATGTCGACGTAGGTGTGCTTGGGCTGCATGTACATAGAGTGCAGCATGAACTCGTAGGGGCCGGACTCGTTGCAGAAGCGGTCGCCGTTGAGGTTGACCTTAAGGAAGGGCTGCTCGCCGAACCAGTA
The DNA here is from genome assembly GCA_902785905.1 of Oscillospiraceae bacterium. Classification (GTDB taxonomy): domain Bacteria; phylum Bacillota; class Clostridia; order Oscillospirales; family Oscillospiraceae; genus Limivicinus. Next base: position 6,133 of record CADAAM010000117.1, on the reverse strand, counting down.
CCACTTGCCGTTGGTCTTGTAGCCCGCGGTCTCGGTGGGCAGGCAGGAGCAGCGGTTGAACATCATGGAGGCGTGGCAGGGATCCATCTCGGCCCCGGCCCACAGCATGGCCTTGATGCCTGCGCCGTCGGACTTGGAGCCCATCGGCACGTTGATCTTCATCTTCATGGTCTGGGGCTGGAGAGCCAGCATCATGTCGCCGTTGCTGGCGTAGCCGCCGGTGGCCATGATGACGCCCTTGGAGGCGTTGATGCGGATGTAGTGGCTGTCGTCCATATCCTGGGCGATGATGCCGGTGACCTTGCCGTCCGCGTCCTGCTCGAGCTTGACAAGGCTGGTCTTGCAGCGGATCTCACCGCCGCGGCTGGTCACAAACTCGGTCATGTCGGAGTTGAGATCGACGTCGGCGGGCTTGTCCTCGGTGGGATGGGGGCTGTGGCCGGTGGCGTAGGCCTTGGTGTGATCGGGGTGCTCCAGGTTGCCGACGCCGCCCTCAAACTGCATGAACCAGTGGCCCGTGCCCTCGAGAATATCGGTCAGCCAGTCAACCAGCTCGCCGGAGTTGTCCTCCCAGACTTTGATCAGATCGGAGTCGGCGTAGCCGCTGGCGTAGCGGACGATCTCGAGCATGGCTTCGGTCTTGTCGATCTTGAACTCGGGGAACTCCTCAAAGCTCGCAAGCTGGAGCTTGGAGTCGATGGCGCCGATGTCTTCCTTGATCTTGGTGGGGGTCTCGGCCTTCTCAACGACCAGAACCTTCGCGCCCTCCTCGGCGGCGGTCATCGCGGCGATCCAGCCGCCCGTGCCGCAGCCGACGACCAGAACCTCGGTGTCCACGGTCTCGGTGATGTCGCTCTCGGCGACCTCGGGAGCCTGGCCCAGCCAGTCGGAGACGACGGGGGCGGCCTCCTGGACAACGACGGCCTTGCCGCTGGCCTGGGAGATGCAGTCCGCAACGGCCTTCTTGACCGCGTCGGTGGTGACGGTCGCGCCGGAGACGGCGTCGATGTCGGGGCTCTGGGCCTCAAGAACGGCCTTCTCGAGCAGAGGGCCGGCCTTGCCGCCGATGTCGGGGGTCTCGCCGGAGGAATCGATTACAACACTGAGGATCTCAGTCTCGCTGAACTCCATGGTGACCTTGACATCGCTCGGGGGTGTAGAGGGCCTTCGCGTCGTCGGCAAAGGCGGTGACGCCTGCGACGGAGCTGAGCGCGACAGCCGCGGAACCGGCCAGAGCGCCCTTCAGAAAATCTCTGCGGGAAATGTTCTTGCCCATAGGAATCTCCTTCTTTCATTCAAAAATTGATGTTTATCGCACCTGACTCAACTATTATACAGGATTGCAGACGAGCCGTCAATTGCCGTTTTTATCCACGCCTGTCTTTTTTGGCAGCGCGCCGCGCAGCAGCAGAAAGGCCCCCGCATAGAACATCGGCATGTTGTACAGCGTATAGCGCGCCTGACAGAAGATCGTGAGCGACACCAGCGCCACGTTCCCGAGGATGGACAGCAGCGTCAGCGCGCCGAAAGCCGCCTCCCCCTCGCGCTTTCTGCGGATATTCAGGACGAGCAGCACGATAAATACCGCGTACAGTCCGAGCGCCGGCAGCGTGAACAGGCGGCGCTGGGCCAGCACGGTCGAGACCAGGCCCACAAGGAAGCTGTCGCACACCACACCGACCAGCCGCCCCGCGCTCACCGGCAGAAGCGCCGCGTTGATTGCGTTGTAGACCCGGTCCTTCTCCAGCGCCATCGCGAGCTCGTCGCCCCCGAAGTGCTCTTCCGCCCTCGCCTCAATGGTGTCGCGCAGGCAGAGAAATTGAATCCCGTCATAGACGTTCATAAAGTACAGCGAGCGGCCGAACCAGTCCTTCGGGGCATAGCGCTGCCGGTACTGCTTTTTGTCGGCGGCGTCAAGAACCTCCAGAAACAGCGCTCGCGTGTCCTCGTCGGGAAACAGCGCCGCGTCCTCCTCTTCGGCGGTGTAGAGCAGCATCGTGGAGATAAAGCGCATGTCGCCCGTGTGGCGCAGGGCCTCGCCGCGCAGGACGTAGTTATAGCCCCGGTCGAGCAGGGCATTTGTGATCAGCACTGCCGCGGCCAGCAGCACGGACATAAGCGCCGTTTTCCGGAAGCGTCGCGTCCGCACGCCGCGCCAGAGCCCTGCGAGGACGAGCAGCGGCAGCGTAATGACCATCTGCTTGCGCGTCGAGTAGAGAAGCAGGGCGAGGAGCAGCGCCCACAGCAGCTCACGCCGTCTGCCTCCCAGCGCCCAGCTCAGCAGCACTATGAAGAAGACAGTGAACAGGGGAAAGGCCAGACTCTCCGACAGGATGGAAGTGCTGTACATGGCGTGACGGTTGGCGAAGAAACGGCACATCAGCGAGGGCAGCAGCGTGCACAGCGCGATCACCGCGCTCTCAAAACGGCGCAGCTCGAACAGCGCCGCGCAGCGCCTCGCAAAGAACCAGCCCGCCCAGGCGGCGAACACACTCTGCCCGAGCATCGCGGCAGTCAGCCACGCACCCTCCCCAAATCTGCCAAAGCAGAGCCGGAACAGGGCCAGATACAGGGCGTAGAGCGGTTCCCGCCCGACCTCCATGCCGATATAGCTCTCAGAGTCGGGATAGAGCCCATAGCCGTCCAGCAGGGCAAAGCCCAGATAAAACACAAGCAGCCCCAGACCGAGCGCTGTCCAAAAGCCTTTGTCTCCATGTCGTTTCTCCATTGTCTTTCTCCCCAACGTAATTGTTTGAAACATTATATCATGCCTCAAAGGGCTGTTTCAAGGCGATTGTGATTGAAGAGCGGGGAAAGCTGTGGTATACTGAAAAAAACAATATCTACAAGATGAATAACGGGAGGCCGCCATGGATACGATCGCCGTCCTGATCCCCTGCTACAACGAAGCCGTCACCATTGAAAAAGTCGTCACGGATTTCCGGAAAGCGCTGCCGGAGGCCGTGATCTACGTCTATGACAACAACTCAAAGGACGACACCGCCGCCATCGCCGCGCGCGCCGGGGCCGTCGTCCGGCATGAATACCAGCAGGGGAAGGGCAATGTCATCCGCCGCATGTTCCGCGAGATCGACGCCCGCTGCTACCTCATGGTGGACGGGGACGACACCTATCCCGCCGACTTTGCCCGCCGGATGGTCGAGCCGGTGCTGAACCACCAGGCCGACATGGTGGTGGGGGACAGGCTCTCCGCCACCTATTTTACCGAGAACAAGCGCCCCTTCCACAACTTCGGCAACCGTCTGGTGCGCTGGAGCATCAATGCCCTCTTCAAAAGCAGCATCCGGGACATTATGACCGGGTACCGCGCCTTCAGCTACGCCTTTGTCAAGAGCTTTCCGGTGCTCTCCCGCGGTTTTGAGATCGAAACGGAGATGAGCCTGCACGCTATTGACAAGAACATGCAGATCGAAAACGTGGTCATCCAGTACCGCGACCGCCCGGAGGGGAGCGAGTCGAAGCTCAACACCTACTCCGACGGCTTCAAGGTCCTGCGCACCATCGCAAGACTCTTCCGCACTTACAAGCCCTTAGCCTACTTTGGAATACTCGGCCTGTTTCTCGGCGTGATTGCGGCGATCCTTTTTATCCCGGTGCTGATCGAGTATTTCCAAACCGGTCTGGTCGCCCGCTTCCCGACCCTCATCGTCAGCGGCTTCATCACCATCGCCATGATCCAGAGCATCTTCTCGGGCCTGATTTTACAAACCATGCTCCACAAGAACCGCCAGGACTTCGAGCTCGCCCTCATCCGTCTGCGCGAGCGCTACGACATGCTGACAAAATAATAGAATATAATATAAAAAATCAGCCTTGAAGAGACAATTCTTCAAGGCTGATTATTGATGTGCCACTTTAATCTTGAAGCAAGACGGCAACGAATGCAGGCACATCAATCATGATTTAATTGCCGTTTCGCTCGCCCCTGGCGGGGCAACCGCGAAACATGGCAAAATTGCTCCCCCAACAAATTCAAGAATTTATTGGGGGAGCAATAATATTTGCGTTATTCCGCTTCCGCCGCGGCGGTCTTCCGTGCCCTGCCGACCATGCGGCTGAGCGCGATGCTCAGCTCATAGAGCGCCAGCATCGGGATGGCGACCATGATCTGCGACACAATGTCCGGCGGGGTGATGATGGCAGCCAGCACGAAGATGAGCACCACCATGACTTTGCGGCCCTTGACCAGCCATTCCGCCTTTACAAGGCCGAGTCCGGTCAGCAGCACCGACACCACCGGCAGCTCAAACACCAGGCCGAAGATGACGAACACCGTCAACAGAAAGCTGACATAGGACTGGATGCTGATGGAGGCGGCGACGTCCACCTGGCCCGTGAACTGGATCAGAAAGCGCAGCATGAAGGGCAGGCTGATGAAATAGGCGAAAGCCACGCCCACGAGAAAGCACAGGCCGCCCGCAATCAGCGCGCCGGAGATATACACCCGCTCCTTGGAGCTCAGACCCGGGCTGCAAAAGGCGTAGACCTGATAGGCCAGCACCGGAAAGCAGATCACCAGCGCGCCGATCAGCGCCACGTTCATGTATACCAGAAACAGCTCCTGCGGCGCGATGTAGACGTAGACGTAGTCATACTTCTCGCCCATGTCCGTCAGCGCGGTGACGATCTGGGGCGCGAAGCTCAGGCACAGGGCGAACATGACCACCAGCAGGATCACACAGATCAGGATGCGGTTGCGCAGCTCCTTGAGGTGGCCGGACAGACTCATGCTCCCGTCGGGATTGGCGGGCTTTTTATCCTTCGTCTTCATCGGAAGCGGCGTCCTTCTCGGCCTTCTTGGCCTTGGGGGCCTTCTTGCCCTCGGCGACCTCTTCGGTCTCGGCCTCCTCCATGCCGTCCTTGAAGCTCTTGACGCTCTTGCCGAACATCTTGGTCAGCTTGGGGATCTGGGTTGGTCCGAAAATGATGATGACGACGACCAGAATGATAATGAGCTCCTGCATACCGATTTTCATGCGGATTCTCCTCCCTTGTTATCGCTTGATTCCGCCCCGGTTTCCGGTGCGGGCGCGGGTTCGGATACGGGTGCTGCCTCCTCGGCAGCGGGACTTGCCTCCTCTGCGGAGGTGTTTTCTTCCGCAGACGCGGTGGGCTTTTTCTCCGCGGGCTTGGCTTTGCCGATGTTCTTGAGGTCCTTTTCAACGCCGCTCAGCTCGCTCTTGAGATCCTTGGTGATATCCTCAAGCGGCTCCATCGCCTCGCGCAGGGGCTTCTGCGCCTCCTCCAGCGGGTCAATGACGCTCTCGCGGATCTCCTTGGTCACGCCCGAGGAGGCCTTGCGGAACTCCTTGAGGGCAGCGCCGAACTTGCGGGCGTACTGCGGCAGCTTGTCCGGGCCGATCACCAGTAAAGCCACGATAAAGATGACCACCAGCTCCATGGCGCCGATCTTCATACAGGGCCCTCCTTTCCGACAAAAGGGGCAAAAGCACCCCCGGATTCAACAGTTGAATAATACATGTTTTTCAGGTTCCTGTCAAGGAGCCAGAAATGATTGTCAGGGATAAGCGCCAAATAAAAATTAACCTATTGAAAAGGTAATCTCGGTATACTATAATATTATTGTCAGGTATTTCGAATACAATCGACATCATTATGAAAAGGAGGCAACAGATATGTACAACAAAAAAACCTGCGGTTTGACTGCGCTTTTCCTGCTGCTGACGTTCCTGCTCGCGCTCTTTGGCGGCTCTGCCTGCGCCGAGGAGACTGCCCCGCTGGCCGAACTGCATCTGGAGAAAAACGGGCTGCCGCTGGACCTCAGATTGCTGAAGATGGAAATTGAGGACGGCAAGCTTGTGCTCTCCGTCTCCATCGACGGGATCACCGAATGGAAGGATGAGGATCCTCCTTCTCTGATCATAAACTACGGGGATTCCGGCATGGAGCTCAAGACCAAGCTCTTCGCAAATGAGACCGTCAAATCTCTGCCGGCCGGGGCCAAGAATTACAAGATGACAACAAAATTCCCCAGTGACGGAGACGCGCTCCCGGATCAGCTCCTCATCGACATTGGCGAAAAGGACCCGCTGCCCTTCTGGCTGAGCGAGGATGCCGTGCTGGACGCAGCAGTTGAGACGGCGGTCAAGGC
>CADAAM010000116.1 GCA_902785905.1 Oscillospiraceae bacterium | reverse complement strand
GTCTATCTCGAGGCGGGCGAGCGCATGAGCGTGCGCGACATGCTCAAGTGCATCGCGGTGGTCTCGGCCAACGACTGCGCGGTGGCCATGGCGGAGTACCTGTGCGGCAGCGAGGAGGCCTTTGTCAAGAAGATGAACGAGCGCGCGAAGGCCATGGGACTTGCGCACACGCACTTTTCCAACTGCAGCGGCCTGTTTGACGACGGGCAGCACTATACCACCGCCCGCGACGTGGCGATCATGTCGCGCGAGCTCATCCGGCACGAGTCCGTCAAGGAGTACACCACCATCTGGATGGACAGTATTCGCGACGGGGCCTTTGAGCTCTCGAACACCAACAAGCTGGTCTACTGGTATCCCGGCTGCACGGGGCTCAAAACCGGCTATACCTCCACCGCGCGCTACTGCCTCTCGGCCACGGCGGAGAGAAACGGCGTGGAGTTCATCGCCGTCGTCATGCACGGGGAGACGCCCGAGTCGCGCAACCGGGACGCCGAGACCCTTTTGAGCTACGGCTTTGCCAATTACCGCCTGATCCCGCTCTCGGACGGCAGGCCACTGCCCGCACTGCCCGTGGAACTCGGCAGGAAGAGGACCGCCCCGCTCTGTCTGGACGGCCCCGCTTACCGTCTCGCCCCCAAGGGCGGGGAGCCGGACTACAGTCTCTCCCTCCCCTCCTCGGTCCCGGCCCCGCTCAGGAAGGGCCAGCCCCTCGGCACGCTGCGCGTCACCGTGGGCGGGGAGACGGTCGCGGAGGTCCCGGTCTGCGCAGCCGAGGATGTGCCCCGCATCGGCTTCGGCGGCATCTTTGCCAGGCTCGCGCTGAGCCTGGTGGGGGTATAGCCTGCAAAAACGCAGGGGTCGATCCCCGGATCGCCCCTGCGGTGTTTTCAAGGCCGGGACACCAGATCCCTGACCCATTTCCGTTTTTTCACCAGGTAGTACCCAAGGCCGCACTTGCTGAACTCCACGACCTGCACGGCGATGTACATGGGCAGGATGGGAAGAGCGGTACAGCGGGAGAGCACGAAGGCTGTCGGCACCACGAGGGCCCACTGATAGGCGCTGTCGAAGAGAAAGGTGATGATGGCCTGGCCCCCGGCGCGAAGCGTGAAGTAGCAGGAATTGGTGAAGGCGTGAAACGGCATGCTGAGCGCCACCACCATGATGAGCTGCGCGGCGATGTGCCGGACGCCGTCGGTCGTGTTGTACAGTCTCGGCACCAGCGGCGCGATCAGAAGCATCACGGCGCCCGCCGCCGCGCAGAGCGTGACCGAGAAGGCGATGAGCTTGCGGTCCTCATCCACGGCGCGCTCCAGCTCGCCCGCACCCAGGAGCTGGCCGACCATGATGGCGATGGCGTTGCCCATGGACAGGAAAGCGCAGAAGAAGAGATTTGAGACCGAGGAGGAGATGTTCACCGCCGAGACCACCTCCAGTCCGCGCATGGAGTAGCACTGGTTCAGCGTCGCCACGCCGCCGGACCACAAAAGCTCGTTGACGAGCAGCGGCATGCCCATCAGCGCAATGCGCCGCAGCAGCCCGGACGGGATGCGCCAGGTGGTGAAGGCGTCGGCCAGGAAGGCGTTTTCCACCGGATGGCGGTGGGTCCAGATGACGACGATGCCGCACTCGATATAGCGGGCGATCACCGTGGCGATGGCCGCGCCCTCCACGCCCAGCGCCGGCGCGCCGAGCTTGCCGAAGATCAGGATATAGTTCAGGATCAGATTGACGATCACCGCCGCGATTCCGGCCTTCATGGGCAGCAGGGTCTCCCCCGTCTCGCGCAGGGTGCTGGCATAGGCCATCTGCAGGGCGAAGGGCGGGATCTGAAAGAGCATGATGGCGAGATAGTCCTTTGCGTGCCGAAGCGTGGCCGCCATGTCAAGGGCCTCGCCGCCCTCGTGGATAAACTGGCGGATCAGCGTCTCGCCGCCGAGCAGGAAGACCGCGATAAAGCCCAGTGCAGCGGTGAACGCGATATAGAGCTTGGCACGGAAGGTGTCGGCCTGGCCTCTCACGTCGCCGCTGCCGTAAAACTGGGCGGTGAGGATGCCCGCCCCGGCAAGGCCCCCGAAAATGCAGAGGTTGAAGACAAAGAGAAGCTGGCCGACGATGGCGACGCCGGACATGGGCTCCGTCCCCACCTGTCCCACCATGACATTGTCCAGAAGATTCACGAAGTTGGTGATGACGTTCTGTACCAGAATGGGGATCAGGACGGCAAAGAGCCTGCGGTAAAAGGCACGGTTCCCTATGTATTTTTTCACGGACAGTCCTCCCCTCTCAGTAATAATGCGTCAGTATATCCCAAATCGGGGCGCTTGACAAGCGGCTTGTTTTATACTACTCTGGACAAAAATCTAACACAACGGAGGATGTCATGCCGAAGCTGCTGCTGTACAACATCACGGGCGAAAAGCTCGCAAAGATCCGCGCGATCGCCTGCCGCCTGGGGCTGGACGCGCTCGCCGTGCCGCGAGAGGATTTCCATAAACCGCTCGGCTCTCTGCTCGACGGGATCGAATGCGCTCCGGCGGAGGGCGAGGACTTCGACGACGAGATGCTGGTCATGGAGACTCTGTCCTCTCCCCTGCTCGAGGCCCTGCGCGCCGAGGGCGTGCAGGTCTCGCTCAAGGCCGTGGTCACGGAGCAGAACCGGCTGTGGAGTCCCGCCGCCCTCTGCCGCGAGCTCCGGCGCGAGCATGAGGCTCTGCGCGCCGCCCTGCCGAAAAAGCATGTACACCAGCATAAGAAAAGGAAATAAAAAAACGCAGGGGTCGACGTCAGGATCGACCCCTGTGGTCATGTTTTTCTGCTCTTTGCATGCAAATAATAGCGGATCGCCAGCATGCACAGGGCGATGCCGGTCAGGGCCCCCGCAAAGTCCAGCAGCACATCCGCGAGCAGGGGTCCCCGGTTCGGAATGAAGAGCTGTATGCTCTCGTCAATCAGCGCCGCGCCCAGCGCGGCGGAGGCGGCGCTGCACAGGCCCTGCAGCTTTGGGGCGTCGCTGAGCCGCAGCAGCGCCGCAAGCTCCGTCCCCAGCAGGGCAAACTCACAGAAGTGCGCCGCCTTGCGCACAAAATGCTCGCCCACCGGGATGCCGATGCTCTGCAGCCACGCGGTCAGGCCGCGGCTGAGCTGCCCGGATTCCTTTCCGGGGAGCAGGGAGTTGCCCCAGATCAGGCACAATGTCGCGATCAGCAACACGCGGAGCCAGACGCGCAGCTTCGCTTTTTTCCTCTCGTCCATCAGTCCTTATACTCGAACATCAGGTCGTACATGCTGACGGTGTCGCCGTCGCGCACGCCGAGTTCTTCCATGCGTTTAAAGACGCCGGCTTCGCGCAGGATGCGGTCAAAGTACATGCGGCTCTCGTAATCGGAGAAGTTGACCGTCGCCACCAGGCGCTGCAGCCACGGGCCCTCGACCAGCCACATGTCGTCAAAGTGCTCGATGGTGAGCTCACCCGAGGTGTCGACCTTCGGCTCGGGCGGGACATAGTCCGCCTCAAAGCGCAGGATGGGCGGCAGGTCGCGGAGACGGTGTGCGCACTCCTTGACGAGCTCCCGCGTCCCCTGATGGGACACGGCGCTGAGCTCGAAAAATTCATAGCCCAGACTCTCGACATGGGCGCGGAGCTTTTCGATGTTCTCCCTGTCCTCGCCCAGCAGGTCGCACTTGTTGCCGACGACGATCTGCGGCCGCTCGGCAAGCTCGGGGCTGTACTCGCGGAGCTCACTGTTGATGGCCTCGAAGTCCTCCACGGGGTCGCGCCCCTCGCTGCCGGACACGTCCACCAGATGGACAAGCAGGCGGCAGCGGTCGATGTGGCGCAGGAAGTCGTGGCCGAGACCGGCCCCCTCCGACGCGCCCTCAATGATGCCGGGGATATCCGCCATGACAAAGGACACGCCCTCGTCCACATACACCACGCCGAGGTTCGGGAAGAGCGTGGTGAAGTGGTAGTTTGCGATCTTGGGGTGGGCCTTGCTCACCACCGAGAGCAGCGTGGACTTGCCCACGTTCGGAAAGCCGACGAGGCCCACGTCCGCCAGCAGCTTGAGCTCAAGCGTGACGTCGTGGCTCTCGCCGGGCAGGCCGGGCTTTGCAAAGCGCGGGACCTGGCGGGTGGGGGTGGCAAAGTGCATGTTGCCCCAGCCGCCGCGGCCGCCCTTCGCGACAGTCCAGTCCGCGCCGTCGGACATGTCGTGCATGATGGCGCCGCTCTCGGTGTCGCGCACGATGGTGCCGCGCGGGACCTTGATATAGAGTGTCTCGCCGTCTTTGCCGTAGCAGCGCTTGCCGGAGCCGTTGGCGCCGTTTTCGGCGACGTATTTGCGCTTGTAGCGAAAATCCATCAGCGTGGACATGTTCTCGTCCACGGTGAAGACCACGCTGCCGCCGCGGCCGCCGTCGCCCCCGTCGGGGCCGCCCGCCGCGACATATTTTTCACGGTGAAAGGCCACCGCCCCGTCGCCGCCCTTGCCGGCGTGGACGGTGATGCGGGCCTTATCCACAAAAGATGAAGCCATAGTGCTTCCCTCCTCATCAGTTGCCAAAGCTTGCCTCCCCCTCCGGGGGAGGTGTCCCGGTGCGCACACCGGGACGGAGAGGGCCTTGCGTCGACGCGCCCTCTCCGTCACCGCCGTAAACGGCGGCGACAGCTCCCCCGGAGGGGGAGCCAAGAAATCTGAAAAAGGCCGGACATGTTATGTCCGGCCTTTTGGTCACTTACTGGGCGATCTCTTCGTAAACAGAGACCTTTTTGCGGTCCTTGCCCAGGCGCTCGAACTTCACGGTGCCGTCCACGAGGGAGAACAGCGTGTCGTCCTTCCCCTTACCGACATTGGTACCGGGGTGGATCTTCGTTCCGCGCTGTCTGACAAGGATGTTGCCGGCCTCTTCGCGCCAAGACGCTTGGACTCGCTGTCGCGGCCGTTCTTGGTGGAACCCATACCTTTTTTATGTGCCATCAGGTTTCTCCTCCTTCAGTCAAAATCAGTTGCGGAACGGATCAGGCGTTGATCGCTTCGATCTGAACCTTGGTGTAGGGCTGTCTGTGGCCCTGAGTGCGGCGATAGCCCTTTTTGGGCTTCATCTTATAGACGCGGACCTTGGCGCCCTTGCCGTTCTTGACGACGTTCGCGGAAACGCTCGCGCCCTCGATGGCGGGCTTGCCGAAAACGGCGTTGTCCCCGTCGATGACGGCCAGGACCTGGTCGAACTTGACAGCCTCGCCGGCCGCGGCGTCGAGCTTCTCAACGAAAATGACGTCGCCCTCGGCCACGCGGTACTGCTTGCCGCCGGTCACGATGATCGCATGCTTCATCTGGTGTATCCTCCCTCTTTACAGGACTCGCTCTCAGGGTGGAGGGCGGACCTCTTCTTGTTTACCCCTTCAATGCGGCTTGAACAGGATAACACGGACAAGGCATAATGTCAACACTTTTTTCGTGTTTTCGGAGATTTTTGCCATCAAGGAACTTGGCTCGCCCCCGCCGCAGGCGAGGGGAGAGCTGTCAGCGCAGCTGACTGAGAGGGGCGGCCCCCACCGGTTGTCGGCCCCCTCTCGGTCACGGCGCTTGCGTGAGACGCGCCGCGACAGCTCCCCCCAGCGGGGGGGGAGCCAAGTAGGAATCGCCCCGACGCGGGAGAGGCAGGACGCAAAAGCGAAAAGCAGATGATACTATCCCCTGCGGTGAAAACGAGCGTTTTACCCCACGGCCTGGATGCTGTCGTCGGCCAGGATGAGGCTGCCGTCCTCCCCGCTCTCGGTGAGGTAGAGATTGGTCAGGCCGTCGTTCGTGCGGAAGCTGAGCTTGAGATTCGGCATTCCCTCGGGGATCACGGTCTCAAGCTGGAGGGCGCAGCCGCGCATCAGGCTGCACGACCAGAGCTGAGCCGTCTCATAGAACGCCCCGGCGTACTCCACATTGGTCAGGCGCACATCGCGCACCTCGCCGTTTGCGATCAGGTACATGGTGGACCCGCCCTCGCCGAGCTTGACCATATCCACGATCTCGGTGTTGCCCTCGACCATCTGTTCGCCGGGCAGCACGCTGAAGTAGCCGAACTGCGCCGGGGCCTCGGGGATATAGCGCGGGGCGAGGTAGGCCGCCGCTTTGTCATAGGGGACAAGGAAGCTCACGGGGCCGGAGGCGTGGCTGCTGATCTCATAGTCGTCGGAGAAGAGCACGACGCCGCTGTAGTCAAAGTACCAGCTGCCGTCGCGCACGAGGGCCGAGAGCGCGGCGTCCAGGCCGTCGGTCACAAGGTCGATGCGCTGCCGCAGCTCCTCGCTGTTCTGCACCTCTTCGATCATGGAGTCCGCCAGGAAGACGGCGAAAGCACCGGGGTCGGCCGCGACATTCTCCAGCTTGAGCAGCTCGCCGGTCTCGGCGTCAAAGCAGTAGGCGCGGGTGACGGTGCCGCCGTGCGCTCCGCCCGCATACAGGTAGTCGTTGTAGACGATGCTGAGCACCTTCCCGTCGTTGCGCACAACGGCGGCGCTGCGGTCGGCGGACAGCTCATAAGCGGGGTACTCCGTCCCGGACTCCTTCTGGAAGATATAGTTGTCCTCGGCCATGGTCAGCATGTTGTTGTAGCCCGTGCCGTAGCCGTCGCCGTAGTCCTCGCCGGTGTAGAAGGCGTCATCCAGCAGGGCGAGGGTCTCGTTGATTTTTCCGGCGGCCTCGGCGTTGCCCTCGATCTCTACCACGGGGGTGTCATAGGTAAAGCGCAGGATACAGATTTCGCCGGTCTCGGGGTCCATCGCGGTCAGCTCCGTGCGGTTGATGTTGACGGTGACGCGGGGCTCCGGGGCAGGCACAGGCGTGGGAGCCGGCGTGGGCTCCGGCGTCGGTTCGGGTGTGGGCTCCGGCGTGGGGGCCGGGGTCGGCGCCCCGGTCGGCGCGGGGGCTTCGGCCGCCTTCGGCAGAGCCGGCAGACTGCAGGCGGCGCAGCTCAGGCACAGTGCCGCGATCAGCAATAAGACAATTCCCTTCTTCATCGTAATCATCCTTTCCCAAAAAGTATCAGTCGTCCGCCGGGATCTCGAGCGAGAGGGCGGCGTTGGTGTAGCGCGGATCGTCCGTCACCTCACGGATGAGGCGGATGCCGGGAGGCAGGGCGGCAGGCTCGCTCTCGTCCGCGAGCTCGATTTCGAGGAAGGCCCGGTCGGCCCAGAACGGGAAGACGTCGAGCTCCCAGACCCGGCCCTCGTGCTCAAAGCAGTGCCGTGTCTTCCGGATCGTCATGCGCGCGGGGTC
>CADAAM010000115.1 GCA_902785905.1 Oscillospiraceae bacterium | reverse complement strand
CGCTGAAAACACGTCTCATACAAGAACCTCTACGCGCCTTATGGCGCTATGAAAACCTTTAAGGGATTAAAGGTTTTCATGAGGTTCTAGTATAAGCCGTTTTATGGGAGACCAGTATCATTCATCAAAGAAAAAACCACCGGACGAATGTCCGGTGGTTTTACATGTCATCAATAGAAGCGCTTGTTCTTGTTCTTGCGGGCGGCCTCAGATTTCTTGCGGCGCTTGACGCTGGGGCTCTGGTAGTACTCCTTCTTGCGAAGATCGGCCAGAACGCCGGACTTTGCGCAGCTGCGCTTGAATCTCTTCAAAGCGTTGTCCAGAGACTCATTCTCCTTGACGTAAATTTCAGACATGTATTTCCCTCCCTCCAAATACGCCTTGCGGCGCTTTAAGGGCCAATGAATTGGCTTTTAGCATTGGTATTATAACGGCTCAATCCCAAAATGTCAATGATTACTTTGCGGGCTTGAGGATCAAATTGATGATCTTGTTCTTGACGACGATGGTCTTGACGATCTGCATGCCCTCGAGCTGGCGCTGGATCTTCTTGTCGGCGCAGGCGGTGTCGATGATGAACTGCTCGTCGGCGTCGGCGGGGACGATGATCGTGGAGCGCAGCTTGCCGTTGACCTGGACGGCCATCTCGCGCTCGGCGTCGACGGTCTTGCTCTCGTCAAACTTCGGCCAGTCCATCTGCATGGCCATCTTGCCGGTCTTTTCCGCAAAGCCGAGCTGCTCCCACATCTCCTCGGCGATGTGCGGTGCAAACGGGGACAGCAGCATCACGAGGTACTTGAGATCGCCCTTCGTGCAGCCGTTGGAGTAGAACTCGTTGACCATGGTCATGAGCTGGGCGATGGCGGTGTTCATCTTGAGGGTGTCGATATCGTCGCCCACCTTCTTGATGCTCTTGTGGATGATCGGCTCGTTCCTGCGGCTGACAGTCATGTCGTCCTTCGCCAGGTCCATGAGGTTCCAGCAGCGGTCCAGGAAGCGCTTGGAGCCCTTGACGGCCTCGTCCGACCAGGTGGCGGTCTTCTCAAAGTCGCCGATGAACATGATATACACGCGCATGGTGTCCGCGCCGTAGGCCTTGACCACATCGTCGGGGTTGACGACGTTGCCGAGGGACTTGGACATCTTGACGCTGGTGCGCAGGGCCTCATTGCCGTACTTCTCGATGAGGGCCTGCTTCTCCTCCTCGGTCTCGACGTTGCCGACATAGTGGGGGTTCTTGCCCAGGATCATGCCGTGGGAGGTGCGCTTGGCGTAGGGCTCCTTGGTGTGGACGACGCCGATGTCGTAGAGGAACTTGTGCCAGAAGCGGCTGTAGAGAAGGTGAAGCGTGGTGTGCTCCATGCCGCCGTTATACCAGTCGACGGGGCCCCAGTAGGTCTCGGCCTCGGAGCTGACCGCCGCCTCGTCGTTGTGCGGGTCCATGTAGCGCAGGTAGTACCAGCAGGAGCCGGCCCAGTTGGGCATGGTGTCGGTCTCGCGCTTGGCGGGGCCGCCGCAGCAGGGGCAGGTGGTGTTGACCCAGTCGGTCATCTTGCTGAGAGGAGATTCGCCGTCGTCGGTGGGCTCATAGCTGTCCACCTGGGGCAGAACGAGGGGCAGCTCGCTCTCCGGGATGGGGACCCAGCCGCACTTCTCGCAATTGACGAGGGGGATCGGCTCGCCCCAGTAGCGCTGGCGGGAGAAGACCCAGTCGCGCAGCTTGTAGTTGACCTTCTCCTTGCCCCAGCCCTGCTTGACGGCGTAGTCCTTCATGGCGGGGATGGCCTCCTTGACGGTCATGCCGTTGAGGAAGCCGGAGTTGACCATGATGGCGTCCTCATCCTTGGAGACGAAGGCCTCTTTGGTGATGTCGCCGCCTTTGACCACCTCGATAATGGGCAGGCCGAACTTGGTGGCAAACTCCCAGTCGCGCTGGTCGTGGCCGGGCACGCCCATGACGATGCCGGTGCCGTAGCCCATGAGGACGTAGTCGGACACGAACATCGGCACAACGGCGCCGGTGGCGGGGTTGACGACCTCGATGCCCTCGAGGCGAACGCCGGTCTTGTCCTTGTTGAGCTCGCCGCGCTCAAAGTCGGACTTGCGGGAGGCGGCCTCCCGATAGGCGGCGACCTCGTCCCAGTTCCGAATGCGCTCTCTCCACTTGTTGAGCAGCGGGTGCTCCGGGGAGATGACGACATAGCTCACGCCGAAGAGGGTGTCGGCGCGGGTGGTGTAGACGGTGATGTCGTCGGGGGTGTTGGTCTTGAAGGTGACCTCGCAGCCGGTGGAGCGGCCGATCCAGTTCTTCTGCTGAACCTTGACGCGCTCGATGAAGTCCAGATCGTCCAGATCGTCGATCAGGCGGTCGGCATATTTGGTGATGCGCAGCATCCACTGGCTCTTCTCCTTGCGGATGACGGGAGAGCCGCAGCGCTCGCACACGCCCTCGACGACCTCCTCATTGGCCAGGCCGCACTTGCAGCTCGTGCACCAGTTGATGGGCATGGTGGTCTTGTAGGCAAGGCCGTTTTTGAACATCTGCAGGAAGATCCACTGGGTCCACTTGTAGTACTTGGGGTCGGTCGTATCCACGACGCGGTCCCAGTCAAAGCCGTAGCCGAGCATCTTGAGCTGACGGGTGAAGTTCTCGATGTTCTGCTTCGTGACGATGGAGGGGTGGATGTGGTTTTTGATGGCGAAGTTCTCGGTCGGCAGGCCGAAGGCGTCGAAGCCGATCGGGTAGAGGACGTTGTAGCCCTCCATTCTCTTCTTCCTGGTGACGATGTCGATGGCGGTGAAGGGGCGCGGGTGGCCGACGTGCAGGCCCGCGGCAGAGGGGTACGGGAACTCGATCAGGCCGTAGAACTTCGGCTTGTCGCTCCCGGTGACGGCGGCGTAGGGCTTGGTCTCCTCCCAGCGGTTCTGCCACTTTTTCTCGATAGCTGCGAAATCATATCTCATGTTGGATTCTCTCCCTATGATGAAAGTACGGAATTTTACTCGGCGGGAACGAGGGTTTTGGGGTCGACGACGGCGGCGTCGCTCCACAGGCGCTCGAGGTCATAGAACTTTCTGGCCTCGTCCGTGAAGACGTGGACGATGACGCAGCCGAAGTCCATCAGCACCCAGATGTCCGAGCGCAGGCCCTCGCGTCTCGTGGGGGGCTCCCCGGCCTCGGAGAGCTGCTTGTCCACCTCGTCCACCAGGGCCTTGATGTGGGTGGAGGAGGTACCGTTGCAGATGACGAAATAGTCGGCGAGCACCGTGTGCTCCGTGGTTCTGAGGACCTTGACGTCCTTGGCCTTTTTGTCCTCCAGCGCCTTGGCGGCGATGGCGGCGATCTGTTCGGCGTTAAGCATGATGTTTCCTCCTTCAGATAGATTGTCGATTAAAAGACGGATTGCCGCACCGGTGCGCAATGACAGGTATGGCTACTCCGTTATATTCTTATACCAATGATACGCGTCCAGGGTGTCGTGAAAGACGGGTCTGCCGCGCCCGGCGAGATCGTCGATGCTCATCTCAAGGCCGAGACACATGGCCCTGTCCAGATCCTCAAAGCAGAGCTTGCGCAGCTCCTCCAGACCCTCGAAATCACGGGTGGGCTCGATATAATCGGCGAGGTAAATGATCTTCTCCAGCGTGGTCATGCCAAGCGGTCCTTCGCGAGCGCCGCGCCCGTCAGCGCGTGCAGCAGGGCGGGGTTTTCGATCTCGGCGGTTTCCAGCATGATACCATATTTCTTGCACAGTTTCAACTGTTTCTCTTTGCCCTGCGCCTTGGTGACGTCGTGCAGGATGCCCGCCTCGGCCGCGTCGTCGGGGTCAGCGCCCCAGCGCTCGGCAAGGCGGACGGCAGTGCTCTCCACGCCCTCGACGTGGGGCACGCGCTCGTCCCGCAGATACGGTCTCACTGTCTGCCGCAGCCAGGAAAGCTCAGAGCGCGCACCGTAGAAGCGCTTGCGGATGACGCGCTCATAGACCGCGCCCGGCAGCTCCTCCGCACCCCGGCGATGGCGCAGGCGCTCGCGTATCTCGGTGGAGCTCATGGGCAGGGGGCGGTGGGAGATCAGCTCCACATGCGCGCCGCAGTCCGCCTCAAGCTCCGCCTTGAAGCGCCCGATGGCCTCCCGGTCGTCCTCCTCCCGGCTCATCACCGCGAGAGTGCAGGCTTCGAGGATCGCCTGCCAGCGGCTCCAGCTCCGAAACGAGAGGAACATGTCGGTGCCCATCACCAGGCAGAGCTCCGCGTCCGGGTACTTTTCCCGCAGGGCGGCCACGGTGTCGGCGGTGTAGCTCTTGCCTTTGCGGCGTATCTCCAGGTCGGAGACCTCCGCGCCGGGGATCTCCCCGAAGGCGAGGCGGCAGAGCTTTAAGCGTTCGGCGGGGCTGGGGCTGTTCCGCTCGAGCTGCTTGTGGGGCGGAGTGTTCGTCGGCATGACGAGCAGGCGGTCGGGCCTCAGCGCCTCGATCGCCGCGCGGGCGGCCGCGACGTGGCCCAGGTGCGGCGGATTGAAGCTCCCGCCGTAGACGGCGATTCTCATTTCTTTTTGTCCTTTACAAGCTCGATCTTCATGTCGTTGGGGTTGCGTTTAAAGAGGACGAACTTGGTGCCGATGACCTGGACGGGGTCGGCTTTGCAGGCTTCGCAGAGGGCATCGCAGGCCTCGCGGGCGGTGAGCATGGAGTTTTCCAGCACCTTGCCCTTGACGAGCTCCCGGGCCTTGAGGGCGGCGGACACGGACTCGATCACATTCTCGGTGATGCCGCCCTTGCCGATCTGGATGATGGTGTCCTCGTTCATGGCGAGCCCGCGAAGCTGGGCGCGCTGCTTGCTTGTAATCATAATAATCTCCTTTTTAAGTGTGGAGAGTGGAGTTTGAAGTGTGGAGTGTGGAGTTATGGTGTCCCCTTCGGGGACAATTATAATCGTCGCGCAGCGACACCTTATCTTCACTCTCAACTCTCAACTCTCAACTCTCAACTCTCAACTCTTCACTCTCATTTAAACAGTGCCTCGATGTAGTCCTTGGGGTTGACGAATGTGGAGAGTGGAGTTGCGGTATCCGCTTCGCGGATGATGATAATTGTCGCGCAGCGACACCATAACTCCACACTCCTCACTCCACACTCCACACTCACTTAAACAGTGCCTCGATGTAGTCCTTGGGGTTGAACGGGATGAGATCGTCGATGCCCTCGCCGACGCCGACGAACTTGACGGGCAGCTTGAGCTGATTGGCGATGGCGAAGACCACGCCGCCCTTGGCCGTGCCGTCGAGCTTGGTGAGCACGATGCCGGTGAGGCCCGCGGTCTCCAGGAACTGCTCGGCCTGAATGAGGCCGTTCTGGCCGGTGGTGGCGTCGAGGACCATGAGGGTCTCCACGTCCGCGCCGGGGAGCTCTCTGTCGATGATGCGGCGCATTTTGGAAAGCTCGCTCATGAGGTTTGCCTTGTTGTGCAGGCGTCCGGCGGTGTCGATGATGATGACGTCATGGCCCCTGGCCTTGCCCGCGCAGATGCCGTCATAGACCACGGCGGCGGGGTCGCTGCCCTCCTCGTGGCGGACGATGTCGACGCCCGCGCGCTCGGCCCAGACCTGGAGCTGTTCGGCGGCGGCGGCGCGGAAGGTGTCGCCCGCACAGAGCAGAACCTTTTTGCCCTGGGATTTGAGCAGGGCGGCGAGCTTGCCGATGGTGGTGGTCTTGCCCACGCCGTTGACGCCGACCATGAGGATCACGCTGGGCCGGGTACTCAGCTTGAGGGCCGAGTTGCCCGCGTCGAGTTCCTTCTTCAATTCGTCGATCAGCACCTCGCGGGCCTTGTCGCCGCGCCTGATGTTCTTGTCAAAGCACAGGTAGTGCATGGAGGTGACCACGCGGTCGACCGTGTCCACGCCCATGTCCGCCATGATGAGCAGCTCCTCGAGCTCGTCAAAGAAGTCGTCGTCATCCGGCTTGTAGTTGCGGAAGATCTCCTCGAGGTCTTCCATCTTCACGCGGGTCTTGGTCAGGCCCGAGAAAATCTTATCAAAAAATCCCATAATACTTACCTCGTTTCCTGTATGTAGGGGCGGCTATCAGCCGCCCGTTCCCTATGCGCCTGTCCGCGGGCGGCTGACAGCCGCCCCTACAGCGTTGAAATCGGTTTACACTTCCACCGTCTTCTGCGCGGTCTCGAGGTCAAGCTCGAGCACCGACGAGACGCCCTTCTCCTGCATGGTCACGCCGTAGAGCATGTCGGCCTCCTCCATGGTGCCGCGGCGGTGCGTGATGACCAGGAACTGCGTCTTGGCCGACATCTTGCGCATGTAGGCCGCGTAGCGGTTGACGTTCGCGTCGTCCAGGGCGGCTTCGATCTCGTCCATCACGCAAAACGGCGTGGGCCGTACCTTGAGGATGGCGAAGTACAGGGCGATGGCGACGAAGGCCATCTCGCCGCCGGACAGGAGGCTGATATTTGACAGGGCCTTGCCGGGGGGCTGAACCTTGATCTCGATGCCGCAGTTGAGGACGTCGTTCTCGTCCTCGAGGCGCAGCGCCGCCTTGCCGCCGCCGAAGAGCTCCAGGAAGGTCTCGCGGAAGCGCTCGTCGATCTCCTTGAAGCGTTCGACAAAGACCTCCTCCATCTGGCCGGTGATGTCCCTGATGATGCCCACGAGCTCGGCCTTGGCCTTGTCCACGTCGTCGCGCTGCTCGGCCAGGAACTCGTAACGGGTGTTGACGCGCTCATATTCCTCGATGGCGCCGAGGTTCGGCGTGCCGAGGGCGTTGATTTTGCCGCGCAGCTCGGAGACAGACTTCGTGGCCTTCGGGATGCTCTCCACCGGCTGGCGCACGGCCAGGGCCGCGGTATGGCTCAGCTCGTAGTTTTCCCAGAGCTTGTCCAGCAGCTGCTTTTCCTCCATGTCGGCGGCGAGCTTCTTCTGCTCCACCCTTGCGGAGCGGCGCTCCAGATCCAGGATCTCGGCGTTGCGCTGCTGGGCCTCCTTGTCGGCCCGGGTGCGCTTGCCCTCAAGCTCCAGCTTGCTCTTGCTGATCTCGGCGATCTCTTTACGGATGCTCTCCGCCTTCTCGCGGATGCCGCGCAGCTCCTCTTCCCGCTCACCGATGCGGCGCTCAAAGTCCGCGATGCGCTCCCGGAAGGCGTCCAGGGTCTTCTGGCGCTCCATGGTGTCGCCGGTGAGACTTTCGAGCAGGAGCTTCATCTGCGCGCTGCCGGTGAGGGTGGCGCGCTTTTCCGCCTCGAGGGAGGAGATTTTGCTTTTCAGCTCGCTCTGCTCCTCCTGGCACTGATCCAGAGTCAGGCGCACGGAGGCAAGCTCCGCCTTGGCCCGCTCAAGCTCCTGCGCGCTCTTCTTCTCGTCCTCGCGCATTTTCTCGCGCTGCTTTCTGAGCTTTTCCAGCTCGTTTGCCCGCGAGAGGACGCCGGTGCCCTTCACGCTGCTGCCGCCGGTCATGGCGCCGCCGGGATTGATGAGCTGGCCGTCCAGCGTCACAATGCGCAGGCGGTTCTGGTTGTTCTTCGACATACGGATCGCGTCGGGCAGGGCCTCGGCCACGACCGTGCGGCCCAGAAGGTCGAGCACGATTCCCTTATATCGTTCGTCACACTGTACAAGCTCCGACGCGACGCCAACAAAGCCGGGGTCACGGGAAGGGGGATTGTCCATCACCCTGCCGCGCACGGCATCGAGGGCGAGGAAGGTGGCGCGGCCGCCGTCGGTTCTCTTGAGGTATTCGATGGCGGCGCGGCCGTCGTTCATGCTGTCGGTGACGATGTTCTGCGCCGACGCGCCCAGCGCCGTCTCGATGGCAAGCGCAAATTCGTCATCCGTGCGGATGAGGTTTGCGACCGGCGCGTGGATGCCCTTGAGATTGCCGCGCGACGATTCGCGCATGACGCCCTTGACCGCCTTGGAGTAGCCCTCAAAGTCGCGCTGCATATCGTCGAGCATTTTGATGCGCGAGTCCATGGTCCGCCCGTCGACCGACAGGCGGTTGACCTTCTCGGTCAAAAGCTCAAGGCTGTCCTCGCGGCTCTTGACCTTCATGCGCGCGCCGTCCAGGGCGTTGCGGTTGCGCATTTCCGCCTCGCGCAGCTCTTCCAGACCGCGGTCCAGCTCGGTGAGCTTGCCCGCGGCCTGCTCGATGTTGCGGCTGACCTCGCGCACGCGGTTTTCCTGCTCCGCAATGTCATTGAGCATACGGGCGAGGTTTTCCTCGGTGCTCTTCTTGTCGGCCTGCAGGACCGCCGCGATGGATTCACACTTTGCGCCCTCCGCCTCGGCGGCAGACAGGCGCTCGCGGGCCTGGTCGGTCTCGATGTCCTTGCGCTGCATGCGCTCGCGTATGCTCTCGGACGAGGCGTACAGCCCCTCGAGTCCGGCGCGGGCCTTCTCGAGCTCCAGATTGACCTGCTCAAATTCAAGCTGCACGGCCTCGTTCTGCTGGCGCACCCGGTCGAGGGAGGCCATCCACAGAGAGATCTCCTGCACGCGCAGCTCGTCGCGCAGGACAAGGTACTGCCTGGCGACCTCGGCCTGCTTTTTGAGCGGGCCGACCTGCATCTCCAGCTCCTCGATCTTGTCGTTGAGGCGCAGGAGGTTTAGCGGGAGATGCCCGCCGCCTCCTCAAACACGTCGCGCCGGTCGGTGCTGCGGGAGGAGACGATCTCCGCGATGCGGCCCTGGCCGATGATGGAGTAGCCGTCGCGCCCGAGACCCGTGTCCATGAGCAGAGAGTTGATGTCCTTGAGGCGCACGGCCTCCTTGTTGATGTAGTACTCGCTTTCCCCGCTGCGGTAATAGCGGCGGGTCAGCATGATCTCGCTCTGGTCGGAGTCGAAGATGTGGGCGGAGTTGTCGATGATGAGCGAGACCTGCGCGTAGCCCAGGGCCCCGCGCTTCTCGGTGCCGCCGAAGATGACGTCCTCCATCTTGCTGCCGCGCAGGGCCTTGGAGCGCTGCTCGCCCATGACCCAGAGAATGGCGTCGGAGATATTCGATTTTCCGGAGCCGTTCGGCCCCACAATGGCGGTGATGTCCTTTTCAAAGCTCAGGCGCGTCTTGTCCGCGAAGGACTTGAAGCCCTGAATTTCGAGTGCTTTTAAGTACAAGTCGATGACCTCTGTATCGTATTTGCAAACAAACTAATATATTATACCCCGAAGCGCTTCATTTTTCAATGGAAAGTGCAGGGATTTCGCCGCTTTCTGCGGGATTTTCCCGCACCCGCAGCTCCGCAAGCCGAAACTCCTCCGTAAGCCTGCGCAGGTTTTCGCGCTTCTGGCCTGTCATCTGGGAGGTTTTGCCCTTCCCCACCGTGATGGTGACGCGGCTGCCGGGGGCTGCGGTCTGCAAAAGCGCGCGCACCTTATTGAGCAGGACGCGGCTTTTGACCAGCTCGCCCAACGCCGGGTGATAGGCCCCGGCGACGGCAGCGCCGCCGGAAAGCTCCTCCGTCGGGTTGAGGCCGAGGCGGATGATCGGGATTCCCGCCGCCTCAAAGAGCGGCACGAGCACGGCGCAGACGCGCACCGCGTCCTCCACCGTGTGCTCCCGGTACGCCCCGCTCCGCCACATGTCGTACAGCGGGGTATCTCTCACGATGACCGTCGGGTAGACGCGCACGCCGTCGGGCTTGAGGGCGATGAGCCGCCGCGCGGTCTCGACGTCCTTCTCGTCGTCCGAGCCCGGCAGACCCGTCATCATCTGCAAAACGAGCTCGAAGCCCGCCGCCCTGACGAGCGCCGACGCCCGCGCAACATCCGCCGCCGTGTGGCCGCGGCCGCTCTGGCGCAGCACCCCGTCGTCCATGGACTGGGCGCCGAGCTCCACGGTCCCGACCCCATAGCGGCGCAGGCGCGCAAGCACCGTGTCATCGATGGCGTCCGGCCTCGTGGAGAGGCGGATCGCGTCGATCTCGCCCCGGTCCAGCGCCTCCTTTGCCGCACTCAGCAGAGCCTCCTGCTCCTTTTCCGGGATGGCGGTGAAGCTGCCCCCATAAAACGCCAGCTGCCGCTTTCCTCCCTGGGGGAGAAAGGCGGCTGACTGCGCTGTCAGGTTTTTCACGTCCTCGGGCCTCGCCGGGCTCTGCGCGCCGGAGATGCGGCGCTGGTTGCAGAAGACGCAGGCGTGCATGCAGCCGAGGTGCGGCACGAAAACCGGCAGGATCTGCGCCCGGGCGCTCATTCGCGGTAGCTCTCCAGCGCCCTGGCCGCCGCCATCTGCTCGGCCTCCTTCTTGGTCTTGCCGCTGCCGCGGCCAAAAACCGCGCCGTTGATCAGCACCTCGAAGGTGAAGGTCTTGTCGTGGTCGGGGCCGGTCTCCTCCACCAGATCATAGGCGATGACCTGGTTGCTCTTGCGCTGCACCAGCTCCTGCAGGCGGGTCTTGTAGTCGGCGCTGCGGTGGCTGTCGTCAAAGGCCGCATCCCGCAGCACGCGCGCGAGGATGAAGCGCCGGGCCTCCTCCATGCCGCTGTCCAGGTAGATGGCCGCGATGATGGCCTCCACCATGTCCGCGAGGATGGAGGGCCGCTCTCGCCCGCCGGTGTGCTCCTCGCCCCGGCCCAGGCGCATATAGCTGCCGAGGCCCAGCTCGAGGGCCGTTTTATGTAAACTTGCCTCACACACCAGCTCCGCCCGCATTCGGGTCATGCGGCCCTCGGGCAGGGGCGGCTCGTGCGTGAAGAGGAACTCCGCCGTCACAAGGCCGAGGATGGAGTCGCCCAGGAACTCCTGGCGCTCGTAGCTCTGGGCCTCGCCGTGGCGCTCGTTTGCGTAGGAGCTGTGCGTCAGCGCCGTGACCAGCAGCTCACGGTTGCGAAAGCGGTATCCGATTTTCTGTTCCAGCTTTTCCATCAATTCTCTGCTTTCAGCTTCATGTATTCGATGTTGTTCTCGATGTCCGCCACCACGCCCGCGTTGACAAAGGCGACGGCCTGGCGGATCGCCGCGAAGAAGG
>CADAAM010000114.1 GCA_902785905.1 Oscillospiraceae bacterium | reverse complement strand
GCATGAAGGCAGCGCGCGTGTCGGGCACCGTCTCCCACATCCTCATCGGCGTCACGGATGTGGACGCGCAGATGCGCCGGAAGGAGGAGGCGTCCCGCGCCCAGGCGGAGAAGGCCGTCTACGCCCGCGTAAGCGCCCTGACCAAGGATTATATCTGCCTGTATACCGTCGATATCGAGACCGGGCACTACGTCGAATACCGCGCCAGCTGCGACTACGCGAATCTCGGCGTGCCGACGGAGGGGGACGATTTCTTCGTCCAGACCCAGAAGGAGATCGCCCGCGTCATCTACCCCGAGGATCTGCCGAAGCTCCGGACGATGCTCACCAGGGAAAACATCCTGGACGAGATCGCCGGGCGCGGCATCTTCGCCCTGCGCTACCGCCTTCTCATGGAGGACGGGCCGCGCTACGTCAACCTCAAGGCGGCCATGGTGGAGGAGCAGGGGAGAAAGCTCCTGATCGTCGGCGTCAACGATATCGACGCCCAGGTCCGGCACGAGCAGGAGTTTGAGCGCAAGCTGTCCCACGCCCGCAGCCGGGCGAATCTGGACGCCCTCACCGGCGTCAAGACGAAGAGCGCCTACAACAACATGTCCGAGCAGCTCTCCCGGCAGATCGAGGAGGGGCAGAACATCAAGTACGCCATCGTCTTCTGCCGCGTGCGGGCGCTGGCCCAGGTCAACGCGCAGGAGGGGCGCGAGGCGGGCGATCAGCTCATCCGCGACGCCTGCGCCATGATCTGCGACATCTTCAAGCGAAGCCCCGTGTTCCGCGTGGCCGGCGACAAGTTCGCCGTCATCGTCCAGGGCCGCGATCTCGAGGACATCGACAGTCTGATCGAGGAGATGGCCGAGCACCGCGACAGCCGCGCCCCGGCCCTGTCCTGCGGCATGGCGGTCTACGACGGCAGCGAGAACGTCGCCTCCGTCTTCGCCAGGGCCGAGCGTCTGTGTACCTGATACGCTTCTCCAATTGACCGCTGTTTCCGCCGCCGGGTGGCCTCTGTGCCCGCCCGGCGGCGTGCTGTTTGGCGGACATCGGACGCGGCGCAATGTCGGCGGGCCGATGAGGACAGCGGCCCCTACGGAGCGTGAACCTGTGTTGTTCACCGTAGGGGCGACCCTTGCGGTCGCCCGGCGGCACGCCCCACGTCACGCGTGTTCGCCGGGGCGC
The DNA here is from genome assembly GCA_902785905.1 of Oscillospiraceae bacterium. Classification (GTDB taxonomy): domain Bacteria; phylum Bacillota; class Clostridia; order Oscillospirales; family Oscillospiraceae; genus Limivicinus. Next base: position 7,920 of record CADAAM010000114.1, on the reverse strand, counting down.
GGCCGCACAACGTCGGTTATCCCTCGCGGGCCGATGAGGGCATCGGCCCCTACGGAGCGTGAACCCGCGTTGTTCACCGTAGGGGCGACCCTTGCGGTCGCCCGGCGGCACGCCCCACGTCACGCATGTTCGCCGGGGCGCGGCCGCACAACGTCGGTTATCCCTCGCGGGCCGATGAGGGCAGCGGCCCCTACGGATAACGCGGCAGGGCCGGCCTCTTCCTCAGCTCTCTTGTCGCAATGTCCGCGTGATAGCCGAGGGCAAAGAGCCTGTCGCTGAGATTCAGCGCGCTCTTGTTGTCCTTCGCCTCCATTGCCTTGAGCCACGCCTCGTAGAGAGCGCGCGCCTCCCCCTTGCAACCCCCTCTCTCTCCCGCTGCGGATGTATTTGCGGGTGTGTTTGCGGATGGGGATGCGGTTGTGGATACAGTTGCGGTTGGGGTTGTGGTTGCGGTTGGGGTTGTGGTTGCAGCTGGGGATGCAGTTGCAGATGGATACGGCTCGATGTTTTCCGGATCGGGAGATATCGGGCCGATGTTTTCGTTTACGGCTGATGCTGTCTGTGTGAGGCGCCAGTCGGCCTGACTCAGCGCCTGCTCGCCGTTCTTTTTCTTTTCCCTGACATAGACCGCGTACCGGCGCTGCTCCCGGCTCTCCTCGTAGTGCTCCGCGTCCCGGTCGATCTTCGGCACCAGCATGTCAAAGGCCAGACCCGTCATGGGGTCGAGCTCCGGCACCTCGCCGTACTGGGCGTAATCCAGCAGCGCGCGCAGAAGCTGACCGCACTGGGCCTCGTCCATGCGCCTGATCGCGGGCCTGATCGCGTCGAAGTAGAGCATCACGCCCGGCCTCTCCTTTTGTTTTGCCATTTTCCAGTCCTCCGGAATCTCTTAAAATTAAGATAATCCATTATAACATCTCACTTACAAAAGATCAAGTGTGAGCTCAGTCTTTTTTTTATACGACTCCACGACATCGAAGCCGCCCTTCCTCACGCTTCGGCTTTCTGTCGGAACGCCGTCTCTCATCCAAATCACGGCAGCTTTTTTCACCCCGGGGGTAGCCATTTTTCGCGCGATATGATATGATAATCAAAATAGGGAGAGCATGAACTTTTTTATGTCAGGCGAATGCCCGATGCCATTTACAGAGAGGATAACGGCCCATGTATTATTCCGCGATCGGCCTGCTGGCGCTCCTGATCCTGCTGATTGAAAACCAGGATGTGATACGCAATACGGATGGCGCGTTTGAAAAGCCCGCCTGGAAGGTGTACAGGCGTTTCCTGCTCGCCGTCCTGGCCTATTACGCCACGGACATACTCTGGGGCATGATCGAGAGCGCAAGGCTGCCGGGCCTGCTCTTTGCCGACACAACGGTCTATTTCATCGCCATGGCGGTGGGCGTGCTGTACTGGGTGCAGTACACGGTGGTCTATCTGGATGAGGCGAGCGGCTTCGGCCGTATCCTGGTCTGGGCCGGGCGCACCGTCGCGGGGATCATCACGGTCCTCGCCCTGGTCAACATCTTTACGCCTGTTCTCTTCACCGTGGACAGCGACTGCGTATACGGCGCCCTGCCGCTGCGCCACATCATGCTGGCCTGCCAGATCATTCTGCTGCTGCTGATCTCCGTCTACGCCTTCACGCTGATGCTCCGGCGTCACGCGGCCAGGCGGGGCAAATACCGCACGCTGACGCTCTTCGGTCTGCTGATGGGCGTGCTGCTGTTCATCCAGCTCTGGTACCCGCTGCTGCCCCTGTACTCCATCGCCTATATGCTCGGCACCTGCCTGCTGCACAGCTTTGTCCTGAACGAGGAGAAGGAGGCGTTCAGGCAGGGGCTGGAGGCGGCCGCGAAGGAGGCCGAGCACAAGGAGACCATCACGGCGCTGCTGAACCACCTGCCCGGCGCGACCTTCTCCAAGGACGCCGAGACCGGCGTGTATCTCGCCTGCAACAGGGCCTTCGCGGCGATCACGAACAGGCCGAGCCCGGAGGATGTGACCGGCCGGACCGACGCGGAGCTCTTCGACGCCGGGAGGGCGCAGCACTTTACCGAGGATCACCGCGTTGCCCTGTCCATGGACGAGCCGTATATTTTCTATGAGGATATCGACCTCGACGGGGACAAACGCCAGGTGCAGACCACGCTCATCAAATATACCGACGACGCCGGGCGGCTGTGTTTGCTGGGCATCAGCCAGGACGTGACGGACATGGTGCGCATCCAGCGCGAGAACGCCACCACGAAGGAGGCCTATGAGAAAGCCCGCAGCACGGGTCTCATGTACTCCCACATCGCCCAGTCCATGACCCGCAGCTACCGCGATCTCTACTACGTCAACACCGACAGCGAGGAGTTTATCGAATACGAGACGGAGGAGGGCGGCACGCTCACCGAAAAGCGGCGCGGCTGGCACTTCTTTGAGGAGTGCGCCATCGAGGCCGAGCAGTATGTCTACGCCGACGACCGCGCCGCCTTCGTCAGGGCGATGGATCGGAAGACCCTCCTGGACGCGATAGACCGGAACAAGACCTTTGCCATGACCTACCGCCTCATCACGGAGGACGGGCCGAGCTATGTCAACATGCGCGTGTCCCGCATGGAGGATGACGAGCGCTACATCGTCATCGGCGTGACCGACGTGGACGAGCAGGCGAGGCAGCGCCTTGAGGCCGACCGCCTGCGGGAGGAGCGCATCGCCTACACCCGCCTCAGCGCCCTCGCCGGCGACTATCTGGGCGTCTATCTGGTCGATCCGGAGACCGGCCGCTACCGGGAGTTCAGCTCCTCCGAGCGCTTTCAGAGCCTTGTCCGGGCCAAACAGGGCGAGGACTTCTTCCGCGACGCGCGGGAGCAGGCCCGCGGCTGCAGCCACCCGGACGATCTCAACCGCTTTCTCTCGACCTTCAACAGGGAGGGTATCCTCGCGGAGATCGCCCGCCGCGGCATCTTCACCGTGAGCTTCCGCCTTATGCTGGACGGCGAGCCCCGCTATGTGGCCCTCAAGGCCGCCATGGTGGAGGAGAAGGAGGGACGACAGCTTGTCGTCGGCATCAACGACATCGACGCCCAGGTCCGCCAGGAGGAGGAATACGTCAGGACCCTCGCCAAGGCGCGCAGGGAGGCCAGTACCGACGCGCTGACCGGCGTCAAGAACCGCCACGCCTATCTGGAGGCGGAGGACAGGCTGAACCAGCAGATCGCCGAAAACCGCGCCCCGGCCTTCGCGGTCACAATCCTGGACGTGAACGATCTCAAGAAGGTCAACGACACCGAGGGCCACGAGGCGGGGGACGAGCTGCTGCGCACGGCCTGCAGGGTCATCTGCGAGGTGTTCAGTCACAGTCCCGTCTTCCGCGTCGGCGGGGACGAGTTTGCGGTCATCTCCCAGGGCGCCGACTGCGCCCGCATCGAGGAGCTGATTGACCGCCTGGCCGAGCATAACCGGGAGGCCCTGCACGTCGGCGGCGTCGTGATCGCCTGCGGCATGGCCCGGTACGAGAACGACGGCGGCGTCGCCCCGGTGTTTGAGCGCGCCGATCAGAACATGTACGAGAACAAGAGCGAGCTGAAAGCGAGAAAGAAGGGGATATGAGCATGGAAGACAGCAAACCCGCCGTGCAGGGCGGGGGCTCCCCGGGCGGACTGCGCCCCGGCTTTACGCCGCTGGGCATGTGGGCCTTCTCCATCGGCACCAGCATCGGCTGGGGATCCTTCATCGTCACCTGCAGCACCTATCTGCAAAAATCCGGCTTGCTCGGCACGGTCTTCGGCCTGCTGCTCGGCACGGCAGTCATCCTCGTCATCACCTGGAACCTGCAGTATATGATACGCAGCGCCCCCGGCGCGGTCTCGCCTTCTGGTTTGTGCTGCTGACCTATCTCGCCATCCTCTGGGCCAACATGACCTCGCTGCCGCTGTTCGCCCGCTTCTTCCTCGGCGGCGCCTTTCAGTTCGGCTTCCGCTATACGATCTTCGGCTATCAGGTCTGGCTGGGCGAGGCGCTTCTGTCCATGGCCGCCGTGGTGCTGATCGGCCTGCTGTGCGTGAAAAGCACGCGGCTGGTCAACAATGTCATGGTCGCCGCTGCCCTGACCTTTGCCCTGGGCTTTACCCTCTGCGCCGTGATCGCCCTGCTGCGGCACGACGGGGCCGGCTGCAGTTATGAGCCCATGTATGTCGAGGGGACGGGCGCCTTTGCCCAGATCATCCGCATCGCGGCGATCTCACCCTGGGCCTTCATCGGCTATGAGAACATCTCGCATTTCTCCGAGGAATACCGCTTCCCGCTCAAAAAAGTGCGCGGGGTCCTGATCGCCTCGGTCATCTGCACGGCGCTTCTGTACCTCTTCGTGACGCTGCTGTCCGTGTCCGCCTACCCGCCGGAGTACGACAGCTGGCTTGCCTACATCCGCGACATGGACAATCTCGAGGGGCTCAAGGCCGTCCCCGCCTTCTACGCCGCCGGGCGCTACATGGGCAGGGCCGGCGTCACGGTGCTGATGCTCGCCCTCTTCGGCGTCATCGTCACCAGTCTCATCGGAAACCTCCTCGCGCTCAGCCGTCTGCTCTACGCCGCCGGCCTGGGAGGGGAGGCGCCGCGTGCGCTGGCAAAGCTCAATGAGCGCGGCATCCCGTCCACGGCGATCGCCGCCGTGGCGGCGGTTTCGTTCTTCATCCCCTTCCTCGGGCGGACGGCCATCGGCTGGATCGTGGACGTCACCACCCTGGGCGCGACGCTGATCTACGGCCTCATCTCCCACGCGGTCTTCCGCGACGCCCAGGACAAGCGCCGCGTGCCGGAGATGATCAGCGGCGCGGCGGGTATCGTGCTGATGCTGGCCTTCGGCCTTCTGCTGCTGGTGCCGAGTCTGCTGCCCTTCCATGCGATGGCGACGGAATCCTACGTCCTGTTCATCGTCTGGTCGGTGCTGGGCCTGGTCTGTTTCCGCGCCATTCTCCGGCGCGACACGCACCGTGAGCACGGGCAGCGCGTCGTCGTCTGGGCCTTCCTGCTGGTGATGGTGCTCTTCGCGGCGATGATGTGGGTCTCCCGCGAGACGGAGATGGCCGCCAACGACGCGGTCGACCGCATCTATGAGTACCACCAGGCCCACCCGGAGCACGACACAGACGCCGCCGGCATGGGGGACAGGACCGACTTCCTGCGCAGCCAGGCAAAGGCCATCAGCAGCACCAACACGCTCTATACCAGCGTGACGCTGGGGCTCTTCCTCGTCATCACCACCATGCTCCTGAACAACTACAAGGAGACGCGGGCTCTCGGCGAGAAGCTGGCCGAGGCGGAGCAGGAGGCGATCTCGGCCCGCAAAATCGCGGAGCTCAAGGAGTCCATCAGCTCCCTGCTCGACAACATCCCCGGCATGACCTTCACCAAGGACGCCGAAACCGGGGTGTACATCGCCTGCAACCAAGCCTTCGCCGACTACGCCCACAAGGACAGCCCGGACGGCGTGGCGGGCCTGACGGACGAGGAGATCTTCGACGCCGAGACCGCGGCCCACTTTGTGGCCGACGACAAACTCGCCCTCTCGATGGACAGGCCCTATATCTTCTATGAGGACGTGCCCGACGCCGCCGGCAACCAGATGCGCCTTCAGACGACGAAGCTCAAGTTCATCGACTCCACCGGCCGCGTCTGCCTGCTGGGCATCTGCCGGGACGACACCGAGATGGTGCGCATCCAGCACGAAAAGCACATCGCCCGCACCCTTGTCCGCGACTATACGGACATGTTTTATGTAAACCTCGATACCGAGGAGTTTATCGAGTACCGCCGCGGCGACGTGAGCAGCCAGCTGTCCGAAATGCGGCGCGGCTGGCACTTCTTCACCGACTGCAAAAAGGAGCTCAGCGAGCGCGTCTGGCCCGACGACCGGGAGAGCTTTCTCAAGTCGATGGACCGCCGCACTCTCGTGGCGGCCCTGGAGCGCAAGGACACCTTCCTCATGACATATCGCCAGAACGGGGACAGCGGCCCGGTCTATGTGAGCATGAAGGTCTCGCTGATGGAGGACGACAAGCACTTCATCATCGTCGGCATCACCAATGTCGGGCCCTCGCCGCGGCCCTGAGCGCGGCGGAGGAGGCCAACAAGGCCAAGACCTCCTTCCTGTCCAGCATGAGCCATGAGATCCGCACCCCCATGAACGCAATCATCGGCCTGGACAAGCTCGCCCTCCGGGACAGGGAGCTGAACGAACAGACCCGGGATTATCTGGAGAAGATCGGCAGCAGCGCGTCGCACCTGCTCAACCTCATCAACGACATCCTGGACATGAGCCGCATCGAGTCCGGGCATCTGGTCCTGCGCCGGGTGGTCTTCTCCTTCCGTGACATGCTCGAGCAGATCAACACCATGGTCATGTCCCAGTGCACCGAAAAGGGCCTGAGCTATGACTGCCGTATCCTGGGCCAGGTCTCCGAGACCTATATCGGCGACGATATGAAGCTCAAGGAGGTTTTGATCAACATCCTCTCCAACGCGGTCAAATTCACCGAGGCTCCCGGCAGCGTCACGCTGACGGTGGAGCAGACGGGCTGCTTTGAGGATCACGCGACGCTCTGCTTCCGCGTCCGCGACACCGGCATCGGCATGGACGAGGAGTTCCTGCCCAAAATCTTCGACGTCTTCTCCCAGGCGGACAACAGCCGCAAGACCAAGTACGGCAGCACCGGCCTCGGCATGGCCATCACCAAGCGCATTGTGGAGATGATGAACGGCTCGGTGAGCGTGGAGTCCGAGAAGGGCGTCGGCACCGAGTTTGCCGTGACCGTCACCCTCCGAAACTGCGAGCAGAAGGGCGCGGACGGCGGAGTCGACACGCAGGAGCTCTACGTCCTCGTGGTGGACGACGACAAGATCGCCGCCGACCACGCCGGTACCGTGCTGGATGAGCTGGGCATACGCGCCGACGTCTGCTCCAGTGGGGAAGAGGCCCTGCGCATGATGGAAGTGCAGCACTCCAAGCACAAGCCCTACAACCTCGTGCTCATGGACTGGAACATGCCCGGCATGAACGGGCTGGAGACCTCCGCCGAGATCCGCAAGCTCTACGATAACGAGTCCACCGTCGTCATCCTCACGGCCTACAACTGGGACGATATCCGGGAGGAGGCCGGGCGCGTCGGTGTCGACAGCTTCCTGCCCAAGCCCCTCTTCGCCCAAAACGTCATCGAGGAGTTTGAGCGCATCGCCCGCAAACACAGGCTGTCCCGCGCGGAGAAAAACCGGGCGGCGCTCTCGGGCCGCCGCATCCTCCTGGCGGAGGATATGGAGATCAACGCCGAGATCATGATGGACATTCTCGAGCTCGAGAGCATCCGGGCCGACCACGCCGAGAACGGCAGGGAAGCGGTCGAGATGTTCCGAAACAGCGAGCCCGGTGCCTATGACGCCATCCTCATGGACGTGCGCATGCCGGAGATGGACGGGCTGGAGGCGGCCGCCGCCATACGCGCCCTTGACAGGCCCGACGCGAGGACCGTTCCGATCATCGCCCTCACCGCCAACGCCTTTGACGAGGATGTGCAGCGCTCCCTCCAGGCGGGCATGAACGCCCATCTCACCAAGCCCATCGAGCCCGATAACCTCTACCGCGCCCTGAGCGAGCTGATCTATCAAGCCGAGCACGGGGACGGATCAGAGCCTGTGTGACAGTACTGTGACAGACGGTGATGTATACTATGGCTGCAAAGCAAAGGACAGATAAAAATTTTATTTGGGTATCGGGTTTAATCAGCTAACCCGACGTAAGCACTTGCCTCCCCCAGCCGCGAAGCGGCGTCTCGGGGAGAGGTGCCCCGAAGGGGCGGAGAGGGGGATGTCTTGCAAGCAGCTTGGATGCGATCGTGGCCCCTCTCAGTCACCAGTGTGCGCACTGGTGACAGCTCC
>CADAAM010000113.1 GCA_902785905.1 Oscillospiraceae bacterium | reverse complement strand
CGGCAAGAGCATCGGCGAGACAAAGCTCAACACCGAGATCCTCTCCGGCAACGTCCCCGACATCCTTTGCCTCAACGGCCTGAACTACCGCCACCTCGCGAACAAGGGCATTCTCGAGGACCTGTACCCCTTCATCGACTCCGACCCCGATCTCAAGCGCTCCGATTTCTTCCCGAACGTCCTCGCCGCGCTTGAGGTCAACGGCAAGCTCTGTTCCACGGTCTCCGGCTTCTTCATCAGCTCCGCCATCGGCGCGGCTTCCGTCGTGGGCGATCAGCCGGGCTGGAACTATGACCAGTTCAACGAGGCGCTCGCCTCCATGCCCGAAGGCTGCACCGCCTTCGACCAGTACGTGACCCGCGACAGCATCCTCTCCACCTGCCTCGCCCTCGACATGGCGGACTATGTGGACTGGGGCAGCGGCACGGTCCGCTTCGACAACCCCGAGTTCATCCGCCTGCTGAACTTCGCAAACTCCTTCCCCTCCGAGTTTGACTGGGAGAACTACGACTACTCCCGCGAGGACAGCACCGAGGACCGCCTGGCTCAGGGCAAGCAGATGCTCGTCCAGACCAGCGCCTACAGCATCGAGGACATCTTCTACAACAACTATGCGCAGTTCATGGGCGGCAAGATCACCTATATCGGCTACCCGACCGCCCACGGCACCGGCAATATGATCAGCTTCGCCGGCGACTCCGGCTATGCCATCAGCAGCAAGAGCCCCTATAAGGAGGCCGCCTGGCAGTTCCTTCGCGGCTTCTTCACCAGAGAGTACCAGGAGGAGAACGTCTACTCCCTGCCGAGCCGCCTTGACGTCTTCGACAAGCGGGCCGAGGAGGCCTCCACCGTCCAGTACCAGATGAACGGCGAGGGCAAGTACCTCCTGGACGACGACGGCGAGAAGATCCCCATCGTGCGCACCACCGTCTGGAATAAGGACACCCAGAAGGTGGAGGAGATCTACGCCCTCAGCGAGGACCAGGTCCAGCAGATCCGCGAGCTCATCCTGACCACCACCAAGGTCGCCGACTACAACCAGGAGATCCTGGACATCGTCAAGGAGCAGGCCGCGCCCTTCTTCGCCGGTCAGAAGACCGCCGAGGAGGTTGCCAAACTCGTACAGAGCAAGGCCAACATCTACGTCAACGAACAGCGCTGACGAAAAACAAAAAAGAATAGCTCCGGCAGCAAAACGCCGGAGCTATTTTCCTTGGGAAACGCTGAACAAATCTCAGCGTACGTCTTGACGGCATATTTTCCGCCTGACTTTGTCTGAAAAACTTGAAATACACAATCCGATTCGCTTTGCTCACATGTATAAGTTCGCGTTAGCCAAATCTAAGATTTGGACGCTCACTTAAGTATGTCGGCGTTTTTCAGGCTTCGTCAGTCAAAAAATCTGCTCATCAATCCGCACACTGCGATTTATGCAGCGCTTCCCTTGCATTTGCAAAAGCCCTGTGCTATAATCAAATGAGATTTTTATGTTGACCGGGTTATGTTATTGATGTGCCAGATGAATCTTGGAACAAGATGTAAAATCATACCGGCACATCAATAACGATTTGATTGCCGTTTCGCTCGCCCCTTGACGGGGCAACCGCGAAACATGGCGAAATTGCTCCCCCAATCATTCAGAAATGTATTGGGGAGCAATAAAAGGACGAAGCATGAACAAGAGCAGAGAAATCAGAAAAAAGAGGCGCATCGACTTTCTGCGCAGCCTGTGCTTTTTGATGCCGAGTCTGCTGGGCGTGGGCGTGTTCTTCATCCTGCCCTTCGGCGTCGTGGTCTACTATTCGATGATCGACGGGGTGGCCTCGAAAAACTTCGTGTTTTTGGAGAACTTCAAGCGTCTGTGGTGCTGGCGATGGCGCTGGCCCTGATGCTCGAGTGCCGCATCCCGATGAAGAGTCAGTTCCGCACCTTTTTCCTCAGCCCCATGATGGTCCCGGTGGCCTCGGTGGTGCTGATCTGGCAGGTGCTCTTTAACTACAACGGCACGGTCAACGAGTTTCTGATGCTCTTCGGCGCCAAACGAATCGACTGGCTCCAGTCCGAGTACAGCATGATCGTGGTGCTGCTGCTGTTTCTGTGGAAGAACCTCGGCTATTTTATGATCCTCTTTATGGCGGGCCTTGCCAATATCCCGAAGGCCCTGCTTGAGGTCTCGGATGTCGAGGGCGCGTCGGCCGCCTATAAGTTTTTCAACATCAAGCTCCGTTACCTCTCGCCGACGGTGCTGTTTGTGACCATCCTCTCGCTCATCAACTCCTTCAAGGTTTTCCGCGAGGTGTATCTGCTGACGGGGGACTACCCCTACGAGAGCCTCTACATGCTCCAGCACTTTATGAACAACACTTTCCGCTCGCTGGACTATCAGAAGCTGTCGGCGGCGGCGGTGGTGATGGCGCTGGTGATGGTGGTCATCATCGCGATCCTCTTCTGGATCGAGGACCGGTTCGGAAAGGATGTGGAGGGATGAAAAAAGCGCCCCGCAGAAAAAAGCGCCGCCTCTTCGGCCGCGGCGCGATGTTCCTGCTGTGTCTGGTCTTCTCACTGATGTTTCTGCTGCCGACGGTGCTGACCATCACCAACTCCTTCATGTCCGAGGCGGAGATCAAATCCAACTACGGCATGGTCTTCTCCACCACCTCGGGCGGCTTCGTGTCAAAGACGGTGAACCTCAAGTTCATCCCCGACAAGGTGACGCTCTCCCAGTACACAGCGGGCCTTATCAAGTCCCCGGAATACTTATTAAAACTCTGGAACAGCATCCTGCTCGTCGTGCCGATCGTGATTCTGCAGGTGGGCGTGGCCTCGGTCGCGGCCTACAGCTTCACGCGCTGGCGCGGCAGGATCCGCAGCGGCATCTTTTTCTTCTACGTCATCCTCATGCTCATGCCCTATCAGGTCACGCTCGTCCCGAACTACCTGATCAGCGAGTGGCTGGGCCTTCTGAATAAACCCTGGGCGATCATTCTGCCCGGCATCTTCGCGCCCTTCTCGGTTTTTCTGCTGACCAAGTTCATGCGGCGCATCCCCTACTCGCTCATCGAGGCCGCCAAGGTCGACGGGGCGGGGGAGTGGGAGATCTTCACCCGCATCTGTCTGCCCCAGTGCCGCTCGGCCCTGTACTCCATTGCCATCCTGGTTTTCATCGACTACTGGAACATGGTGGAGCAGCCGCTGATTTTGCTCCAGGATGCGGATGCCCAGCCTCTGAGCGTGTTTTTGTCCCGGGTCAACACCGGCGAGATCGGCCTTGCCTTCGCCATGGCCACGGTCTATATGATCCCGTCGCTGCTCCTCTTCCTCCACGGCGAGGAGTATCTGGTGGAGGGCATCGCAAACTCCGGCAGCGTCAAAGGCTGACCTTGCCTCCCCCTCCGGGGGGAGGTGGCATCCGGCGTCTCCCGCAAGCCGGATGACGGAGAGGGGCCGACGCTTATGCCCGCTCGGTCACGTCGGCAAAGCGGCAAGGCGGGCAAAAACAGGGACGCCGCCGGAGCCTTGCCTCCCCTGAAAGGGGAGGTGCCCGAAGGGCGGAGGGATTAACCCCTCAGTCACGCCCCTCGCGGGGGATCGGGGCGCAACAGCAGAGCGTTGATCGTCGCGCGTCGCTGCGCTCCCCTTGCAGGGGAGCCAGACACATGCAACCACCTTTTCCACAGAGGTGACATATGGAAAGCACAGTCAAAAAACGTGAATGGGTCAAGGACGCCGCCATTATCTTTCTGGCGGTGCTGCTTGTGCTGACCTTTTTCTCCAATACGATCATGAACCGCAGCCTGCCGGAGGTCGCCACCGCCGGAGTCACCAGCGGCTCAATCGTGGCGAGAGTCAGGGGCACCGGTACCGTCACGGCTGCCGGCAAGCAGCAGGTCAAGGCCAAGGAGACGCGCACCATCCGCTCCGTCATGGTCAAGACCGGCCAGGAGGTCAAGACCGGCGATGTGCTCTTTGTCCTCGGCGAAGGGGACGAGACGGCGCTCGAACAGGCCATGAACACCCTGCGTTCGCTCCAGTATGACTACCAGAGAACGGCTCTGAACACCCCCACTTACGACGGCAGCAGCTATGACCGCTCTGTGGACGCCGCCTATGAAAGACTGGTCCGCGCGGAAAACGCCTATTACAGCGCCTCCGATGTCTATTACAACGCCCTGGCCATCGAAGCGCCCGAGATGGAATCTGTCAACAATGAAATCCGGCAGGTGGAAGAACAGCTCAGCCTGATTGTCAATGAGCTGAACGACGCCGAGGCAAAGTATAATGACCGTATCGCGGAAGCCTGGAGCCGCGTCGAAACGGCTCAGATCGAATTTGACAACGCTCTGTATTACGGAACCGAAGAAGAGATTGCTGCCGCCCAAGAAAACCTGAAAACAGCGGAAGATCTGCTATATGATATTGAAAATGATTCCCGACTCAACTCCCTGCGCGCTCAGCACCAGGAATTGTCGGAACGATACGAGACCCTGAACGCCCACCGCGACGGCCTCACTACGTCCTCGACCGCCGCATACAAGGACGCCATGGACGCTGCCGAGTCGGATCTCTATATCGCGCAGATCGACTACGACAACGCGGTCAATTCCCGCAACTATGCCTACTCAAACTTTGAGCAGAGCGTTGCCGTCGCGAACGTCAACCTCCAGGAGATCGCCGCGAGCATTGCCATTCAGCAGGAGAAAGTCAAGTCCCTGGCGGGCGAGGAGGGCAACGTCGTCACCGCCAACGTCAACGGCACCATCGACACCATCGACTGCACGGCGGGCGATACCGTGCTCAAGGACGCCCTGCTCTGCACCATTGAGGTGCCCGACATGGGCCACACCCTGTCCTTCTCTGTCACCAATGACCAGGCCCAGCGCCTGCGCGTCGGCGACACCGCCACCGTCAGCAACTACTACTGGGGCAACAGCGTCACCGCCACCCTCACCACCATCCGCACCGACCCGAAGAACCCCCAGCAGCGGCGCGGAGATGACCATCTCCGTCGGCCAGAAGAGCGCCAACTATGACCTCATCGTCCCCAATTCCGCCATCAAGAGCGACACCAACGGCAAGTTTGTCCTGGCCGTCACGGTCAAGAGCTCGCCCCTCGGCAACCGCTACACCGCCAAGCGTGTGAGCGTTGAGGTTTTGGCGAGCGACGACAACAACTCCGCCATCGTGGCGGACCTCACCAACGGCGACTACGTCATCACCACCAGCTCCGCCCCCGTCTCGAGCGGCGACATGGTGCGCATGGCGGACAACCAGACATGAAAAAGCTGCTGAGGCACTGGCCGCTCACTCTGGCGGCCCTGCTTGCGCTGCTCTGCGCCTTCTGCCTGTGGCGGGTCTGGACGGTGTCGAACCTCCTACCGAGCCAGCAGGCGGCAAAGCGCTGGAAGGGCGGCAGCGAGCGGGACTTTGCGCAGATTACCTGCCTCATGCCGCCTGTCATGCAGCTGACGCTGGACGACGTCTATAAGTTCCGCGGCGAGATGTATCAGAAGCTCAAGGGCGCGGGCTATGACATTGAAAGCGAGAAGGGCCTGTACCTCGACGCCTGGAGCACGGCCAGCACCGCCACGGTCAGCAGCGGCCGCCGGATCGGGGATGTACAGCTCGTGGCCGTCGGCGGGAACTTCTTCGACTTCCATCCGCTCCGCCTGCTCAGCGGCAGCTATATCCAGCCGGACGATGTGATGGACGACCGCGTCCTGCTCGACAGGGAGACCGCATGGCTGCTCTTCGGCGCGGCCGACGTGGCCGGCATGAGCTTTTCTCTCGGCGGAACACCCGTTGTCGCCGCCGGGGTCTATGAGCATGAGAAGGACCCCTTCTCCACGCGGGCCTATGGCTCCGGTATGCAAATCTACATGAGCTACAGCGCCTATCTGCGCTATCTCACCGGAGACGCCTCCTTTGCCAAAAGCCTTTTCAGCAACATTTTCTCCATCAGTACCTATGAGCTCGTCATGGCGGAGCCGGTCAAGGGCTTTGCCTATAGCTCGGTGACGGAGAAGTTTCCCGTCAAATCCGCTGTACTGGCGGAAAACAGCTACCGCTTTGAGCCGGAACGCCTGTTTGCTCTTTTGAAAAACACATCGGCGCGTTCCATGCAGATCGGCTTTGTGTATTTCCCCTACTGGGAAAACGCCGCCCGCGCCGCCGAGGACCGAGCCGCCCGCTGGCTTCTCGCCGCGGTCATAAGCGGCGTCTTCCCGATCGCCCTCCTGTTCTATGAGCTGATCCGCGGCGCCGTGAAGGGCAAGAAAAAGCTCGAGGACGAGATCCTGCCGAACACGGGCAAGAAGAGCCGCGAGCTTGTCCGCGCCTGGAGCCGCCGCCGCTGGGAGCGCAAGCACCCGGAGGAGGTACAGGCGGACGAATATGAACCTCCTAATACTGATAAGAGGCTGTAACAAACGTCGATTTTACAGCAATATTACAGTCATCACCGTAGGGGCGACCCTCGCGGTCGCCCGGCAGACTGAGGTAAAAATCTTGATAAAATGTGCGGAAAAATCGCTGATTCTTCGATTTCGCCGCACATTTTATCCATTCTTTTACTTCATCCCGCCGGGCGGCCACAAGGGCCGCCCCTACGATGGCGTTCTGTCATTTACAGAAAATCGGGTATCTTGCGTGCTTTGTTACAGCTCCTTATTTTAGTATCTTCGCGCCCTCGAGCCGCAGCAGATACCGCTTGCGCTCAAGTCCGCCCGCGTAGCCGGTGAGTCGCCCGTCGGCCCCCAGCACCCGGTGGCAGGGGATGATGATCGACACAGGGTTTCGCCCCACCGCGCCGCCGACGGCCCTGGCCGATGCGACGCCCAGGTGTCGGGCAAGCTCCCCGTAAGTCGTCGTCTGACCGTAGGGGAGGGTCAAAAGCGCATCCCACACCGCCCGCTGAAAGGCTGTGCCCCGCGGGCAGAGCGGCGGCGTAAAGTCCGGCTGCCGCCCGTCAAAATAGAGTGCCAGCCAGCGCCGGACCTCGTCAAAGACCGGCAGCGGCCTTTCCTCCCGCACGTCGGAGAGCCCCGCACCGAAATGGGCCTGATCGTCAAACCACAGCCCGGTCAGCGCCTCCCCGTCGCTTGCCAGCGTAAGGCCGCCGAGTGGGGAGGGAATATGGCAGAGAAAGTCCATGGCCTACCTCTGCGCCTCAAGAAACGCCAAAACCTGCTCTCTGCTTTTGAGAGCCGTCCCCGCGCCGACGGCGGTGGTGCAGATCGCCCCGCAGGCGTTGGCAAAGCGCAGCGCCGCGGGCAGCTCCGTCCCGCGCAGAATCTCCGCGGCGAAGCCCGCAACGAAATTGTCCCCCGCCCCCGTGGCGTCGACGGCGTCGATCGCACAGGGCGGCAGGAACAACTCACTCTCCCGGTTCCGGAAATAGCAGCCCTTCCCGCCGAGCTTGATGATGACGTTCCGAACGCCGTAATCGAGGAAGACCCCGGCCATCTCCGCAGGCTCCGTTTTCCCGGAGTAATAGCGGGCCTCGTCCTCGTTCGGCGTAATAAAGTCGATCAGCGGCAGAGAGTCGCGTATATCGTCCAGCTTCAGAAAGCGGAAGTTCGGCAGCTTGGTGTCCGCGAAGACAGTCTGCCCCGCCTCCTTCGCTGCGCTGAGCACGCTGCGGATAATTGCCGGATCGTCAAACGGCGCGCGAAACAGGGAGCCGAGGATCAGCGCCCGCGCTCCGGCGAGTTTTTCGCTGTACCGCTCGGGGTGAAAGTTATGCCGGTGCGCCTCGTTCGTGATGGATTTGCGTGTGCCGTCGTCATTTACAAACATCGTGGTGACCGGCGTCGGGTGCTCCGCGGAACGGACAATGAGATCAAGCCCCACGCCGCAGCGCTCCAGCGCCCCGCTGACCATGTCTCCCGCCTGATCCGCTCCGAGGGCGCAGAGGATCGCGGTCCTGACGCCGAGCTTCGCCGCCGCCATCGCCTCGTTGACGGCCTCGCCGCCGACGTTCAGCGACCCGGACACGGCGCGGAAGCCGGACGCGGAGATCGGTTCGGGGTCGAAGCCCTTGATGATGGAGTCCACCAGCGCCGTCCCGGCGCATATGAGCTCAGGGGTTTGCTCCATGAGAACGCACCTGCCTTTAATCATGATAGGAAACAGGGGCTGTCTTTCGGACAACCCCGCGGTACTTATTCCACTCTGCCGACGGTGCCGCCCTTGAGCAGCTCGACCGGCACGAAAACGGGCATCCAGCCCACGCTGTCTGGATCTTCGATCCTGGCGATCAGCAGTCTCGCAGCCTCCATCCCGATTTCGTCGCTTTTCTGGCGTACCGTAGTCAGCCTGGGCTTGATCGACTGCATGACAGGGATGCCGTCATACCCCGCGAAGGAGACGTCCTCCGGGATGCGCAGCCCCAGCTCCCGCGCAGCCTCCTGCGCGCCCAGATAGCACAGATCGTCCGGCAGCAGGATACAGCTCGGCCGATCCGGCAGACGAAGCAGCTCTCTGACGATGCCGCGTGTCATCTCAATGTCGCTGTACAGGCCGCTTTTGACATAGTCCTCCGGAACGGGGAGATTGTGAAACTGCATGGTCTGATAAAACTGCCTGATCCTGGTGCGGGTGACGACAGAGTTGTTGTGCCCGTGGATCATGGCGATTTTTTTATGGCCCATGGCGATGGCGTACTCCACCAGCCGCTGCACGCCGTGTTCGTTGTCCGACAGGACCGCCGGAATGCGCCTGTAGATATGATCCACCGTGACGCAGGGGATATTGCTTTTCACAAGCTCCTCAACCTGAGGGTCCTCAAAGTCGATGCACGCGATGCACACGCCGTCGAGATTGCGGTACCGGCAGTATTCGAGATAGGTCAGGATGTCCCCGCCGATGCGGTGGTTGATGAAGGTGACGTCATAGCCTCTCGCCTCGGCTGCGATCTTGAAGGCGTTCAGCACCGACGCAAAGAAGGGGTGCGTCAGGCCCTTGGCGCTCTCGTCCATGAACAGCACGCCCAGACTGTGGGTTCTGCGGGCGTCATCAAGAATCGTGGCAGACATGGCATTACCTCCGCATTTTGGATAGATAAAAACAGTATATCACGGAGATTTCAAAATTACAACAACTTGGAGACGGATTCCGAGGGGACCTGCCATAACGCAAAAAACCGCTGACTTGTGTCAGTGGTTTTCGGATTTCCTGGTCCGCACACTAAAGATGCTGTAATCTCAAGATTTCGGGAAGGAAGATATTGTAAAAGAAACCCAGGAAGGGGGCCTTTCACATCCAATAGTCCCGCCGCGCGGATCAGTATGCGCAGCAAATCCTCCGTAGACCCTTGAATATTTGAGGCGTGCCAAGGCTTTCAAGCCATATAATCCGTTTTTCAAATTGACTTTATGGCACATTTATGGCACTATGATAAACATAGATGTCCTTAAAGGGGGGGCGCGAATTAGGTATTATTATAGTCCAAGTGTAAAGCAGATTAAGAACCGCAAGCGGAAACCTTGGAGAGCGACAGTCTATTATAAAGACCCCGCAAAGGATAAACCGTAACAGAAAACAAAAATGCTCCCTGCCGCAATGGTATTTTATATGCAGTTAAAAAAGTAATTAGTTAAAAATCATATATCATTAATTGAAAAGGAGAAAGAAATGTTTAGAAGAATGTTTGATAATCCAGGTGAATTGATTAAGAAAGTAGCTAAAATAGTTTTTATAATTGGGATAATAATTACAGTAATATCTTCAATTTATGTTTTTCTTTTATATGCAAGAATTGAAATGGGTTTTCTAAGAACAATAATAACAAGTATTGTTGTCTTAGTAATTGGTTTGATTTCATCTTGGTTATCAACCATTGTTTTATATGGAATGGGCGAATTAATAGATAACAGTACAAAGATGATAGATGCTATATATGTAATTGAGAAAAGAAATATTGATGTTAGAAAAGATATTGAAGAAATGAGATATGTTTTAGATGTAGTATATAGAGATGTAATAAAACAAGATATAGATGGAGAAATGGAAACAATAGTATAATAATGGTGGATGGCTAATAATGAGATAAATGTAATAAACTCATTAGACAAACACCACCAAATGACAGAATTAGAGTTTAACAAAAGATTGAGATAGAGCAGTTAGCAAATGTATCAAGAAACCTTTATGCGGGATTTCATAAAAGATATGTATAAGAGCCAAGAAAAAGAAGCGAGTGAAAAAAGAAGTTGATGACTTGTTAGACACAATCCAAAAGGAATTAGACAAGTTTTAATTCATCAATGCCTATGTTGTTTATGATGGGGGAATAAAAAGATCCTGCGATTTTATGGCACAAATTACGGCACTGGTGGAGAGTGGCGGACTCGAACCGTCGACCTTCCGCGTGTGAGGCGGACGCTCTAACCAGCTGAGCTAACCCTCCGAAGCTCGTCTATATTACCACAGCTTCCCACCAATTTCAAGAGAAACTTTTCATTTTTGAAAAATAAAAAAATTTCTGTTGGGTGTTGACATTTCGACTCTGATCTGGTATATTTCTTTTGCTGTTTATACAGCACATGGCGGCATAGCTCAGTTGGCCAGAGCATTCGGTTCATACCCGAAGTGTCCCCGGTTCGAATCCAGGTGCCGCTACCAGAGCGCAGCAGCTTGCTGCTGCGCTTTTTATATGGCCCGTTGGTCAAGTGGTTAAGACACCGCCCTTTCACGGCGGTAACATGGGTTCGAGTCCCGTACGGGTCACCAAAATAAAACAGCCCGCCTGTTGCGGGCTGTTTTATTTTTGAAGATACGAAATTATAAGGAGGTCACAGCATGAAGACGCGCATTGAAATCGTACAGGGCGATATAACAAAGCAGCATGTCGACGCGATCGCCAACGCCGCCAACACCTCGCTGCTCGGCGGGGGAGGAGTGGACGGCGCCATCCACCGCGCCGCCGGGCCGGAGCTTCTGGCCGAGTGCCGCACCCTGCACGGCTGCCGCACCGGCGAGGCCAAGATCACCAAAGGCTACCGCCTCCCGGCCAAGTACGTTCTGCACACCCCCGGCCCGATCTGGTACGGCGGACAGCATCACGAGGAGGAGCTGCTTGCCTCCTGCTATCTGAGCTGCCTGTGCCTTGCGTCCGAGCATGAGTGCAAGACCGTGGCCTTTCCCTCCATCAGTACCGGCGTCTATCACTTCCCGCTGGACAAGGCGGCAAAGATCGCCGTCGGCACTATCGCGGTCTACCTCGACTCCCACCCGGAGATCGAGCTTGTGCGCATGGTCTGCTTCGACGCGCACACCAAGTCATACTATGACGAGGCTCTGTCCGCGCTGGAGGCGGATGCATGAGACGCGGCGGTATCCGCATCCAGTATAACGCTCCGGTGGTGCTGAGCTTTGCGCTATTAAGCCTCGGCGTCCTGTTTCTCGACCGCTTTACCGGCGGGCGCAGCACCCGCGCTCTCTTCAGCGTCTACCGCTCCGCCTTCGACGACCTGGGCACCTACCCCCGCTTTGTGCTGCACGTCCTGGGCCACGCGGACTACTCGCACTATATCGGCAACATGATGATGATTCTTGTGGTCGGCCCGCCGCTGGAGGAGCGCTACGGCAGCCGCCCGCTGTTTTGGGCCATCGTCTTCACCGCGCTGGTCTCGGGACTTGTCCACTGGCTGTTCTTTCCACGCACGGCCTTGATGGGCGCCTCCGGCATCGTATTTATGATGATCGTGATGTCCTCCCTTGCCGGTATGCGCGAGGGCTGCATCCCCCTGACGCTGATTCTGGTGCTGATCCTCTATGTCGGGGGCGAGGTGGTCAGCGGCGTCACCCTGGCGGACAACGTCTCCCAGCTCACACACATCATCGGCGGCCTCTGCGGGGCCTTCCTCGGCCTGAGCATGCGGAGGTGAGCGGAATGGAGGTCCTGCTTGTAAGCGCCTGTCTCTTGGGCTTTGACTGCAAGTACAGCGGCGGGAACAACGCCCTGCCGCCGGCTGCCCTCGACAATCTGCGGCGAAGCTTCCGCCTGATCCCGGTCTGCCCGGAGACGGCGGGAGGACTCCCGACCCCGCGCGAACCGAGTGAGCGCAGGGGAGAGCGCGTTGTCAGCCGCGACGGGCGCGACGTGACGGCGGCCTTTCAAAAGGGCGCGGAATTCACCCTGCGCCTGGCCGAGCGCTATGGAGCGAAGAAAGCCTTGCTCAAGGGCAACAGCCCCTCCTGCGGCAGCGGCATGATCTACGACGGCAGCTTTTCCGGAAAACTCATACCGGGCGACGGCGTAACGGCGGAATTACTGAAAAGCCGGGGGATCGCCGTTATCGGAGAAAATGTTCTATAGGAGACTTGAAAAAATCATACAAGCGCATTTTTCAAACACTGTTGTTCGTGCGCAGGTCGGAAAGGCATAAGTGTTTTTCTGAAATACGGTACATTTTCGACATATTTTTTGAGTAATATTCCTTAACAGTCAAGTTAGCTTCACACTTTTTTAGTATTTATGTACTTGACAACATGTAATTATGGACATAGAATAGGAACAAATAATATACAATGTTCATATGCTGATTTACCGTGCGGAGTTGCTTCGGACGGAGAGAGAAGGGGTATTCATGGAATTAACCAAAAGCGAGCTTGAAATCATGAATGTGATCTGGCAGGCGGGCAG
>CADAAM010000112.1 GCA_902785905.1 Oscillospiraceae bacterium | reverse complement strand
GGGGATGAAGGTCGGCGTGGGGGCCGCTTCGAGGTCGGCCATCTTGAGCCAGACGCTGCCGCTGACCTCAACCACGTTGAAGCTGTCAAAATACATGATATTGCTGCTCGAATAATTGCCGAAGGCCCAGGTGGTGGTACGGTTGCCCTTGGGCCAGAAGTGCAGCTCCTCGTTTACGCGCACGCGCTCGTTTACGTCGGCGGTGCCGGTGAACGTGAGATCGTCGAAGTTGATCTGAAAGTCCCCGCTCATCACCACACCCCAGGCGTCAAAGCGCAGGGCCATGGTGTCCTTGTGCGCGGGGTCGTTCGCGGCGGTGAACTGCGGCTTGAGCTGGAGACCGTAGGCGATGGTGGAGGAGTCGATCTCGCTGGTCTCCTCGTCCCGCACGTCGGCCCGGTATTCCTTGTAGTCAAAATAGGTATAGAGATTGTCCAGCGTCAGCTTCACCTCAAAAATCTCGTTTGGGGTGGGCGTGGGCGCAGGCGGCGGGGTCGGCTCTGCCTCCGCCTTTTTCTTTTTTCCGCAGCCGCAGAGCCCCGCGATCAGGCACAGGGCGAGCAGCAGGGCAAGCGCTTTTTTCATTCTATGTACCCCCTTTAAAAGCAGACCGGCAGAGAGCAGGTCCCGTTTTCACAGACATAGGCGCTCGGCCTGCCGTCCTTTGCCTCCATCGCCGCCGTGAAGGGCGCGGCCTCGGCCAGGAGCGCGGCCCTCGACGGGGTTTTCAGCAGCACGCTCAGATCCGGCTGCCATGCGTCCACGACGGCCCGCGCCTGCTCCGGCACCTCCTCCGTCGGCAGGACGAGTGCGATCTCCCGCGTGCCCTTGCCCGTGAACAGCAGCGCCGACAGGCCCGCGCAGCATCCCGCCGGGGTTTCGCCCGCGGCGGACTTCACGAAAGCGAGCTGTTTTTCCGACAGCGCGCGCCAGCTCTCCTCCGCCGTCAGACGGAAGAGCCGCTCAAAGAGCCGGGCCGCCGCGCTGTTGCCGCAGGGCAGGGCTCCGTCCTGGGTCTCCTTCGGGCGCAGCAGCAGCTTTTCCCCGTCGGACGGCGTGTCGAAGTACCCGCCCTTCGGATCGGCGAAGCGCGAGGGCAGCTCGTTTGCCAGACCGAGCGCGTCCAGAATGTGCCGCGGGTCAAAGTCGGCGGCGTAGAGCTCCAGCAGGCCGAATGCGACAAAGGCGTGATCGCTCAGAGAGGCGTCGAAGCGCAGCTCCCCGTCACACAGACGGGCCATGAGCTTTCCGTCCCGGCGCATGTTTTGAAGCAAAAAGTCCGCCAGCTCCTGCGCCTCCAGCAGATAGCGCCGATCCTTGAAGGCGTGCGCCGCGCGGGCCAGGGCCATGAGCAGCAGTCCGTTCCAGCCCGCGAGGATTTTGGTGTCGGTGAAGAGCGGCATGCGCGCGGCGCGATACTCGCGCAGCTTCTCGCGGTATTCCTCGTAGCCCTCCGGTACGAAGTTCCAGCGGTTGTTGAGCAACAGATTGGGGATGCTTTTGCCCTCAAAATTGCCCTCCGCGGTGATGTCGTAGCACTCGCAGAAATGCCGCCCCGCCTCCGCGCCGAGAACGTCCGCGACCTCCGCCGGGGTAAAGAGGTAGTAGGCCCCCTCCTGCCCTTCGCTGTCCGCGTCCTGGCCGCTGTAAAAACCGCCGTCCGGGGCCTTGAGCTCCCGCAGGCAGTAGTCGAGAGTCTGCTCCGCCGCGTCGCGCCAGCGGGCCATGTGTCCGTCCTGCCAGGCCTGGGTAAGGCAGAGGGCCATCAGGGCGTTGTCGTAGAGCGTCTTTTCAAAATGGGGCTTGAGCCATTCGCGGTCGGTCGAATAGCGGCAGAAGCCCCCGCCGAAGTGATCGTAAATCCCGCCGCGCAGCATCTGGCGGAGGGTCTGCTCCACCGCCGCGCGGGGTTTTCCGTCCTCGGCCGCCTGGGCGTACTCCATCAGGAAGATCAGGTTGTGCGGCGTGGGGAACTTGGGCGCGCGTCCGAAGCCGCCGTACTCCTCGTCATAAATGCCCATGAGCTGTTCGGCGGCCTTCTGCGGCAGGTTCTCCTCCCCGCTCTCCGCGGGCTGTACCTCCCGGCGGAGCCAGTCGCGCATGGCCTCCGCTGTCTCCGTCAGCTCCTGCCGTCTCGTCCGCCAACTCTCCGCGATATTCGTCAGCAGCAGTCTGAGACCCATCAGGCCGCCCCGGCTCTCCTTCGGGAAGTAGGTGCCGACGAAGAACGGCTCCTGTTCGGGGGTGAGGATCGCGGTCAGGGGCCAGCCGCCGCTGCCGTTGGCGGCGATGCAGGCGCGCATATAGACGCTGTCCACGTCGGGCCGCTCCTCGCGGTCGACCTTGACGGAGACATAGTGCTCGTTCAAAATGGCGGCGATCTCCGGGTCCTCAAAGGACTCGTGCGCCATGACGTGGCACCAGTGGCAGGTGGCGTAGCCGATGGAGAGAAAGACGGGCTTGCCCTCCCGCTTCGCCTTTTCAAATGCCTCCTTGCCCCAGGGGTACCAGTCCACGGGATTGTCCGCGTGCTGTCGCAGATAGGGGGATTTCTCATATTGCAGCCGATTGCTCATGCGTTCGTTCCTCTCAGAGATATGGTTTTATTTAGTATAACCGTTTTGCGGCTTTCTTTCAAGGCGCTTTTGTGCTATAGTAATTGATACATTGTGATGATGGAGTGTCGATGATGGATCACAACGAATTTTGCTGTGTATTCGATACCAGCCAGTATACCGGGACCCCCGACACGGCGCCGTGCCCGAACGTGCTGAGCGTGCCGCTTTTGATTCGGGAGGTGGATGAGCTCTGCGGCGGTGGGCGTGAGCGGGAGGCCCGCGATCTGCTGGAAAGCTCCCTCGCGAAGGCGCGCGCGCACAATGACTGGCGCTCCGAGCTCACGGTTTTGAGCGAGCTTTTGGGTCAGTACCGCCGCACGGGCGAAAAGAACAAGGGGCTTCGGACGGTCAGCGAGGCGCTGGAGCTTGTGCGCGTGCATCACATGGGCCGCACGGTCTCCGGGGCGACGGTGCTCTTAAACGCCGCGACGACGCTCAAGGCTTTCGGGCACGCCAAAGACTCCATCCCCATCTTCACCCACGTCGCGCGGGTCTATGCCGACAATCTCGACCCGTCGGACTACCGCTTTGCGGGGCTCTACAACAACATGGCGCTGAGTTATGACGAGACGGGCGATGTGCCAAACGCCGAGCGCTGTTTTAAGCTCGCCCTCGCGATCCTTGAAAAGATCGACCGGCAGGAGAACGACTGCGCCGTGACCTGGTGCAACCTGGCCGAGCTCTACGGGCGGCGCGATCTGGAGGATGAGCGCATCGGCGAGTGCCTGGAAAAGGCCTGGGACTGCCTCAACGCGCCGGGGCTTGCGCACGACGGCTACCACGCGTTCACCATCTCCAAATGCGCGCCGTGCTTTGACTATTACGGCTTCTTCCTCTACGCGAGGGAGCTCCGGGAAAGGGCGGAGAAAATCTATGAGGGGACTTGAGGAATCGCGCCGCCTCTATGAGCGCTACGGCGTGGACATGATCGACCGGCATTTTTCAAAATGGGCCGGGCGCATCGCCGTCGGCCTCGTCGGCCACGGGTCGGAGTGCTTCGGCTTTGACGACGAGATCTCACGCGACCACGACTTTCCCGAGGGCTTCTGCCTCTGGATCGACGACGAGACGGACCGCGCCATCGGGGTACAGCTCTCCCGCGCGTACCGCTCCCTGCCGTTTAAGAAGGCGGAGGAGCGCAGCGCCCTGAGCGAGACGAGCCGGGGCGTGCGCCGCATTTCGGATTTTTACAGCCGCTATACAGGCAGCCGCGGCGCGCCGGAGAGCGACAGACAGTGGCTCTCCCTCCCCTCCCACGCTCTGGCCGAGGCCACAAACGGCGAGGTCTTCCGCGACGACCAGGGGCTGTTCAGCTCCATCCGCGAGCAGCTTCTGACCGGGATGCCGGAGGATGTGCGGCTCAAGAAGCTCGCCGCCCGTGTCGTCACCATGGCCCAGGCGGGACAGTACAACTATCCCCGCTGCGTGCGCCACGGGGAGTACGGGGCCGCGATGCTCGCGATGGCGGAGTTCGTCAACGCCGCCTGCGGAGCCATCTACTTATTAAATCGCCGCCACATGCCTTACTACAAGTGGCAGCTGCGCGGGATGGAAAGTCTTGAAAAGCTCTCCGGGATGGAGGACGCGCTGGTCTTCCTGCTCACGGAGGACAACAACGAGCAGGGGCGTATTCTCAAATCCGCCATTATCGAGGATGTCTGCGCCAATGTGGTAAAGGAGCTCAAGGCCCAGCACCTGACCCACGGGAGCTGGGACTATCTCGAGCCCCACGCCTTTGAGATCGCCTCGCATATTGAAAGCTCAGAGCTGAGAGGGCTGCACATCATGGAGGGGTAAGCCCGAAGCCTGTGCCGTAGGGGCCGATGCCCTCATCGGCCCGCGTTCTTGAGGTGAGGTACATTTCGGGTCGATCAGGGGATCGACCCCTACGGATGTTCTGTTTTTTTGGAGGTTTTCTATGGAAATACGCTGGCTGGGACATGCCTGCTTTACGATCACACATCGAGGCTACACCCTTGCGATCGATCCCTACAACAGCGACTATGTGGTGGGCTACCCGAAGCTCTCGGGGCTCAAGGCGGACAGGCTGCTCATCAGCCATGACAGCTACGGCCACAACTACCGTGAGGGCGTCGTGCTCTCGGGGCGTCCGGAGTCCGAGTGTCCGTTTACGATCACGCCCATGGAGGTCTGGCATGACACGGTCTGCGGCATCATGCGCGGCTCCTGTCTTGTGCATCTCATTGAGGCCGACGGCATCCGCGTCGCCCACATGGGAGATATCGGCGCACCCCTCACCGGGGAACAGGCCGGCAGGCTCTATAATCTGGACGCCATGCTCGTCACCGCCGGATCCTGCACCGCCCTGCCCTCGCAGGAGGTTTGGCGGCTCGTTGAGGAACTCTTCCCCAAGGTGATCGTCCCCATGCACTATCGCGACAGCAAACGCGGCCCAAGGCGGCTCGAGCATGTGGAGGAGCTGACCAAGTACTTTGCGCCCGAGCTTGTCAGGCGCTATGACACGGACCGTATCACCGTCACCCGTGACATGGAGCCGCAGATCGCCCTGCTCCGTTTTCTCGGTCAGACACAGGATGAGCGCACGGCGGAGGTAAAAAAGCCCTCGCTGCTGGCCCGCGCGGCGGCAAAATTCCCTTTTTCCGCCGTGAAACCGCATTGAAAGGTATGCAAAGCTCTTGCAATATTCCTGATTTATGATAAGATAGCTGGGTATGACTATCAGTAATGGAGTGTCTGCATGAAAGCATTTCGTTCAATATTGGCCCTGGCCGCGGCCCTGCTGCTGGTGCGCGCCCGCTTTTGCCGGGGCGGAAGCGGAGGATCCCTCCTGGGATGAGATCACGGCAAAGGTCATGGAGGAGTACAACATGACCGACAGCGGCGTCTATGCCGGCTATCTGAACCTCGTCACGGGTGAGGAGCACTATATCAATGCCGACGAATACGCCTCCGCCGCCAGCATGTTTAAGCTGCCTCTGTGCATGTGCGTGACCGAGGAGCTCAACAAGGGCAATATCGACTGGAGCATTTATGAGCCGTATTTCACCTTTGAATCCGTGCTCAACGATGTGCTGATCGAGTCGAGCAA
This sequence comes from Oscillospiraceae bacterium, assembly GCA_902785905.1. GTDB lineage: Bacteria > Bacillota > Clostridia > Oscillospirales > Oscillospiraceae > Limivicinus. The sequence continues at coordinate 2,770 of CADAAM010000112.1, read as the reverse complement.
CCAGCAGGCGATGTTTCTGTGCGACACCTTCCTCGGCGGGTATAATGAGTTTCGTTTGAAAACCGCGCCCTACATGGGCGTCGAGGCGGGCAGCGAGCGCATGGACATCACGATGTACAACAACTATACCCCGCGTGAGTTCATCAACTGCCTCAAGCTCCTGTACAATGAGCCCGAGCGCTTCCCCAACATCATTGAGACCATGCAGAAGGCGATGACCAATCAATTCTTCAAGCTCAATGAGCCGCGCTTCCGCATTGCGCACAAGCCCGGCTGGATTCCGGAGAACTACGTGCTCAACGACTGCGCCCTCTGCTTTACCACTCAGCCCATCGCCCTTGTCATGATGACGAAGAGCGCCAACACCTCCGAGGAGTTTCTCAGCGCCTGGTGCACCGCCATGTGCGAGTACACCGAAAAGCTCGCGAATAAGCCGGAGCCCACGCCCGAGCCCACGCCCGAGCCGACCCCGACCCCCGTCGCTGCCGCCGCGCCTGTCGCGCCGACGCCCGAACCCGTGCCCGACCGCGTAGCCCTGCCGGCGATCGTCCCCGCCGCAGCCATCGGCGCTTTTCTGGTGCTGGGTTTCATTCTGATCATCGTCCTCTGCGTGAAGTACCATGCGCGCTTTATCGGGCTTTTCTTCGCCCTGATTCTGAGCACGGGAGCCCTGTTGCTCTCCGCGGCCGGCATGTACTACGGCACGATCTACGCAAAGCCAGACGGTGACCCCGCCGACACGGTACGCACCTTTTTCGACGCCGTATGCGCGGGCGATTACACGACCGCCTACGCACAGCTTCGTGATTATTCCGATCTCGGTCTCGGTACGGCGCCCGCAAGCCCTGCCGGACAAAAGGTCTATCAGGCTCTGCGCAACAGCTATTCCTATGCGCTTCAGGGCGAGTGCAGCGTTGAAAAGCTGGAGGCCGCGCAGGCTGTGAACGTGACCCGGCTGGATCTGGCCCGGCTGGAGGACGCCGTCGCGGCAGAGACCCAGCGCCAGGTTGAGCGCATTGTCGCCGAGCGCCCGGTCGGCAAGGTCTACGACGAGAACCGCCAGGTGCTGCCGGACGTTGCGGACGAGGCCTATCTCGCCGCTCTGGACGTGGTGCTGCAGAGCGCGCAGGACTACTATACGGTCGACGACCTGCGCGTGTCCCTGAGATATACGGACGGCCGCTGGCAGATCGTCGCGGATTCCCGGCTCCTGAGTGCGCTGGCCGGGGGGATTTCCTGATAACGGAGACAGAGCATGAGTAAAGAAACTTACGATTTAAGCGATCTTGACGCCATCCTCGCAGAGTTTCGCGGGGAAACGGCCGAGACGTCCGAAGAAACAACGGAGCGCCGCAGCGCGCTCCGGGAGAGCCTTGAGACCTACTCCGCCGAGTCCGAACCATTGGAAGAACCCGCTGCGGAACAGCTGCCGGTGGAGGCCACCGTCCGCTTTGAGCCCGCGCGGGCGCCGCTGCCGAGGCCTGTGCCGCAGGAGGAAGAGCCCGTGGAAGCGGGGGCGGAAAAGCCCAAACGCGGCCTGAGACTGCCGCGGCGCGAAAAAGCCGACAAGCCCCCGAAGGAAAAGCAGGCGGACAAACCCCCGAAGGCGGCAAAGCCCGTCAAACCCCCGAAGGAGTATCGCAAGCGCCGCATCCCCGGCTTCTTCCGCGCGCTTCTGAGCCTGATTTTCTTTGCGCTGTCGCTGGCTGTTGTGTGCCTTGCGGTGTTCGACACAAAGCTGCGCCTGTCGGACAAGCTGGACGTCTACGTCAACAACGCCGCCTCCGACGCCTTCGGCGATCTCGCCTATATCCGCAAGATCTACACCCTGCAGGAGAGCGCGACCGTCGCCCCAGCACCGGACCCCAACGGCTTCGGCATGACCTATGATCCCGCCGACATCACCGCCCTGATCCAGAAGGCCTCGATCCTGCTGGACGGGCAGAAGATGACCTTCGACCCCTCCGCCGACTTTGTCCCGGACGAGCCGATCCGCTACTACCTCGACGACACGATTTTTGTCGTCGCGTGGAAGGAATATATTGAGCAGCGCTGCTGCACCTTTGCCGAGGTCAAGGTGGCCCACGGCTCACAGCTGAGACGCAAGCTGGCCGAGGACAGCTACAGCTCCAGCGTACAGCTCTACGCCTCCGACATGGCCAGCGCCTCCAACGCGGTCGTCGCCATGAACGGCGACTTCTACGCTTTCCGCGATCTGGGCATCACGGCCTATCAGCGCAAGCTCTATCGCAACAATCCCGCGCAGGTCGACTCCTGCTTCTTCACCGCCTCGGGCGACATGCTCTTCTCCCGCGCGGGCGAGCTGATGGGTGAGGGCGAGGCCGAGCGCTTCATACAGGATAACGATATCGTCTTCGCCGTAGCCTTCGGGCCGGTGCTGGTCGACAACGGGGAGCTGCAGTACTGCCCCGCCTACCCCATCGGTGAGATCAACACCGAGTACTCCCGCTCCTGCATCGCCATGACCGGCGATCTGCACTACCTGCTCATGACCATCAACCACACGCCCGACGCGCGCCCCCGCGCCACGATCAATGAGCTGGCGCGCATCATCTACTCCAAGAACGTCCGGAAGGCCTACACCCTCGACGGCGGCCAGACCGCGGAGATCATCATGATGGGCGGGCCCATCAACCACGTCGACTTCGGCGAGGAGCGCGCCGTCAGCGATATTATCTACTTCGCCACCGCCATACCCGAGGAGGTGCGCTCATGACCAATCCCATCGCCGTCTACAGCGGCCCCGTCG
>CADAAM010000111.1 GCA_902785905.1 Oscillospiraceae bacterium | reverse complement strand
GTCGGGAACAGGATCACGTCCCGGATGGAGCTTGCGCCGGTGAGCAGCATGACGCAGCGGTCGATGCCGATGCCGAGGCCGCCCGTGGGAGGCATGCCGTACTCGAGGGCGTTGATGAAATCCTCGTCCATCATGCCGGCCTCGTCGTCGCCCTTGGCGCGCAGCTCCATCTGCTTGACGAAGCGCTGCCTCTGGTCGATGGGGTCGTTGAGCTCGGAGAAGGCGTTGCCCATCTCGCTCGAGCATATGAAGAGCTCAAAGCGCTCGGTCAGGCGCGGGTCCTTCGGGCTGCGCTTGGCCAGCGGCGACACGTCCACCGGGTGCATGGTGATGAAGGTCGGCTGCACCAGCTTCTCCTCCACCTTCTGGTCGAAGCACTCATAGAGCGCGTGGCCCCAGGTGGGCTCCACCTTCTCCATGTCGACCCCGGCGGCCTTCGCGGCGGCGACGGCCTGCGCGTCGTCGGGGATCGCCATGAAGTCGATGCCGAGGTATTCCTTCACGGCCTCGGCCATGGTCAGACGCTTGAAGCCGGGGGCGAGGCTCACCTGCTGCCCCTGCCACTCCACGTCATAGGTGCCGAGGATGTCCATAGCCGCGCCGGACAGGAGCTCCTCGAAGAGGTCCATCATGTCGTTGAAGTCGGCGTAGGACTCATAGAGCTCGACGGAGGTGAACTCCGGGTTGTGGCGGGTGTCCATGCCCTCGTTGCGGAAGATGCGGCCGATCTCGTACACGCGCTCGATGCCGCCGACGATGAGGCGCTTGAGGTTGAGCTCGGTGGCGATGCGCAGGTACATGTCAAGGTCCAGGGTGTTGTGGTGGGTGATGAAGGGGCGCGCGGTGGCGCCGCCGGAGATGGTGTTGAGGACCGGGGTCTCCACCTCCATGTAGCCGCGCCCGTCCAGGTAGCGGCGGACATAGGAGATGAATTTGGAGCGGATCTCAAAGTTGCGGCGGCTGTCGTCGTTGACAATGAGATCGACGTAGCGCTGGCGGTACTTGAGCTCCGTATTGGTCATGCCGTGGAACTTCTCCGGCAGGGGCCGCAGGGACTTGGCCAGCAGCACGACGGACTGGACGTGCACGGAGATCTCCCCCGTCTTGGTCTTGAAGACATAGCCGCCTACGCCGATGATGTCGCCGATGTCGTACTTGCGGAAGTCGGCAAACTCCGTGGGCGTCACGGCGTCGGAGCGGATGTAGAGCTGGATCTGACCGCGGTCGTCCTTGATGTGGCAGAAGATGGCCTTGCCCATGCCGCGCTTGGAGAGGATGCGCCCGGCGACCTTCACCTGCTTTTCCTCAAAATCGTCGTAGCGGTCCTTGATCTCCTGGGACCAGGCCGTGCGATTAAACTTGGTCTGCTGAAACGGATCGCGCCCCTCCTGCTGCAGCGCGGCGAGCTTGTCGCGGCGCACCTGCAGGATCTCGGACAGCTCCATCTCGGGGGCCTGCTGTGTATTCTTCTCTTCGCTCATATCCCGACGCTCCACTTACTTGTTCTCGACAGAGAGGATCTTCAGCTTGATCTCACCGGCGGGGGCGGCGACGGAGACGGTGTCGCCCGCGCGGTGGCTGTGCAGGGCGCGGCCCACCGGGGAGTCGTCGGAGATGCGTCCGTCCTTGGGATTGGCCTCCTGGGAGCCGACGATCTCATAGGTCTGCTCCTCGTCAAATTCCACGTCCAGAACGCGAACGATGCTGCCGAGGGTGACGGCGCCCTTGGGCGCGTCCTCCTCGCCCTTCTCGACGATCTCGGCATTCTCGATGAGGACCTTGAGCTCGGCGATCTTGGAATAAAGCTTGCCCTGCTCGGTCTTGGCCTCGTCGTACTCGCTGTTCTCGGACAGGTCGCCGAAGCTCCTGGCCTCCTTGATCAGCTCCGAGACTTCCTTCTCGCGGACGGTTTCGAGGTAGTTGAGCTCCTCCTTGATCGCGTCAAGGCGCTCCTGACTCATTTTGAATCTGCTTGCGTTCGTAGCGTTCGTAGCCATAGTGACGATCTCCTTCTGCCGCGTGACCGGCTTATATTTCAGTTCAATCTTTTTATAGTGTACCCGCCCGGGGCGGGAACGATTATACGTTTTCGGCGCGCCCGTGTCAACTCAGAATCTTGAGCGCGTACATGAGCTGCTCGTCCGCCGAGGTGACGCCGCTGCCGGAGCTGTCGCCGGTGGTGCCGAGCGTGGTGCCGGTGGCGCTGGGGTCGGTGTTGTGCATGATGTAGCCGGGCGAGACGCCGCCGTGGGCGCTGATGTCCACGCCGCTGCCGGTGAGGTAGGTGCCGGTGGAGAGCCTGATCGCGCTGCCGTCGGACAGGGCGATGGTCTCCTGGGTCCTGGTCTTGCCGGTGGTCGGCTCGCCGATCAGGGTGGCCCACTGGAACTCCTGCAGGGCGGCCGCGCAGACCTCGGCCTCGCCGAAGGTGTCGGCGTTGATGAGCACGCACATCGGAAGCTGGATGCACATGCCGTCGGACTCGGTGATCTCCTGCCTGCCGTCTTTGTACTGCATGATAAAGAGCCGTCCGCTCGGCAGCAGATAATCGAGAAATTCCGCGACCTCGGTATCCAGGCCGCCGGGGTTGCCGCGCAGGTCGATGCACAGGGCGTTGGCGCCCTGGTTGAGCAGGGTCTCAATGGCGGCCTTGCAGTCCTTCGCCGTACCGGCCTCGAAGTTTTTGATCTGGAGATAGCCCGCCTGGGTCTTCTCCAGACGGGAGAGCACAGAGCTCACATACACGCCGGAGCAGTCGACCTCGATCTGCTTCTTGCCGTTGTTGATGCCGAGGGTGAACTTGGTGTTGAGGCGGGAGCGGATCAGCTTTCTCGCCTCGTCGAGGGTCTTGTCGGTCAGGTCGATGTCGTCGACGCTGGTGATGATGTCCCCGGCGGTGAGTCCCGACCAGGCCGCGGGCGAATCCATGTTGACGGACATGACCTCAAAGCCGCCGCCCTCCTCCTTCAGAAGGGCCATGCCGATCCCGGCGTATTCGCCGGTGGCGCTGAGCTGATAGGCCTTGTACTCGTTGGGCGACATGTAGTAGCTCCACTTGTCGCCGAGCCCCGCGATGATGGCGGCCGCCGCGTTGTCGCCGAGGGTGCTGCGGTCCACCGGGTCGATGAAGCGTTTGTCGACCACGTTCTTGATCTCGATGTAGCGCATGGCCTCATCGTATTCGCTCCTGCCGCCGACGGCGTTGAGCATGTCCCGGCGGGTCTTCCAGTACGTCCCGCCGACGAGCAGAAGGATCACGAGGATCACATATTTGAGCCGTATGGGCAGATTCAGTATGGCTGAGAAAAAGTTCAGGATAGCCTGAAGGATTCTCTGTCCGAGTCTCATGAAATACCTCCGTAGAAATGAAAAGCGCGCTGAATGACCGCTTTTGCCGGGCAGTCATGTCCGACTGCCCGGCATAAAACACCCCATAAAACGGCTTAAAGCCGTTTTATAGCGCCAACGGCGCGTCGGAGACCTATGAGACGTGTTTTGTGCCCAAGGGCACAAAACTGGCAGCGCGCTTCGCGCGATGCCTTTTCGTTAAAACGAGCCGTTTTAACGAAAAACAGTATCACACACCGGCGTCCGCCGAGATGTTGAGCCCGGAGAAGAACTGTTCGGGATCGATGCGGTTTCCGTTCGCGTAGACCTCAAAATGCAGGTGGGGGCCGGTGGAATTGCCCGTGCTGCCGACCTGGCCGATGGTGTCGCCCTGGTTGACATACTGCCCTTCCCGCACGCCGATATAGGACAGATGGCCGTACAGGGTCTTGTAGCCGTTGCCGTGCTCGATCATGATGCAGTTGCCGTAGCCGCCGTACCACTCGGCCAGCACGACCCTGCCGCCGTCGGCGGCGAAGACCGCGGTGCCGGAGTTGGCGGCGATGTCCATGCCGTTGTGGTGCTTTTTCTCACCCGTGATGGGGTGGATGCGCTCGCCGAAGCGGCTGGAGATGTACGCATAGCTGGCAACCGGGAAGATGAAGTAGCCTGTGGCGTAGACCGCGGCCTGGGAGCTCACGCCGCTCCCGGCGCCTCCGCCGCTCTGGGCAGCCGCGGCCGCCGCCTCGGCGGCGCGCTCGGCCTCGAGCTCGGCGACCAGCGCGTTGAGGGAGGCGTTCGTCGCGTCCTCCTCCTTTTGGATCTCCGCGATCTCGGCCTGGCGGTTGAGATAGTCCTCATGCAGGCTCAGCAGCAGCTCGTCCGCCTCGTCGATCTCGGCCTGAAGCTTTTCCTGCTCGGAGCGCAGCACCTCCTGCTTGGCGTTGATGTCCGCACGGTAGCTCTCGTACTCCGCCTTGACCTCCTCGGTGTTCTCGCGGGCGCGGATGTACTCGTCCTCAAGCTCGCGGTCGCGCTGCATGATCTCGCCCACATCGTCCATGGCAGTGAGCATCTCGCCCAGGTCGTTGGCCTTGAGGATCAGGGCCAGGTAGTTGAGATTGCCGTTTTCCTCCATCGCCCTGACGCGGGAGCGGTAGCGTTCGAGCTGCTCCTTCTCAAGCTCCTGGGCGTGGAGCACCTCCTGCTCCTTCTCGGAGATCATCTCATCGTAGAGGGCGATCTCCTCGCTGTTGAGCTGGATCTGCTGGATGGTGTACATGTTGCGCTCGTCCAGGGCGCGCTTCTGCACCAGGATGCCGACGGCGCTGTTTTTAAGCTCGTCCACGAACGCCTGCTTTTCCATTCTCTGAGCCTGGATCTCGTCGCGCTTGACGCGCAGGGCCTCGATCTCGGACTGGGAGACGGCGGCGGCGCTCAGGGGGAACGAGCCCGTCAGCAGCGCCGCGCAGAGGGAAACGCACAGGAGCTTTGCCAGCCATGAATCTGTCTTTCTAATCATTTCTGTGCCGGAGTCGAACCGCGACCGCCCTCGGGCGGCCCATCGTGCCTTTGGTTGAATACGCGAAAAACGCGGTGCTTAACGCTCAGCAGTTGTAGTAGGAAATGCCGGAGAAATACTGTGCCGGATCGACCCTGCTGTCGCCGACATAGACCTCGAAGTGGAGATGAGTGCCGGTAGCGCGGCCTGTCGCGCCGACATAGCCGATGGTCTGACCCTGGCTGACGCTCTGCCCGTAGGAGACCGCGAGGCCCGACATATGCGCGTAGACCGTGGAGGTGCCGCCGTGGTCGATGACGACATAGTTGCCGTAGGAGCCGTCGTAGGAGGCGGTGATCACCGTCCCCGCGGCCGCCGCCACGACGGGCGCGCCGTCGTTGCCGAAGCCGTCGATATCAATGCCGCTGTGGTAGCGGGTTTCGCTGGTGAAGGGGTCGGTGCGGTTGCCGAAGCGGCTGGTCACTCTGGTGCTGCACGGCAGCGGCCAGACAAAGCCGCTGGACTGGCTGCCGGAGATCACATTGACGGAGGCCTGCTGGGCGACCTGCTCGATCTGCTCCTGCGTGTAGACAAGCTCGCCCCCGCTTGAAAGCGCGTCCATATTGGCCTGGATCATATCGGCCACCTGGGTCTGGGCCTGCTGGGAGGCCGCCTGCTGAGCGGCCTGCTCGGCAGCTTTGCGGGCGTTGTAGCTTGCAATGAAATAGGAGATGGTCTCGGCGGCGGCCTGCTCGGCAGCTTCCGCGGCCTCATACTCCCGGATGGCCGCATCGATCTCGTCCTGCAGCTCGTACAGCAGGGCCGCGGCCATCTTGATATCGGACTGAAGGGCCGCCTGCTCGCCGCGCAGCTCCTCCTGCTTGCCCTCGTACACGGTCTTCTCTTCCTCGTACTGGGCCTTGAGCTCCTCGGTCTCCTCGCGGGCGTTCTCGTAATCCTGCTGGAGCTGCTTGTCGCTCTCCATGATCTCGCCCATGTCGTCCATGGCGGTCATAAGCTGCGAGAAGCTGTCGGAATTGAGGATCAGCGCGAGGATGTTGTAGCCCCCGCTCTCCTCCATGGCGCGCACGCGCGTGCGGTATTTGTCAAGCTGGACCTGCTCGCGGTCCTTGGCCGCGGCGACCTCCCGCCCCTTATTGAGGATCAGGATCTCGTATCTGCTGATCTCCTCGTCGATCAGCTTGATCTGTTCCTGGGCGAGGCGGTTCTGCTCCTCGAGGGCGATCACCTGGTCGAGCACGTTCGACTTCTGCTCCTGCAGGCCGTCGATGCGCTCCTTGATCTCCTTGACCTGGCCGCTCAGCTCCTCTTTCTTCGCCCGCAGCGCGTCAAGCTCGCTCAGCTCGTCCGCGTGGGCGATGATGGGGATGACGCTTGTAACCAGGCTCAGCAGCATCAGCAGGGCCAGGATGACCGCGATAACGGATATTGCCTTTTTCCTTTTCATAAAGATTTGCTCCCATGGCGGACGCCGCCGTCAGTTAAACCTTCAGATAATTCTTGATTGCATTCACGCCGCCGAAGGCGCCGACCAGGACGCCGACGGCCATATAGACCGCGAAGACCTCCAGCGCGACATTCCGGAACGGGATCACGTTGATGAAGGTCCCGGTGATCGTGCCGACCACCCGGCCGGTGACGACGTTGTACAGGCCCCACTCCGCGAGGAAGGCGAGGCCCCCGCCCATCATGCCGAGCACCAGACCCTCCACCACGAAGGGCAGGCGGATAAAGCCGTTGGTCGCGCCGACCATCTTCATGATGGCGATCTCCTCACGCCGCCCGAAGGTGGCGAGCTTGATGGTGTTGGACATGATGAAGAAGGACACGAACACCAGCATCACGATCAGCACCAGCGACACGACGGTCACGACGTTGCGGATGGTGACGAAGCTCTGCGCGTAATCGAGATGGGCGTTGACCTTCGCCACGCCCGGGATCGCCTCGAGCTCCAGCTTGGTCTGGGACATGTAGGCGATATCGCTCAGATGGACGATGTAGCGGTGACGGAACACGTCCGAGTCGATGCCCTCCATGAGGGAGGCGTCGTACTTGCTCATAAAGCTGTCCATGGCCTCGTCGCGGGACACGAACTGCGCCGAGGACACGTTTGCCACGCTCTCGATATACGGCTGCAGATCGCGCGCCGCGGCCTCGTCGGCGACGGTCTCGTCGACGAAGACGACGACCTCGTTCTGGTCCTCAAGGTCTTTGATCAGCGCGTCGATGTTGAGAGACAGGAGGGAGACGCTGCCCATGATGATGAGGCAGGCGACGATGATGGTGACGGTCGCGAAGGACATGAAGCCGTGCGTCGTGATGCTGCGGAAGCCCTCGCGGATGAGGTAGCCCAGTCTCATATGCCGTAGTACCCCCCCTCATTGCTGTCGCCGGTCTTCTCGCCGCAGTCGATGGTGATGACGCGCTTGGAGAAGGCGTTGACCAGCTCCTTCTCATGGGTGACGACCACGACCGTGGTCCCCATCTCGTTGATTTTTTCCAGTAAAAGCATGAGCTCCAGAGAGCGCACGGGGTCGAGGTTGCCGGTGGGCTCGTCCGCGACGATCATGCGCGGGCTGTTGACCAGGGCCCTCGCGATGCCGACACGCTGCTGCTCGCCGCCGGAGAGCTCGCCCGGCATGCGCTTTTCGCGGCCGCCGAGACCGACAAGCTCCAGTATGTAGGGCACGCGCTCCTTGATTTCCCGGTTGGGCGCGCCGACGACGCGCATGGCGAAGGCCACATTGTCGTAGACGTTCATATTCTCGATCAGGCGGTAGTCCTGGAACACCACGCCCAGGGTCCTGCGCATCTTGGGCAGCTTCCGGCGCTTGATGGTGCTCATGTCGAAGTCGTTGACGATGACCTTGCCGGAGGTGGGTCTCACCTCGCCGGTGATGAGCTTCATGAGCGTCGTCTTGCCGGAGCCGGAGGGGCCGACCAAAAACACAAACTCCCCGTCCTCGATGGTAAGGCTCACGTTGTCGAGCGCGACGGTGTTGCTGCTCTCGTACACCTTACGCACATTCTGCATTAAAACCATGAATAATCCTCCAAATCGGGCGAATGAGAAGAGTTCTCAGTACTTGGCGCCCAGAGAGTCGAGATACTGCTTGACCATCATGGCCACCTTGAAGACGATGGCGTGGTCAAATTCCCTGAGGTCGAGCCCGGTCATCTTCTTGATCTTCTCCAGGCGGTAGACCAGGGTGTTGCGGTGGACATAGAGCTTTCTCGAAGTCTCGGAGACGTTGAGGTTGTTCTCGAAGAAGCGGTTGATGGTCTCGAGCGTGTCCTCGTCCAGAGTCTCGATGGGGTTTTTCTTGAAGACCTCATTGAGGAACATCTCGCACAGGGTCGTCGGAAGCTGGTAGATGATGCGGCCGAGGCCCAGGCTCTCATAGTTGATGATGGTCTTGTCGCTCTCGAAGACGCGGCCGACCTCGATGGCGACCTGCGCCTCCTTGTACTTGTCGGCAAGCTCCCGCAGGTGTCTCGCGTTGGTGCTCACGCCGATGACGGACTTGATGCCGAGCTCCTCCATCAGGGTCGTCTCGATGCTGCGCGCGACCTTGAGGATCTCCTCGGGGCAATAGGCGCTCGGCAGGGACTTGACGAGCACGATGTCCGTCTCATTGATGTTGAGCACAAAGTCCTTCTGCCGGTCGGGGAAGAGGCGCTGGATGGCCTCCACCGCGGCGACGTCGGGGTTCTCCATCTGCCGCACGAGCAGGACGCAGCGCGGCTCGTCGGTGACGAAGTGCAGCTCCTTGGCGCGCACATACACATCCCCCGGCAGGATGTTGTCGGAGATGATGTTTTTGATGAAGGCGGCCTTGTTGTGCTTCTCCTCGTAGTTGTTCTTGGCCTCGTTGAAGGCGACGGCGGAGATGGCGCAGATGGTTCGGCTCAGCGCGTCTGTGCCCTCGGTGAAGGCGGCGTAGTCAAATTTTGCGCCGGGCGAATAGAGGGCGTAGTAGGTCCTCGTCCCGGTGGAGACGGGTCTCTCGCTCCCGTCAAACTCATACAGCATGGCAAGCTCGCTGCTGGCCACGACAAAGCCCTGCTCGTCCACGACGCCGATGGTTCTGTCCACCGCGTCCTTCATCTGAATGATCACATTCTGAAATATTCTGCTGGACATGCGTTCTCTCTCCCATTCTCACACAGCCTGCGCGCATCCTTCTCCCCGGGCGCGCGGGAGACCGCCCTCTCCGGCGGTCTGCGGGGTCTCATCCCCCGCTCTGCTTTATCTCGATACGGCCGTTTTGCCCCGGCTTTGAGCAATATGTTGAAGCCCTTTTGCCGTCTGGCCGTATCCGCTCCAAGTGACGTCTACCATAATAGCGCTTTTTTATGTAATTATCAATAGAAACAATGCGGTTTTTTTGTGAATTTTTTTCGCTTTGTGTCGCTAACGCTCAAAAAGCCTCCGACAAAGCCCGTGTTTTTTCGACTATTTGCCGATGGTAAAGTCTCTCAACACCTTGCACAAATCGTTTTTCTCCAGTTCCCGGAAGCCGCCTGGCCCAAGCGCCTCGCCGAGTTCCAGCGCCCCGACCGAGAGTCTGCGCAGTGCCTTGACCGGCTTGCCCCGGGAGGCGAGCATGCGCTTGACCTGGTGATATTTGCCCTCCATGACGGTCACATAGCAGGTGTCCGTACCCGTGATCTCGAGCCTCGCGGGCAGGCACTTCGTCCCGTCGCCGAGGGTCAGCCCCTCCGCGAAGGCTTTGACGTCCTCCTCGTCCGGCACACCCTCGACCTCGGCCCGGTAGCGCTTTTCGACGCCGGACTTTGGGGAGATGACCCTGTGGGCAAAGTCCCCGTCGTTTGTGAGGATCAGCAGCCCGCTCGTGTCCTTGTCGAGCCGTCCCACCGGGAAGAGATCCAGGCGCTTGAGCTCGGGCGGCAGCAGGTCGAGGACGGTCTTCTGCTTTCTGTCCTCCGTGACGCTTAAAACCCCCGCGGGCTTGTCCATCATGAAATAGCGGCAGCGCCGGTAGGTCAGAAGCTCCCCGTCCAGGCGGATCTCGCTGCTCTCCGGGTCGACGCGCCGCTCCGGCTCGGTCACGACGGCGCCGTCGACACTGACGCGCCCCCGGCGTATGATCTGCCTGAGCTCGCTTCTTGACGCCGCGCCGAGCTCCGAGAGCAGTCTGTCCAGTCTCATCGACATAATAATCCCCTTTCAGCGGTCATAGCCCCGTCCGGGGCGGAATAGCATAGTCAGCGGAAGCGGCAGAGCGCCGCGCATAAAGCCGCGTCACTTGAGCGGCGCGGCGGAAGGGAGCAGACTATGGCACAGAAAACCCGAAAATCCACTTTTAAGAAGCTGCTGACGCTTCTCCTGATCGGCGGCATCCTTCTGCTGCTGTTCGGGACGGCGCGCAGCGTGTTCAAGCGGGACGGCGCCCCGGACCTCAACACCACCGAGGGCCGGGCGGCGTATTTGAAAACCCTCGGCTGGGAGGTCGACCCCGAGACGGAGAGCTTCCGCACGGTGGTGGTTCCGAAAAAGCTCGACGGCATCATGGCCCAGTACAACAAGCTCCAGCTCAAGCAGGGCTATGATCTCAATTCCCACCTCGGCGAGAGCTGCCGCCAGTACTGCTACGACATCACAAACTACCCCGGCGGGCAGGGCAAGGTCGTCGTCTCGCTCTACCTCCGGGACGGGCGGATCATCGCCGGGGACGTCCACTCCACCGCGGTCAACGGCTTCATGCACGGCCTGAGCCGCAGCGACGCGGACGCAGATCCGAAGCCGCTTGCGGCCCCCGCGCCGGGAGCAGAGAAAGTCGAATAGCATCAGCATCAGCATCAGCATCAGCATCAGCGAAGAATCCACGGAAGGCATTCCGTGGATTCTTTCAATCAGAGCAGCATGACCCCGGCTTCCTCGCAGATGCGCTGGGTCTCATTGTCCCAGATGGAGGCCTGCACCTCGCCGATGTGGGCCTTGCCGAGCAGGAGCATGGACAGTCTCGACTGACCGATGCCGCCGCCGATGGTGAGGGGCAGCTCGCCTGCGAGCAGGGCCTTGTGGTACGGCAGCTTCCGTCTCTCGTCGCAGCCCGCGAGGGTGAGCTGGCGGTCCATCGACGCGGGGTCGACGCGGATGCCCATGGAGGACAGCTCCATCGCGCACTCGAGCAGATCGTCCCAGACCATGATATCGCCGTTCAAGTCCCAGTCGTCGTAGTCGGGGGCGCGCCCGTCGTGCTTCTGCCCGGACTTGAGCGTCTTGCCGATGCCCATGATGAAGACGGTTTTGTGCTCCCTGACATAGGCGTTCTCGCGCTGCTTGGGGGTGAGGTCGGGATACATGTCCTCAAGCTGCTGGGTGGTGACGAAGCACACGCGCTTTTCGAGCTTCGGCAGCGCTGCGAGCTGGGGGTAGATGGCCTGCATGGTGCTCTGCGTGTCGCAGATGGCGGAGACGATGTCCATGACCGTGGACTTGAGATAGTCGATATTGCGGTTTTCCGGCAGGATGACCTTCTCCCAGTCCCACTGGTCGACGTAGACGGAGTGGAGGTTGTCCAGCTCGTCCTCGTCGCGGCGGATGGCGTTCATGTCGGTATAGATGCCCTTGCCCGGCCAGAAGCTGTAGCGCTTGAGGGCCATGCGCTTCCACTTGGCGAGGGACTGCACGACCTCGGCCTTCGCGTCGGCGTGGAGGATGTCGAAGGAGACGGGCCGCTCGTAGCCGTTGAGGTTGTCGTTGAGGCCGGAGTTTTCGTCGACGAACAGCGGGGCCGACACGCGGTAGAGGTCGAGCCTCGCGCCGAGGTTGTCGGCGAAGATGCGCTTCAAAAGGCTGATGGCCTTCTGGGTGTCATAGATGGACAGCAGGCTCTGATAGCCCTCGGGGATGAATGTTTTCATTTGTATATCGCCTCCAAAGGATATGCGGGACGGCGGTCAGCCCTGTTCGCTCAGCATTTCGACAAAGCGCTGGTAGTAGCTCTCCGCGCCCCGGCGGAAGTTTTTCTCGATGGTCCTGGCCTGCTCCTCCCCGCCGCAGAGAAGGCGCAGACGGATGATCTCGCCCTCCCCGTCGCTCATGGCGAGGGTGACGAAGCAGCCGTCCTTTTCCGTCTCGTGTTCGGCGGTGATCATGGCGAGGCGCTGGAGCGTGACGCGCACAGGCTCCAGCAGCTTGACGGCCTTGTTTCTCACCGAGTACGGGATGCTCGTCTCCACGAGGTCGACGTTTTTCGCGCCCTTCTCGGTGATGGCGAAGCCCTCCTCGTTCTCGGCGACGAGGCCGCTGTCGATGAGCTCGGCCAGACAGTCGGAGTAATCGAAGTAGCCCACGCCGTCGTCGCACTGGCGGCAGAGATCGCCCAGGGTGCTGGGCTCCACCGTGCCGGGCAGGCGGCGGAGGATGAAGAGGATCAGGATCTTGATGTCCAGCTTTTCGTGTATGAATCCGAAGTGGTCCATGGAATACCCCTCCCCTGTCAATCAAAATAACTATTGTATTATACACAGTCGCCCCCGCCATTTCAAGACTTTTTTGGCACGTCTCCTCCGCCGCCGCATAGACTGTAGTGAGTTTCATGACAGGAGGTATCTGTATGGCCGACAGAGTTACGGCCGGGCCGGTGGAGAGCCCGGCGTCCATTCGGGAGGCTGTCTGCGTCAATACGCGAAAGATCTTCGACAGCTGCCGCGACAAGGACTGCGTGGACGATCTGCGCGTCTATCCCACCGAGACTTCCCAGACCTACATAGAAAACGCGCTGAGCATACGCCCGAAAAGCGCCCGGCTGCTGAGCGTGGACGTCAGCGTCGAGCCGGTGAGCTTCAACCGCGGCTACTACACTGTGGACTGCACCTATTTCTACAGCGTGACCGGTGAGACCTTCCCCGCGGGCGAGACGGTGACGGGCCTGTGCGTGTTCGACAAGCGCGTCATGCTCTTCGGCAGTGTGGGGAGCGTGCGCACCTTCACCTCCGACGGCGCAGCCGGGGGCGAGGCAGCCGACCTCCCCATCGCGGTGGTCAGCGCGGTCGACCCCATCTGCCTGCACTGCCGCCTCAGCGACGCGGAGACCGTGGTCCCCACCGAGCTTGAGCACCGCAGCATCCCCGAGCACATCCGCGGCGTTTTTTCCGAACGCCTGATCTTTGCCGATACGCCGCGCCGCTGGTTTGCGACCATCGGCCAGTTCAGCATCATCCGTCTGGAGCGGGACACCCAGCTCGTCGTCCCGGCCTACGACTACTGCATGCCGGAAAAGGAGTGCCCAGGCACCATCACCGACGACCCCTGCACCCTCTTCAGCCGCATCCACTTCCCCGTCGAGGAGTTCTTCCCGCCCGACAGCATCAGCGAAAGCGACGACTACAGAAGTCTCAAATGAGCAAAGCCGCCCGACCGGGCGGCTTTGTTATGTAAACTATCTTACGTTTACTTCTTCAGTACGATATCCACCTTGTCCTTGTAGATGGAGTCGGCGGGGATGACGCCGCGGACGCAGGAGGTGGGATAGATGTTCGTGCGGCGGCCGACGACGGTGCCGGGGTTTAATACGCTGTTGCAGCCGACCTCCACGAAGTCGCCCAGCATCGCGCCGAACTTCTTGCGCCCGGTCTCGATGGGGGCGCCGGGGACCTTGACGGTGACGAGGGTCTTGTCGCTCTTGACGTTGGAGGTGATGGAGCCCGCGCCCATGTGCGCCTTATAGCCCAGCACGCTGTCGCCCACGTAGTTATAGTGCGGGGTCTGGACGTTGTCGAAGAGCACGACGTTTTTAAGCTCCACGGAGTTTCCGACGACGGCGTTTTTGCCGACGATGGCGCTGCCGCGGATAAAGGCGCAGTGGCGGATCTCCGCGCCGTGGTCGATGATGCAGGGGGAGCCGAGCCAGGCCGACGGGAAGACCTTCGCATCCTTCGCGACCCACACGCCCTCGGCGGGGTTGTCGTATTCCTCGGGGTCGAGGGTCGGCCCCAGCTCCAGAATAAAGCCCTTGATCTCGTCCAGGACCTCCCAGGGGTAGGTCTTGCCCTCAAAGAGCTTTTTGGCGATCGTCTTGTCCAGATCGAACAGGTCTTTGATTTCTACCATGGTGACGCCTCCTTACTTGACGCGGATCAGCTTGCCCGCCGCGCGCATGGCCTCGATGATGCTGTCGACCTTCTCCTCGCACAGCTCGTGGGTGGTGGCCTCGCTCATCACGCGCAGCAGGGGCTCCGTGCCGCTCTTGCGCAGCAGGACGCGGCCCACCTGCGGATACATGTGCATCGGGGACGCCAGCACGGACAGGGGCTGCTTGGTCTCGGTCACGGCCTCCATGACCTTGATGGCGGTCAGAAGCCCGTCGCCGGTGTTGGCGAGGCGGCCGAAGATGATGTGGCCGGACTGCTCGCCGCCGAGGAGATGGCCGTTCTGGCGCATGTTCTCCGCGACGTACTTGTCGCCGACCTTGGTCTTCTCATAGCCGATGCCGAGCTCGTCGAGCGCCTTGTAGAGGCCCATGTTGCTCATGACCGTGGTGACGACCTTGGAATTGCCGAAGGTCCCGCTCTCCTTCATGTAGCGCGCGCAGAGGTACATGATATGGTCGCCGTTGACCTCGCTGCCGTTCTCGTCCACCGCGAGGCAGCGATCCGCGTCCCCGTCGAAGGCAAAGCCCAGGTCGAGGTGGTTTGCCAGCACATGGCGTTTGAGATTGTCCAGGTGGGTCGAGCCGCAGTCGACGTTGATGTTCAGGCCGTCGGGGCGGTTGCCGATGACATAGGTGTCCGCGCCCAGGGCGTCAAAGACGCTCTTCGCCATCTGCCAGGTGCTGCCGTTGGCGCAGTCCAGGCCGATCTTGAAGCCCTTGTAGGAGCGGGTGGCCAGGGAGATCAGATAGCCGATGTAGCGGTTGCGCCCGGCGGAGTAGTCCACCGTGCAGCCGATTTTGTCGCGCGTGGCATAGGGGAGCTGACGGTCGGAGTCAAGGTATTCCTCGATGCCGTCCAGCACGCTCTCCTCCATCTTCTCGCCGTCTCCGTTGAGGAGCTTGATGCCGTTGTCGTGGAAGGGGTTGTGGCTGGCGGAGATCATGACGCCGCAGTCGAAGTCGTCGGCGCGGGCGATGAACGAAACG
>CADAAM010000110.1 GCA_902785905.1 Oscillospiraceae bacterium | reverse complement strand
CTTGGGATCGTAGGTCTTCGGCAGTTGATTCATGTTCTGTCTCCTTCTATACTCATTTGATTTCTTTCACTTCAAGCCCCGTTTTTTCGGCGATAAAGCACCCGAAGGCGGCGGGGTCACCCTGCGTAAAGCAGCGCTCCGGCAGGATGAAGGCGTGGCCCTTGTCGATATAGAGGTAGTAGGCGTCCCGGCTGCGGTACAGCTCGCGGAAGGCGGAATAGGCATAGCGCCCGGACATGTGGTCCGCACCCGTCAGCACCTCATCGTCGTTGAAGCGGTACTCCCCTTTCAGCATGCTGCTGTTCGCCTTGTACATCTGGGAGATCATAAAACGGTTCACCAGCGGCCACGCGGCGAGCATCAGGATAAAGATGCAGTAGGCCCGCAGCACCTCTGCGCTCTCCCAAAGCCGGAAGATCACCATCAGCGCCGTCAGCACAAGGCCCAGCACATAGGCCGCGATGCCGAGGATCCTGACGAGCAGGGTGACCGCGCGCGCGTGCACCTTCTGATTGAGCCGATAAAAGGCGATGAAATCCTGCTTTGTCAGCTCTGTCTTTACTTCAAATCTCATGTTCTTCTCCAATAAAAAACGCCCCGAGACTTTCGTCTCAGGGCGGAATGAACCGTGGTACCACCTGAATTCCGCAAAACTGCGGCTCTCATGCGTCCTCTAACGGGGACGAGCCGCCCGGACTACGCAGGGTCTCCCCCTTCACCCGGAACGCTCGGGGCCGACCTTCCGCGCCGCCTCACAGGGACTTGCACCGTCCGTCCCCTCTCTGCGATCAGCTCTGCGCGTACTCCTGCCCGTCACAGCAACAAAAGAATTTTACAACAGGCGGCTGTGTTTGTCAATATGAATACTTCGGAATACATGAACAAAACCCGATTTCCCGGGTTTTTAGGAATTATTTGAGCATATCCTTGAGGGAAGCGAGGTCCTGGTAGCCCACGCGGGTGGCCTTGACCTGTCCGTCCTGGAAGGCGATGAGCATGGGGATACTCATGACGCGGAACTTGCGGGCCAAAGCGGGCTGCTCGTCCACGTCGACCTTGCAGATCTTCACACTGTCGCCGCACTCGGCGTCGAGCTGCTCAAGCACCGGGGCCTGCATCTTGCAGGGGCCGCACCAGGTCGCCCAGAAGTCGACGAGCACGAGGCCCTGACCGGCGACGGCGTCAAAATTATCCTGATTGAGATGAATGATAGCCATAATGATTCTCCTTTATCTTTATATACGGGCTGTTTCAACCGTGTTCCCGCTGGAGCCGGAGACAAACGATGCCTGTCATAGCCCGTCCCGGCTGCTGAGGAAGCGCCTGTATTATAGCATATCCGCCCCGCTTTGCATAGTGTCTGCCGGCTGTTATTTTTTATCCGTCCTCTTGAGCATGTGCCTTAAATGATTTCATACTGTTTTTCGTTAAAACGGCTCGTTTTAACGGTTTTGTGCCCTTGGGCACAAAACACGTCTCATAGGTCTCCGACGCGCCTTTGGCGCTATAAAACGGCTTTAAGCCGTTTTATGGGAGACCAGTATCAATCCAGTCAATTGTCTATTGTAATCTCCGGCGAGACAGCTTGTCGTGATCACAACTGCAGCCTGGCTGTACAGACCTCCCTGCTGACGGTATTCAACGCATGGCGCAGCATCCGCTCGAATATGACATTTTTTCTCGTCACGCCGGACGGCGACCAGGATTTTCGGGAGGTCGAACTCTTCCCCGGCTTCTCCTCCGTTCCTGTGTGAACTCCACCTTTTGCAGATGAAACGCACGGAGCTCGTTTGGGCTCCGGGATTTTTCAATTTATGGGATTCTTCTGTTGTGTTTTGCGTGCGTTTCGTATATAATACAGGAGTTATACAAGCGCCGCGCTCAGCGGCAGAACGGAGAGAGACATGGAAGACAACGCCAGAAACTTTATTGACGCTTTTATACAGGAGGACATCGCCGAGGGCGGCCAGTTCGCCGGCATGGAGGTCCACACCCGCTTCCCGCCCGAGCCCAACGGCTATCTGCACATCGGTCACTGCAAGGCCCTGACCATCGACTTCGGCACGGCCGAGCACTTCGGCGGCATCTGCAACCTCCGTATGGACGACACCAACCCCGCCAAGGAGGACACCGAATTTGTTGAGGCCATTCAGGAGGATATCCACTGGCTGGGCTTCGACTGGGGCGACCGCTTCTTTTACGGCTCGGACTACTTTGAGAAGACCTACGAGCTCGCCGTCGAGCTCATTAAAAAGGGTCTCGCCTACGTGTGCGAGCTGACGCCCGAGCAGTTTCGCGAGTACCGCGGCGACACAACGACGCCCGCCGTCAGCCCCTGGCGCGACAGGCCCATCGAGGAAAATCTCGAGCTCTTTGAGCGCATGAAGAACGGCGAATTTCCCGAGGGCAAATACACCCTGCGCGCGAAGATCGACCTCGCCAGCGGCAACTTCAACATGCGCGACCCCGTACTCTACCGCATCCGGTATATCGAGCACCACCGCCAGGGCACAAAGTGGTGCATCTACCCGATGTACGACTTTGCTCACCCGATTCAGGACGCGCTGGAGGGCATCACGCACTCCCTCTGTTCTCTCGAGTATGAGGCGCACAGGCCGCTTTATGACTGGGTTGTGTCCAACGTCACCATCCCGGGCCACAAGCCCCGGCAGATCGAATTTGCCCGTCTCGGCATCAACTATACGGTCATGTCCAAGCGCAAGCTCCGCAAACTGGTAGAGGAGGGCTTCGTCTCCGGTTGGGACGATCCGCGCATGCCCACCCTCTGCGGCCTGCGTCGGCGCGGCTACACCTCCGCCTCTATCCGCAGCTTCTGCGACCGCATCGGCGTGTCGAAGGTCGACTCCACTGTCGACTGGGCCCTGCTGGAGAGCTGCCTGCGCGACGATCTGAACCAGAACGCCCGCCGCGTCATGGCGGTGCTGAGGCCGGTCAGGCTCACCGTCACCAACTACCCCGAGGGACAGAGCGAGCTGCTCACCGTCGAAAACAATCCTCTCCGCCCCGAGGACGGCAGCCGTGAGATCAGCTTCTCCCGCCACCTCTGGGTTGAGCGCGACGACTTTATGGAGGTCCCCGCGCCCAAGTATAAGCGCCTCTACCCCGGCAACGAGGTTCGTCTCAAGGGCGCGTATCTCGTCACCTGCACCGGCTGCGTCAAAGACCGCGACGGCAATGTCACCGAGATCCTCTGCGAGTATGATCCCGACAGCCGCGGCGGCGATCCCGCCGACGGGCGCAAGGTCAAGGGCGCGACCATCCACTGGGTCGACGCCGACACCGCCGCCGACGCCGAGGTCCGTGTCTACGACTATCTCTTCTCTGACCCCGATCCCGACGGCCCGGACAAGAATTTCCTCGACTATCTCAACCCCGAGAGTCTGAGCGTTCTGACCGGCTGCAAAGTCGAGGCCTGCCTCGCCGACGCGCCCATGCCGGAGCACGGCAAGAACTCCGAGAGCTTCCAGTTCATGCGCCAGGGCTACTTCTGCCTGGACAACCGCGACGCCGCCCCCGGCCATCTGGTCTTCAACCGCGCCGTCGCCCTCAAGGACAGCTTCAAAAAGTAACACTCCTTATCCCGGGCGGCCATCGCCGCCCGGGTATGATCCCGGTCGGCAGATTTTTCTTGACATTCCGGCATGTAGTGATTATAATATAAAAGCTGTCCAGAACAGCAAATATTGTTTCGGGGTGTAGCGCAGATGGTAGCGCGCTTGGTTCGGGACCAAGAGGCCCGGGGTTCAAATCCCCGCACTCCGACCAAAAATCACAGGGTCGCCATTCGGCGGCCCTGTGATTTTTCGTGTGCGGGGATTTGAATCAACATCGCAGCTGCCGGGGGCAGCTGCATGTACCAGTCCGAAGACTGGTACATTCTTTTATCCCGTCCCTCAGAGGGACGGGATGCAGGCAAATCCCCGCACTCCGACCAGCGTCAAAACAACACCATGAGGTCACCAGCCGCCGCGAGGCGGCGTCCGGTCGACCGATGGTGTTGTTTTTCCTTTCCGAATCGAACCCACTGCGTTGGGCTTCGATTCGGTTTTTTGTCGGTGACTTGGGCCCGTCGTGATCACCACAGGCTTGCCACTCGGTAGCCCTGTGTTTTTCTTATATGACTTCTGTTTTGCTTTTCCGTATGTGCTTTACTTTTCTATGATCTGCTCGGACATCACGCTGGCTTCTATGGCGTCGACCCTCGGCGCGGACGCGTAGGGAGAGGGCTCCGGCTCCGGCAGGGACTGCATGTACTCATGCATGGCCTCGGCCACGCGCTTGCCGGTGGCGACCGCATGGACGACCGTGCTCGCCCCGTGGGCTACGTCGCCCGCCGCAAAGACGCCGGGGCGGGAGGTGTGTCCGTCGTCGTCCACAAGGAGTATGCCTGTCCGTTCCTTCTCCAGGCCTTTGGTCGTGTTGATGATGTTGCTGCCGAGCTCCTGGCTCACGGCGACGATCACGCCCGTGCAGGGGTAGAACTTCTCTGTGCCCGGGATGGGATGCAGCTTTCCCTCCTCGTCAAACTCGTTGTCGGCGAAGACCACACCGTCGTCCTGGATTTCCAGAGGCGTCTTCATCATCTCAAACTCCACGCCCTCGAGCTTGGCGTAGCTGGCCTCATACTGGCTGGCGGCGATCTTGTCGCGGCGGTTGAAGACCGTGACATAGTGTGCGCCGTTACGGATGGCCGTGCGCGCGCAGTCCATGGCGGAGTTGCCGGAGCCGATGACGATAACGCGCTCGCCCAGGCGGAAGGCCTTCGGAGAGGCCAGATAGTTGATGGCGAAGGCAACGTGGCCCAGGGTCTCGCCCTTAATGTGCAGGGTCTTGGGCCGCCACAGTCCCGCGCCGACAAAGATGCTCTGGTATCCGTCGCGGAAAAGATCGTCCAGACTGATCGCGCCGCCGATGGTGGTGTTGGGGCGGAACTTGATGCCCTTGAGCTCCAGATGGCGGTAGGCGAAGTCGTCCAGCACCGAGTCCGGCAGACGGAAATCGGGGATGCCGTAGCGCATGACGCCGCCGATCTTGTCCTTGCTGTCGAAGATCGTGACCTCGTAGCCGTATCGGGCCAGGATCACGGCGATGGTGAGGCCGGAGGGGCCCGCGCCGATGATCGCGACCTTGCGCCCGTTGGAGGGCGCGGGGCCCTGGGTCATCTGGTTGGCGTAGGTGGTGGAGATGTAGTTTTCGATGACGGAGAAATGCACCGGCACGTCCTTGATGCCGCGGATACAGTGCCCCTCGCACTGCTTTTCGTGGTTGCAGACAATGGAACACACAGTTGTGAGCGGATTGTTTTCAAACAGCATCCAGCCCGCGTCGTTCAGCTTCCCGGCCTTCAGCAGCCGGATCACCTCGGGGATGTTGGTGTGGATGGGACAGCCCTCGCGGCACCTCGGGTTCTTGCAGCCGAGGCAGCGCTTGGCTTCCTCCATAACATGCAGAGCCATAGCTTCTTTCTCCTCTTAATCGTTAATATTTACAGTGTGACGCCGTCTTTAAAAATAGCGATTTCACGCGCGCCGCGCTCCTCGGCCCTGGTCCTCCTGCCGCTCGCGGTCTCAAGCACGAAGTCCAGAAGCCTGTCGCCCGCCTGGTCGAGGTCCTCGCCCTGGGCGACGGTTCCGGCGTTGAAGTCGATCCAGTTGCCCTTCTTCTCATAGAGGGCTGTGTTGGTGGAGATCTTCACCGTGGGGGCCGGTGCGCCGAAGGGTGTGCCGCGGCCGGTGGTGAAGAGGATGATGTGCGCCCCCGCCGCGGTGAGGTCGGTGGCCGAGACCAGATCGTTGCCCGGGCCGGACAGCAGGTTGAGGCCCTTCTTCGTCACGGGCTCGGCGTATTCCAGCACATCCACGACCTGGGCGCTGCCGCCCTTCTGCACGCAGCCGCAGGACTTGTCCTCCAGCGTGGTGATGCCGCCGGCCTTGTTGCCGGGGCTGGGATTTTCATAGACCACCTGGCCGTGGCTGACAAAGTAGTCCTTGAAGGCATTGACCATTTTGACGGCCTTGTTGAACACCTCTTCATTCTCGCAGCGGGAGAAGAGGATGTTCTCGGCGCCGAACATCTCAGGCACCTCGGTGAGGATCGTGGTGCCGCCGAGGGCGGTGAGCCGGTCGGAGAAACGTCCGACGGTGGGGTTTGCGGTGATGCCGGACAGGCCGTCCGAGCCGCCGCACTTCATGCCGACGACGAGCTCCGACGCGGGCAGGGTCTCACGCTTAAACTGTCCGGCATAGTCGGCCAGTTCCGCGAGCAGCTTCGCGCCCGCCTCAAACTCATCCTCCACCTGCTGGCAGACGAGGAACTTGACGCGCCTGTCGTCCCACTCCCCCAGTTCCGCCTTGAACTGCTCCTGGGTCAGATTTTCGCAGCCGAGACTCAGCACCAGCACGCCGCCCGCGTTGGGGTGGCGGCAGAGGGCGGCCAGCAGCTTTCTGGTCTGGGCGTGGTCGTCCCCCATCTGGCTGCACCCGTAGGGGTGGGCAAAGGTATATAGCCCGTCGATGCTGCCCGTGACCAGGTGCTGGTTTTCGTGCACCAGTCTCGCGGCTACGCTGTTGACGCAGCCGACCGTTGGGATGATCCAGAGCTCGTTTCGCACGGCGGCGCGCCCGTCCTCCCGGCGGTAGCCCCGGAAGGTTTTAGGGGCGACCACGGGCTTGTCATAGACCTTGTGGTCATAGCTGTAGTCCGCCGACTCGCTCAGTCCGGTGCGGACATTGTGGACGTGGGCCCAGGCTCCGGCGGGGATGTCGGCCTTGGCAAGGCCGATGGGGTTTCCGTACTTGACGACGGCCCCGCCCGCGGGAATGGCGCACAGGGCGATCTTGTGGCCGCGCGCGATATCCTCAGCGGCGGTCACATTCAGAACGGTTTCGCCCTTCCGGATATCCTCGAGGGCGACGGCGACGTTGTCGTCGGGGTGGATGCGGATCGCTTTCATCCGAGACACTCCTCCATTGCTTTGTACATGCCGACGGCCTCGATGCGCTCGAGATCGGCGGCGACAGCCTCCTCAAAGCCGGGCAGTTTGGCGAGCTCCCCTCCCCAGAGCTGTTCGTTGTTCACGACCGCGTGGGCCAGGGCCCTGCAGTCGTCATCCTTGTGCGCCTTGAAGAAGTCCAGCACCCAGGCGTCGTCGCTC
>CADAAM010000109.1 GCA_902785905.1 Oscillospiraceae bacterium | reverse complement strand
CAAAGGAGGATTGATCAAAATCAAGAAAACAGAGCTCAAAGACTTCTATGGCATGATGTACCCGGACTATCCGGACATCGTAACCGTTCCCCAGCTGCAAAAAATGCTGGGGATCAGCCGGGGGCTGGCCTACAAGCTGGTCCGCGAAAACGAGATCCACGGCATCAAAATCGGCAATGCCCTGCGGGTGCCGAAGGTGAACGTCATCAACTATGTGCTCTCCGACGGGGAGCGCGGGGAGGCAGTGACATGATTTCCGAAAAGCTGAGCATCGTGGACGCCGACACCCTGCTCTCGACTCCGCTGGAGAAGACCCTGTTCATCGTAGAGGGCCTGATCCCGCAGGGGGTGACGCTGCTGGGTGGATCCAGCAAGATCGGCAAAAGCTGGCTCATGCTCAGGCTTGGGCTGCAGGTTGCCCGGGGTCTCCCGCTCTGGGGGCTGAAAACAACCTGTTGCGATGTGCTGTATCTCAGTCTGGAGGACACCATGAGCCGCCTGCAAAGTCGGCTCTATCGCCTGACCGACGAGGCGCCGCCCGGCCTGCGCTTTGCCACCGTCTGCGGAAAGCTGGGCAGCGGCCTGGAGGAACAGATCACCCAGGCCCTGTGCGATTACCCGGCGACAAAGCTTGTCATCATCGACACGCTGCAAAAGGCGCGGGATTCCCGCAGTGCTGTGGGCAAGACGGGCCTCTATTCCGCCGACTACGACGACATGTCCGCCCTCAAGCAGATCGCGGACCGGCAGGGCATCGCCATCGTGCTGGTGCACCATCTGCGGAAGCTGCCGGACGGCAACGACCCCTTCAATCAGCTTTCGGGCAGTACGGGCATCACGGGCGCGGCCGACACCAGCATGGTGCTGCTGCGGCAGCGCGGCTCCGACACCGCGACGCTCCTGGCCACCGGGCGCGATATCGACTATCAGCGCCTCACGCTCCGCTTTGAAAACCTGAGCTGGCAGCTGGTGGAGCGCACGGAGAGCACAGAGCTCCAGCGGGAGCAGATCCCGTCGGTTTTATTCCGGCTGGTCGCGTTTTTGAGGCAGTACACGGAGTGGACAGGCACCGCGACGGAGCTGCTGAGCGAGCTAGGTGAAAATGAGACCCCGAGCAACGTCATCACCAAGTATCTGGGGCGCTACGCAAACGATGTGCTGCGCCCCGCCGGCATCACTTACCGCACCAAGCGCACAGGTCAAAGCCGCCTGCTGTGCTTCACCCATGACGGCCATGACAGCAATGACGGCAAATTCGGGATATAGCCGAATACCCGTCACAGCCGTCATAACCGTCACAGGCAACAAAACACAAACACAAACACAAATAAGGAGAATCAACATGGCAAAAGAATTTGAACTTGTCCGCAAAATTGCAGTCCTCGGCGGCCGCGAAGGCGGCACGACCAAAGAAATTAACATCGTTCGCTGGGGTATTTTCAGCCCGCAGATCGACATCCGCCGCTGGAAGGCCGGAGAGCCCGGCAAGGGCATCACGCTCAATGAGGCGGAGGCCCGAAAGCTGCTGCAGATGTTGTCGCAGGAATTTCCGGCAGGCAGCGCCGTTAGGCAGTAAAGAAAGATGATTGACAAGGAGGAAAAAGAAATGAGTTTTCACGCCTATTCCAAATCCCAATTCAAAGAACTGAACTTTGATACTTCCCTATATCGCATGCTGGAGGGAAATGACTCCGGTGCTGCATGCGCCCGCCTTGACTGCAAGCGCTGGGGCTCCCGATGTATGTTTCTGTACTTCACGCTGGACAGGGGCGACAAAGTCGTTGTCCCGGTGTTTCGTCAGAATCCCAACGGTAAACCGTATCTGGGCTTTGCCGATATTCCGATCGGCGCCGTCGTTGATCTTGACTTTGAGGGGGAGGTCAACGGAAAGAAGGCACGCCTTATCTATGCCGAGCAGCTCCCCGGCGAGACCGATCCAGCCAGGGCCATGCAGAAGATGCTTGGAGATGATCCCTTCGTTGGCACTACGGGTACTGCCTGTCCTGCGGAATAACGAGCATAAGCTTTGTGCTGACAAAGCCGGGTCGTTTTCAACGCAAGGGGCGCCGCCCCTGGAACCCCAACATTGAAAGGAGAAAACACATGCAGAGGACAAGAGAATATCCCATTCAGATCCGCGTGACCGAGAGCGAAAAGCGGCGGCTGCAGCGCAATGCGCGCGCCTGCCGGATGAGCCTTTCGGCTTACATGCGGGCCGTTGGCCTGGGCAAGAACGTGCAGTCCTTCCCGGCGGACGAAGTCCATACACTCTACCGTAACTTCTGTCAGCTGCGGGACGAATATCCGCATCAGGACCTTGACTGGATTGAGCAGCGCTTTGAGGATCTGACGAAACAGTTTTACCGGGTCTGCGCCGCAGGAGGCAACGACGATGGCAGTCACGAAGATTTGGCCGATTAAGGACAGTTTGCGCCGGGTGGTGGACTATGCCCGCAACCCGGCCAAGACCGAGTACACCGACCTGCAGGCCGTGCTCCACTACGCAGCCAACGGAGAGAAGACGGAACACGGCGCGGAGAAGACCATGTACGTCACCGGGATCAACTGCAGCCGGGACCGCGCCTTTCAGGAGATGTATGCCGTGCAGGAGCGCTTCGGCAAGACCGGTGGAAATGTAGCCTACCACGCTTACCAGAGTTTCAAGCCCGGCGAGGTCACGCCGGAGCTCTGCCATCAGATGGGAGTGGAGCTGGCGAAACGGATGTGGGGCGAGGATCATCAGGTCCTCGTCGCCACCCATTTCAACACAGGCACTTATCATAACCATCTGGTCATCAACTCCGTGAGCATGTGGGACGGCAGAAAGTTCAACTGCAGCAAGCGGGCCTATTATGAGCTGCGCCGCTTGTCAGACGAGCTGTGCGAGGAGCACGGGCTTTCCGTCATCCGCGCGCCCAGCGGCAGGACCCCGCGCAGTATCTTTTTCGCCGAAAAGAACGGCGAGCCCACCCGCTACAACCTCATGCGGCAGGCCATTGACGAGGCCGCCGCTATTGCCCGGACGCCACAGGACTTCGACGCGATCATGCGCACGAAGGGTTATATTGTTTCTCTCGACCCGAAGCGGAAGTACTTCACCATCTGCTCACTCGGAAGCAAAAAGCCGGTGCGCATGGAGCGGCTGGGTGAGGGCTACGACAACAAATCCATCATGGAGCGCATCTGTCTGGACAGCAGCCTTGCCCGCTTCCGGGGAAACCGGGAGTTCTGGCAGGAACAGCACGAGCGCTTAAAAAGCAAACCGGAGAAGGTCCGCCTCGGCGGCAGCGTGCACCGGGTCAAGAAGGTCACGGGTCTGAGGGCACTGTATCTCCACTACTGCTATCTGCTGGGCTATCTGCCCCGCGACAAACCACACAAGCCGCTGTCGCCGGAGATGCGGGAGGCGGTGCGCCGCATGGATCGCTACTCTGCCCAGGCAAAGCTTGCAGCCGCGCACAAGCTGGACAGCATCCCGGCGGTGGAGGACTTCATCACGCAAACCGAAAATGCGATGCAGACGGTCATCGCCCAAAGAAACAGGCTTTATAACCGCATGCGCCGCTGCCGAAGTCCGGAGGAACTGGAAGAACTGAAAGCGGCGAGAGATCAGTGTACACGGCAGCTTTCCGCTCTGCGGCGGGAGAAGAACACCGCTCAGGGCATCATCGACAGTCAACAGAAAATACAGGAAAACATCCGGGCGGAAGCCGCCATGAAGCATGAGCTCTACCGCCCAGAGAGAACAAGAGATCAGAAAAGAGGTTATGTAAGATAAAAACACAAAACAGCGTAAGCAATTTACTCACAAGCGTGGAAGATCTGTTCACCACACAGCAGGAACGGGACAGCGAACAGCTGGAGCGCGTCATGCTGCTCCCGTTGTCCGAGCTGCGCCCTTTCAAGGATCATCCCTTCAAGATTCAGAATGACGAGGAGATGGAGAGGATCGTGGAGAGCATCCGGAAGGTCGGAGTGCTCTCGCCGGGTCTTGCCCGCCCCACGGCAGACGGCGGCTATGAGCTGGTGTCCGGCCACAGGAGGCTGGCGGCCTGTCAGCAGCTGGAGCTGGAGACCATGCCGGTGGTCGTGCGGGAGATGACGGACGACGAGGCCGTGATCGCCATGGTGGACGCCAATTTGCAGAGAGAGCACATTCTCCCCAGTGAAAAGGCGTTCGCCTATAAGATGAAATATGAAGCTATGAGGCATCAGGGAACTTCGTCCCAACTTGGGACGAAGTTGAGAACGGACGAAATGATGGCTGAACAATCCGGAGACAGCAGAAATCAAATTCAGCGTTTCATCCGTCTGACCAACCTGATCCCGGAGATTCTCGCCAAGGTGGACGAAGGCAAGATCGCCTTCAATCCGGCGGTGGAGCTGTCCTATCTCTCCGAGGAACAGCAGCGGGAGCTGCTCGCTGCCATGGAGAAAAACCAATGCACCCCGTCCCACGCCCAGGCTATCCAGCTCAAACGTGCGGCCCAGGCCGGGACGCTGGACAGCGAGGCCATTCAGGCACTCATGCAGCAGGAGAAACCCAACCAGCAGGAACAGATCAAGCTGCGGCGGGAGGACTTCCGCAGCTTCTTCCCACCGCACTACACCGGCGAGCAGATCAAGCGGGACATCCTCAAGGGGCTGGAGCTTTTGAAGCGCCAGCGCGAGCGCAGCCGCGACGCGCGGTAAATCGCACATTCAAAAAACAATTCGCAGATTGGACGGATTCGAGCTCTGGCAGTACAATGTCGATGATCCGAAACACCGTCCGCGCTGCCCGGAAGGAGGGATTTACTCTTGGTAGCAGGACACCTGCAAGAAAAAAAACGGCATGTATTACGCGGTACTCAGTTATAAAGACCCCGCGGGGAAAAGAAAACAGCCCTGGATTTCCACCGGCGTGCCGGTGCGCAAGGGCAACAAAAAGAAGGCAGAACAGGAATTACAGAAGCTGCGCCGGGAATATGTGGCCCCGGCACGCGCGGCAGGGTCCGGGGAAATCTCCCCGGACATGCCCTTCGCCGATTTTATGGAGGCATGGCTGCTCATCATCAAAAGCTCCGTGGCCCCGACCACCTACTGCTCCTACAGCGCCAACGTCAAAAAGAAGATCGTGCCCTATTTTCGCGCCCACAGTGTCACCCTCGCTGGGCTGCAGGCAAGGCATCTGCAGAGCTTTTACCTCTATGAGCTGCAGAGCATCAGTGCCAATTCCGTCATCCGCGAGCACGCCAATCTCCACAAGGCGCTCAAATACGCCGTGAAGATGGACCTGATCCCCTTTAACCCGGCGGACCGGGTAGAGCGCCCGCGGCAGGAAAAGCATCTGGGCAGCTACTACAGCTCCGCCGAGCTGGAGACACTTTTTGAGGCGAGCCGGGACCACAAGCTGGGGCTTTTCATTCAGATGGCGGCCTTCTACGGTCTGCGGCGCAGTGAGCTTCTGGGCCTCCGCTGGGACGCCTTTGACTTTGAAAAGGACACCATCACCATCCGGCACATCTTAACCGAGGTACTGGTGGACGGAAAGCTGCAGCTCTATGAGGCCGACCGCGCCAAGACCAAATCCAGCCTCCGCTCTCTGCCGCTGGTGGGGCAGTTCAAGGCACAGCTCCTGGCCCTCCGGGACCAGCAGGAGAGAAACCGGGAAATCTGCGGCAACAGCTATAACCAGAAATACCTGGGCTATGTCTTCGTTGACGAGATGGGCAACATCTTCAAACCCGGCTATGTTTCCAACAGCTTCTGTAAGCTGCTGCGGGAAAAGGGTCTGCGGCATATCCGCCTGCACGATCTGCGCCACAGCTGCGCATCCCTTCTGCTCAAAAACGGCGTCCCCATGAAGCAGATCCAGGAGTGGCTGGGGCACAGCGACATCAGCACCACGTCCAACACGACATCAGCACCACGTCCAACATTTATGCACACCTCGACTACAGCTCGAAGGTCCTCTCCGCCAGCACCATGGAGGG
Organism: Oscillospiraceae bacterium; assembly: GCA_902785905.1. Taxonomy (GTDB): domain Bacteria; phylum Bacillota; class Clostridia; order Oscillospirales; family Oscillospiraceae; genus Limivicinus. The sequence goes on along the minus strand of CADAAM010000109.1, from coordinate 15,440 downwards.
CGCCCTCAAGCTGCCGGAGCTTAATCTCAGCAAAAGCTGGGACTAAAAAATGCAGGGCTTTACGCCCTGCAGTACATAATTTGAAAGGGCTTAAAGAGTTTCCCCTTAAAGCCCTTGGTGAGGTGTTGGGGATTTGAACCCCTGGTGTATTATGCCTATTTATTGCATTGGCGTTGCCGAAAGTTCAGCATCACAGTCTGATTGGTCACCCCACATACACCATAACCTACCGTCAAAACCGTCTTCATATAAATGCCTCCTTTAACTAAACCGTAAACAGTCAGAACCACACCATATATTGATATGGTTAAGGAAACACAATCAACGGGAACGCCGATAAATGAAGCTACCAATGCAATAAACACGACCAAAATGAAGTGCCTTGAAGTAGGCCTTCAAGGCACTGTGGCGGAGAGTTAGGGATTCGAACCCTAGAGACCTTTCGGTCTACAGCATTTCGAGTGCTGCACCTTCGACCACTCGGACAACTCTCCAAATCTTCATTTTTACGCAGTTTACCAACTTCCCCGGAAAAATGCAAGAAAGTTGGCAAGAAAGAGCGCGCGGGGCAAAAATCGGACTCGACGAAAAGTCCGAAAACCTGCGCTTTCTGCAAAAACGGCAAGGCACGTTTTGTCACGCCGGCCCGTTTTTTTCGAGTCAGGGCCGTTATGACCACTTCGATACCTGTCCATGTTCAATTTGCATGTGCTTTGCTATTATAACGGATCAGCCCGGAAAATGCAATACTTATTCCGATACCTTGGCCAGAATTATTTTTTAGATTTCTTTATATCTTTTGTATTTAATTTTATATATTCCTCTTGACAAAGTTTGCTGCATGGTCTATACTGTAGGCAAGAACTGAGAAAAGGATGACCGCGTATGAAAAAGACTTTGTACAGCCTGATGCTTAACGACGAGGTCGTGCGGGAGATCGACCGTCTCGCCCACTGCACAGGCTCAAACCGTTCGGCGCTCATTAATCAGATCCTCGCCGAATACGTCAACTACACCACGCCGGAGCGAAGAATCAACGACGTGCTCTCCGCCATTGAGGCGCTGATGCAGCCCTCGCGGGAGCTGGTGCCCTTCTTTGCGCCGAACAGTCTGTCCATGTCGCTCAAAAGCTCACTGGAATACAAATACCGCCCGACCGTCAAGTATGAGGTGGAGCTCTACCGCGGGCGGGAGGACTGCATCGGACAGCTTTCCGTGGTGTTCCGTACCCAGTCTATCGCATTGATCCAGGCGATGACCGAGTTCTTCCGTCTGTGGAAGCAGATCGAGGACGCACACCTCAAGCCTCTGACCGGCGCGACCATCGACTATGCCCTGTACGACGGCAAATTTGTGCGTTCCATCGCCGCGCCTGACCGCGACTGCACCACCGACGAATTGGCCGCGGCGCTGTCGGAGTATATCAAGCTCTTCGACAAGCTGATGAAAGCCTATCTTGCGGGCCGCCTCGATGCGCATGACGTGGAGGCCGCCTACTTCTCGCAGATGCGAAATTCACCCGTGCATATTTAAAACCACTACCCCATGAAAAGAGGGATTGTAATGAACGAATATAACTACACGCAAAACTCCGTCAAGGCCATCCAGACCGCAGAGGCCATGGCGCAGGAGAACAGCAACAACTATATCACGCCTGAGCATCTGCTCTACGCTCTGGTTGACCAGGATGGCGGCACGATCCAGACCATATTCCGCAGGCTGGGCGCGGACTGCGACCAGATCCTGGCCGAGCTGAACACTGAAATATCCAGACTCCCCAAGGTCGGCGGAACGCCCCAGGTCTATGCCTCCAATGAGACCAGCCGCGTAATCAACGCCGCCCAGAAGGCCGCGAAGTCCATGGGCGACGAGTATATCTCGGTCGAACACCTGATGATCGGCATTTTTGCCGCGGCGACGCCCGCCGTCAAGCGCATCCTCTCCGATCACAGCATCACCAAGGGCGAGTTTTCCAAGGAGCTGAGCAAGATCAAATCCGGCCCCGTGACCTCGGACAACCCCGAGAGCACCTACGACGCGCTGACCAAATACGGCACGGACCTTGTCAAGCGCGCGCGGGAAAATGAGCTTGACCCCGTGATCGGTCGCGACACGGAGATAAGAAACGTGATCCGCATTCTCTCCCGCAAGACCAAGAACAACCCCGTCCTGATCGGCGAGCCCGGCGTCGGCAAGACCGCCATCGCCGAGGGCCTGGCCCAGCGCATTGTCAAGGAGGACGTGCCCGAGGGGCTCAAGGACAAGACCATCTTCTCCCTGGATATGGGCGCGCTGATCGCGGGCGCCAAGTACCGGGGCGAGTTTGAGGAACGGCTCAAGGCGGTATTGGAGGAGATCAAAAAGTCCGAAGGCAAGATCATCCTCTTCATCGACGAGCTGCACACCATCGTCGGTGCGGGCAAGACCGAGGGCAGCATGGACGCGGGCAACCTCTTAAAGCCCATGCTGGCACGCGGCGAACTGCACTGCATCGGCGCGACCACGCTGGACGAGTACCGCAAGTACATTGAGAAGGACGCCGCACTCGAGCGCCGCTTCCAGCCCGTACAGGTGGATGAGCCGACCGTCGAGGACACCATCGCCATTCTCCGCGGGCTCAAGGAGCGCTATGAAAACTTCCACCACGTCACCATCCACGACAATGCCCTCGTCGCCGCGGCAACACTCTCCAACCGCTATATCTCCGACCGTTTTCTGCCCGACAAGGCCATCGACCTTGTGGATGAGGCCTGCGCCATGATCCGCACGGAGATGGATTCCGTCCCCGCCGAGCTGGACGATATCCGCCGCAAGGTGGCACAGCTTGAAATTGAGGAGCGCGCGCTGACCAAGGAGGACGACAAGCTCAGTCAGGACCGCCTCTCCAAGCTGCGCGAGGAGCTGGCGAATCTTAAGGAGTCCGAGCATGAGATGACCGCCCGCCTCGAGAGCGAGAAGGAGGCTGTCAACGAGATCAGCATGCTCAAGCAGGAGCGCGAACGGCTGAAATTTGAGTTTGAAAACGCCCAGCACCGCTACGACTACGAGCGAGCAGCCAAGCTCCAATATCAGGAAATCCCTGAGATCGACCGCAAAATTGCGGAAGCCGAGCAGCGTGCCGCCGCGGGACGTGAAAACACACTGGTCAACGAGTCCGTGACCGAAGATGACATTTCCGGCATCGTGGCAAAGTGGACCGGCATCCCGGTCGCCAAGCTGATGGAGAGTGAGCGCTCAAAGCTCCTGCACCTGGACGAGCAACTCCACGAGCGCGTGGTCGGCCAGGACGAGGCCGTACAGAAGGTCTCCGAGGCGATCCTGCGCTCCCGCGCCGGTATCGCAGACCCGAACCGTCCTGTCGGCTCCTTCCTCTTCCTCGGCCCCACCGGGAAGTTCTCCGTCTCGCGTCTGATCGGCGCGCCTCCGGGATACGTCGGCTATGACGAGGGCGGCCAGCTCACCGAGGCCGTGCGCCGCAAGCCCTACAGTGTGGTACTTTTCGATGAGATTGAAAAGGCCCACCCGGATGTGTTCAACATTCTGCTGCAGATTCTGGACGACGGCCGCATCACCGACTCCCAGGGCCGCACGGTGGACTTCAAGAACACCATCATCATCCTGACCTCAAACCTCGGCAGCCAGTATCTGCTCGACGGCATCCAGCCCGACGGCAGTATCAGCGAGGACGCGCAGGAAGCTGTGATGGGCGAGCTCAAGAGTTCGTTCCGTCCGGAGTTTTTGAATCGTCTCGACGAGATCATCCTCTTCCGCCCGCTGACCAAGGACAATCTCAACGGCATCATTGACATCATGGTCGCCTCCCTGCGGCAGCGTCTCGCCGACCGCGGGCTGGGTCTGGAGATCACCGACGCCGCCAAGAGCCTCATCATCGACCGTGGCTTTGATCCTCTCTACGGTGCGCGTCCCCTGCGGCGCTATCTGCAGAGCAGTGTTGAGACCCTGATTGCCCGCCGCATCCTCTCCGGCGAGGTCCTGCCTGACAGCACGATCGTCGTCGATGTGGAAAACGACGAGCTTGTGTGCCGGTAAACCCATAAGAAGTTAAAAAAATGGCCCGGAACAGTTGTTCCGGGTCGGCGTCGCCGCGGCGGTTGCCGATGCGGGTGATGCGGGTGTAGCCGCCGTTGCGGTCGGCATACTTGGGGGCGATCTCGTCAAAGACCTTCTTGGCCACATCCTCGCGGGTGATGAAGGCGAGCGCCTGACGGTAGGCGGCCAGGTCCTTCTCCTTGCCGAGGGTGATCATCTTCTCGGCCAGAGGCGCGATTTCCTTGCAGCGGGTGACTGTGGTCTCCATGCGGCCGGTGGCCAGGAAGTCGGTCACCTGCTGACGGAGCATCGCCATGCGCTGGGAAGTAGTCTTGCCGAGCTTTCTTGTACCAGGCATATTGTCGTTTCCTCCTATTAGGCTTATCAGTCAGTTACTGGTTGTCGTCGCTGGCAAGGGACAGACCCATCATGGTGAGCTTGTGCTCAACCTCTTCGAGGGACTTGCGGCCAAGGTTGCGCACCTTGATCATCTCGTCCTGGGTCTTGCTTACCAGATCCTCAACCGTGTTGATGTTCGCACGCTTGAGGCAGTTGAAGCTTCTCACGGACAGATCCAGCTCTTCGATGGTCATCTTGAGCATGGTATCCGGCTCCTTCTCGACCTTCTCGACGACGGTGGAAGCGCCGCCGACGGCGTCGGAGAGGTTGGTGAAAAGCGTGAAGTGGTCGCAGAGAATCTTCGCGCCCAGAGAGACAGCGTCCCGCGCGGTCATGGTCTTGTCGGTCCAGACCTCGATGGTCAGCTTGTCAAAGTCGGTCTGATTGCCGACACGAGTGTTCTCCACCGTGTAGTTGACCTTGAGCACGGGGGTGTAGATTGAGTCGACAGGGATGGTGCCGATGGGCATCTGGGGGTTCTTGTTCTTGTCGGCGGAGACGTAGCCTCTGCCGTGATCAAGAACCAACTCCATGCTCAGGGCGCCGTCGGGACCGAGGGTCGCGATAGGCTGCTCGGGATTGAGAATCTCCACCTCTGCGTCGGGCTTGATATCGCCGGCGGTGACAAGGCCCTCGCCATTGGCCTCAATGTAGACGGTCTTGGGCCCGGTGCTGTGGAGGCGGGCGATGATGCTCTTGACGTTGAGCACGATCTCAGTCACGTCCTCCTTGACGCCGGGGATGGTGGAAAACTCATGCTGTACGCCGGCGATCTTGATGCTGGTGCACGCGATGCCGGGGAGGGATGAGAGAAGTACCCTGCGAAGAGAGTTACCAAGCGTAGTACCATAGCCGCGCTCCAGAGGCTCGATGATATATTTACCGTACGAGCTGTCTGCGGGCGTTTCGATACACTCGATACGCGGCTTTTTAATTTCGATCATATAATTATATAACCCTCCTTATAAGATTGCGTCGTGAGAAACGCTTTCGGTGATGCAGCTTACCAATTTGAGGGTGTCTATTACTTGGAGTACAACTCGACGATGAGGCGCTCTTCAACGGGCAGATCGATATCTTCTCTGGCGGGGACGGCAACAACCTTGCCGACCATGTTGTTTGCGTCGAACTCAAGCCACTTCGGGATGACGTGATAAGCGTTGGCCTCAAGGTTGACCTTGAAGCGCTCAATGCTGCGGCTGCTCTCGCGCAGGGCGATGACCATGCCGGGCTTCACCTGGTAGCTGGGGATGTTGACCTTGCGGCCGTTGACGGTGAAGTGGCCGTGGTTGACCATCTGACGGGCCTCGCGGCGGGTCGCGGCGTAGCCGAGGCGGAACACGACGTTGTCAAGACGGTTCTCGAGCTGGATGAGGAGGTTCTCGCCTGCCTTGCCGGGCATGCGGACGGCCTTCTCATAGTAGCCGCGGAACTGCTTCTCCAGGACGCCGTAGACGAACTTGACCTTCTGCTTCTCCTGAAGCTGGAGAGCGTACTCGGACTTTTTCCGTCTGACCTGGCTGTTGGAGTTTCTGGTGGTTTCCTTCTTGTAGTAGCCCATGGTGGCGGGGCTGATGCCCAGCGCCTTTGCGTGCTTCGCAATGGGCTCTCTGTTCTTAGCCATAACAGTCTATCCTCCCTTTCTTATACACGACGACGTTTCGGAGGACGGCAGCCATTGTGAGGAATGGGAGTGACATCCTTGATCATCGTAACCTCGAGACCGGCGGTCTGGAGGGCGCGGATGGCGGCCTCACGGCCCGAGCCGGGGCCCTTGACGAAAACCTCGACGGTCTTCAGGCCGTGCTCCATGGCGGCCTTGGCGGCCGTCTCTGCTGCGGTCTGAGCGGCGAAGGGGGTGGACTTCTTGCTTCCGCGGAAGCCAAGGCCGCCGGCGAGGCCGCCGGCGGAGGCCCAGGAAATGGCGTTGCCCTGGGTGTCGGTCACGGTGACCATGGTGTTATTGAAGGAAGAGCTGATATGAACCTGGCCCTTTTCAATGTTCTTACGCTCTCTTCTGCGGGTTCTGACTTTTTTCTTAGCGTTGTTAGCTGCCATGCTTCATATCCCTCCTTACTTCTTCTTATTCGCGATGGTGCGTTTCGGACCCTTGCGGGTGCGGGCATTGGTCTTGGAGCGCTGGCCGCGCACGGGCAGGCCGCGGCGGTGACGCAGGCCGCGGTAGCAGCCGATCTCGGTCAGGCGCTTGATGTCAAGCGCGGTCTGGCGGCGCAGGTCGCCCTCAACGATGTAGTTGTGGTCGATGCACTCACGCAGCTTGGCCTCTTCCTCATCGGTGAGGTCCTTCACTCTGGTGTCGGGGTTGATCCCGGTCATTTCCAGGATCTTGTTCGCGCTGGTTCTGCCAATGCCGTAGACGTAGGTGAGACCGATCTCGATTCTCTTGTCCTTGGGCAGGTCAACGCCGGCTATACGTGCCATAGTATTCGATCATCCTTTCGATAATTTTCCGCACTTACACGACGCGGGGACTTATTCCCGCCGGAGGGAGCCTCCGTGTCCGTGCGGGATCTTTGTATAAGGACAGGATTGGGGTCGATGCCCCTTTTCCGTGTCTCTGAAGTTTGTGAGGCATACGCCTCATGTCGGCAGAGCCGTTCCTTGCCTCCCCTGAAAGGGGAGGTGTCCGAAGGGCGGAGGGGTAACCCCTCAGTCATCGCCGCAGGCGGCGCTGACAGGTCCCCTTTCAGGGGCGCCACGTCCCGGCTCTGTTCGCTGTTATGCCGCGATTAACCCTGTCTCTGCTTGTGCTTGGGGTTCTCGCAGATGACCATGACTTTGCCCTTGCGCTTGATGATCTTGCACTTCTCGCACATGGGCTTGACGGAAGGTCTGACTTTCATTTGATATACCTCCTACTTGCTTCTCCACACGATGCGGCCGCGGGTGATGTCGTAGGGCGACATCTGCACCGTGACCTTATCGCCGGGAAGGATCCTGATAAAGTTCATCCGGAGCTTGCCGGAAATATGGGCCAGTATGACGTGGCCTTTGCCGATGTCCACTTTGAACATGGTGTTCGGCAGAGACTCGACCACTGTGCCTTCGAGTTCGATTACATCGTCTTTTGCCAAAGGTGATTCCTCCCAAGTCTCATCAAATATCGTCTGCCATTGTAAGAATCTCCGGCTCGCCGTCGGTGATCAGAATGGTGTTTTCGTAGTGCGCCGCGAGAGAGCGGTCCTTTGAGACGACGGTCCAGCCGTCCTTGAGGATTTCGATCTGCCAGCCGCCCGCGCATACCATGGGCTCGACGCAGATGGTCATGCCCTTGACAAGGCGCGGATCGGGGCGTCTGCGCTCGGTGCGGTAGTTCGGCACCTCCGGCGCCTCGTGCATGTCGCGGCCGATGCCGTGACCGACGAAGTCGCGCACAACGGAGTAGCCTTTGCCCTCCACGTATTCCTGCACCGCCGCCCCTATATCGGAGATGCGGTAGCCGACCTTTGCGAAGCGTATGCCTTCAAAGAAGGCCTGGCGCGTCGCCTCGATCAGCGCCTTGGCCTCGTCGCTGACCTCGCCGCAGGGGTAAGTCCCCGCGCAGTCGCCGATGAAGCCCCGGTAGGTGGCGCACAGGTCGATGGAGACGATGTCTCCGTTATGGACCACACGCCTGCCCGGAATACCGTGGATGACCTCCTCGTTGACCGAGACACAGGTCGCCGCGGGGAAACCCGCATAACCCAGGCAACTGGGTTTTGCACCGGATTTTACAATGAACTCGTGTACCGCCTTGTCGATCTGCCTGGTGGTCAGACCATCGCGTACGGCCTGGCGGCCCACGGATCGTGCGCCGGCCGCGATTTTAGCGGCCTGACGCATGATCTCGATTTCTGATTTGGACTTGATATAGATGGTGTCGGACATAGTCAGATACCAAGGCACTGCCGGATGGCAGCCGTGGTAGCCTCGATGCCGGGCTGATTCTGCACCTCGCGCAGCTTGCCGCGCTCAGCGTAGAAAGCCTTCAGGGGCTCTGTCTCGCGATGGTAGGTGGCCAGACGATTCTTGACGGTCTCAGGCGCGTCATCCTTGCGGATGGTGAGCTCGCCGCCGCAGAAGTCGCACTTGCCCTCCACCTTGGGGGGATTGTTCTCCACATGGAAGGTGGCGCTGCAGTCCTTGCAGGTCCTGCGGCCGGACATGCGCTTGACGATGACCTCGTCCTCCACCTCGATGGAGAGGGCGCAGTCGATCTCGATGCCCATGTCCTCCATGGTCTGGGCCTGGGGGATCGTACGGGGAACGCCGTCGAGAATGTAACCCTTGGCACAGTCAGGCTCAGCAAGGCGCTCCTGAATGATGCCGATGATGACCTCGTCAGGGACGAGCTTGCCGGACTCCACATAAGCCTTGGCCTTGAGGCCGACCTCGGTGCCGGCTTTCATGGCGGCGCGGAGGATGTTGCCGGTGGAGATGGTGGGGATCTCCAGCAGTCTGCTGAGGATCTCCGCCTGCGTACCTTTGCCTGCGCCGGGAGCGCCCAGGAGAATCAGTCTCATGCTCGCGTGCTCCTTTCTTTAATCAAGGAAGCCCTTGTAGTTGCGCATAAGCATCTGGGCCTCGAGAGCGCGGATGGTCTCAAGCGCAACACCGACAACGATGATGATGGACGTGCCGCCCAGGGAGATGCCCGTCAGAGCGGACTGCGTGGAGAAGTGCGCGATGAGAATGGGGGTGACGGCGATGATGGCCAGATACAGAGCACCGAAGAGGGTGATCTTGTTCAGGACCTTCTGGATGAACTCGCTCGTCGGCTTGCCGGGACGGAAGCCCGGGATATAGCCGCCGTTCTTCTTCAGGTTGTTCGCAACCTCCACGGGGTTGAACTGGATGGTGGAGTAGAAGTAGGCGAAGAAGATGATGAGCAGCAGGTAAACGATCGCGTAGGGGATGGAGTTGGTACCGAACCAGGTGTTGACCCAACCGCCGGTCTTGCCGGTGAACGCCGCGATGGTCGCGGGCACAGAGGCGATGGACTGGGCGAAGATGACAGGCAGAACGCCGGACATGTTCACCTTCATGGGCAGGAAGGTGCTCTGGCCGCCGTACATCTTGCGGCCCACCACGCGCTTGGCGTACTGGACGGGGATGCGGCGCTCGGCGTCGTTCACGAAGACGATCAGCACAATGATGCACAGCGCGCCGAGGAGCATGAACAGGAAGACCCACCAATTGAGATGGTTGGGATCGCTGGCGGGGCGCATCATGTTGGAGATGCTGGTGAAGATCATGGTGGGGAAGCGGGAGATGATGCTGGCAAACAGGATCATGGAGATGCCGTTGCCGATACCGAACTCGGTGATCTGCTCGCCCAGCCACATGATCAGCGCGGAGCCGGAGGTGAAGGTCAGCACGATGACGATCGCAGCCCAGACGTTGCCGACAGCCTCGGTCTTGAGGATGCCGTAGTTCTTGATCAGCATGTAGAAGCCGAAGCCCTGCAGCAGGCCGATCGCAACGGTGGAGTAGCGGGTGATCGCGGCGATCTTCTTTTTGCCCTCTTCGCCCTCATCCTTGCTCATGCGCTCGAGCGCCGGGATGGCGATGCACAAGAGCTGGATGATGATGCTGGCGTTGATGTAGGGCTGAATCGACAGCGCAAAGATGGTTGCCTGGGAGAACGCGCCGCCGGACATGACGTTCAGCAGGCCGAGCACCGTGTTCTGGAGCTGGGCAAAGTACTGCTGGAGCGCGTCTACGTTGACGTAGGGAACAGGGATGGCGTTGCCGACACGATACAGCATCAGAATGAGAAGAGTGAAGAGGATCTTTTTGCGGAGCTCTTCAATCCTCCATGCGTTGCGTAATGTCTGAAGCACTTAGACCACCTCTGCCTTTCCGCCGGCCGCCTCGATCTTCTGTTTTGCGGTTTCGGAAAAAGCAGAAGCCTTGACGGTCAGCTTCTTGGTGAGCTCGCCGTTGCCAATAAACTTGACGCCGTACTTGCACTTGGAGATAACACCTGCGTCCAGGATGGCCTGGACATCGACGACTGCGCCGTCCTCGAAGCGCTCGAGAACGGAGACGTTGATCGCATCCAGAGGCTTGGCAAAGATGTTGTTGAAGCCTCTCTTGGGGATGCGGCGAGCCAGAGGCATCTGGCCGCCCTCAAACCCGATGCGGGTGCCGCCGCCGCTGCGCGCCTTCTGGCCCTTGTGGCCGCGGCCCGCGGTCTTGCCGTTTCCGGTGGCGTGGCCTCTGCCCTTGCGCTTGTCGACATGGGTGGAGCCGGCTACGGGAGAAAGATCGTTGATATACATTCTCTGGCCCTCCTTATTCTTCGGTTACCTGAAGCAGATAGCCGATCTTGGCGATCTTGCCTCTGGTCTGGGGATTGTCGGGCTGCAGAGTCTCGTTGCCGATCTTGTGCAGGCCGAGGGAATAGGCAGTCGCGATATGGCTGTCGTTTCTGCCGTTGAGGCTCTTGACGAGCTTGATTCTGAGATTAGCCATCTTTCGCCCTCCTTAGCCCTGAACTTCTTCGGGGGTCTTGCCTCTGACGGCCGCGACCTGGGCGGCGTTGCGCAGAGACTTGAGACCTTCCATAGTGGCTGCCACGACGTTGGCAGGGTTGTTGGTGCGCAGGCACTTCGTACGGATGTTGGAAATGCCGGCGGCCTCGACGACCGCACGCACCGCGCCGCCGGCGATAACGCCGGTGCCTTCGGGGGCGGGCTTGAGCAGGACGCGGCCGGCGCCGAACGCGCCGAGGACCTCGTGCGGGATGGTGGTACCCTGGAGGGTGACGGTGACGATGTTCTTCTTGGCGTCCTCAAGGCCCTTGCGGATAGCCTCGGAGACCTCGTTGGCCTTGCCCATGCCGTAGCCGACGCGGCCCTTGCCGTCGCCGACGACGCAGAGCGCGGAGAACTTCGCGACACGGCCGCCCTTGACGGTCTTGCTGACGCGGTTGAGGGAAACTACCTTCTCGATGAACTCAGAGGGAGCCTCGTCCTTATTGCGGCGATCCCGTCTGTCATTGTTGTAAGCCATGATTTCGTTATCCCCCTTCCTCAGAACTTCAGGCCGCCCTCGCGGGCGCCGTCTGCCAATGCCTGGACTCGGCCGTGATAGATGTAGCCGCCATGCCCTTCTGCAGGGCGCGCTCGGCGACCTTCGCGCCGACCTTCTTCGCGGCCTCGACGTTGCCGCCGTTGCCCTCGAAGCCCTTCTCAACGCTGGACGCGGAGACCAGGGTGTTCCCGGCCACGTCGTCGATGATCTGGGCATAGATGTTGTTCTCGCTGCGGAATACGCTCAGGCGGGGTCTCTCAGCGGTGCCGGAGATCTTGCCGCGTACTCTCTGATGGCGCTTGATGCGCTGGCCTCTGGTATCGGGTCCACCTCCGTTTACTTGGCGCCGGTCTTGCCTTCTTTGCGGCGGATGGTCTCGTAGTCGTACTTGATGCCCTTGCCCTTGTAGGGTTCGGGAGGTCTCTTACCACGGACTTCGGCTGCAAACTGGCCGACCTTCTGCTTGTCGATACCCTTGATGATGATGTGGTTGGCATCGGGAACCTCGATCTGGATGTCCTCATTCTCGGACATTGTGACCTGGTGGGAATAGCCCAGGTTCATGACCAGGTTCTTGCCTTCCTTGGCGGCGCGGTAACCGACACCGTTGATCTCGAGCTTCTTCTCAAAGCCCTTGGTCACGCCGACGACCATGTTGTCGACGAGGGTGCGGGTCAGGCCGTGCAGGGAGCGGTTCTCCTTGGTGTCGTCCGGACGCTTGACATGGAGGACGCCGTCTTCCATCTCGATCTTCATCTGGGGGACGAGGGTGCGCTCGACGCTGCCCTTGGGGCCCTTGACGGTGATGTGGTTGTGCTCGTCGACCTTGACTTCAACGCCGGCGGGAATGTGGATGGGTGCTCTACCGATTCTAGACATGTTCTTGCCTCCTTACCATACGAACGCCAGGACTTCGCCGCCGACGTTCTCTTTGCGAGCCTGCTTGTCGGTCATGACGCCCTTGGAGGTGGAGATGATGGCGATGCCGAGGCCCTTGAGCACGCGGGGCAGCTCGTCGGCGCCGGCGTAAACGCGCAGGCCGGGCTTGCTCACACGTTCATCTTGGAGGCGGGGACGTCGACGGACTCATGCTTGGCGCTTCCGGCGTTGCGGATGCGGGTCAGCATATCGGCAATGGGGTCGGTGATCTGCATGTGGTTTATCCTCCTGTATTTAGAGTTACCGGGGCGAGCCCGGTTTCACACAGAGGTCCTGCACCAATACATGATTGGCCGCAGCCTTTCTGTGCGGCGTTGAGAAGCTCATTCCACTTTCCCCGTATCGCCGCTCTCCGCACACGGTCTGGGGCTTCGGATGAAGTTTCGGCAACTGCGCCGGGTGTACGCCCGAAAACAGCGCTTTGCTCCCTCCGAATCTCCACGCCGGAAGACTGCCTGTGCAAGGCCCTTCCGATATGCGCGTAAGCTCGAAAAGGGAGTTGAAATGCCTGCTTCTCTATCTGTTGCAGCGGGAGTGATCGGTTCCCGCCGAACATTCAATATAATATAGGATTGAAACCGAATTGTCAATCCTTTTTTCAGCGTTTGCACCGAATTTTTTTAGAAAATTTTGTGAAGGTTTTACGAATTTCCGAAAAGGGCTTATAGCCCCTCTCGAGGGAGCGGTCGCCGGTGCATGCTGTTGACGCAGAGACACGCGAAAACACGAGGCCGCACATACGCACAGCCTCGTGTCGTTCTTTTAGAAGGAAGCCTTTCTCACACCGGGGATCTGGCCCTTGTACGCCAGCTCACGGAAGCAGATACGGCAGATGCCGTAGTTGCGCAGGTAAGCGTGGGGACGGCCGCAGATCTTGCAGCGGTTGTAAGCGCGCATGAGCCGCAGGAGCTCGCGAGCCTCTTCGTCGGTCTTCGCGGTGGTGGTGATGGCGATGTTCATACCGCGCAGCTTCTCGATCTTGTCGTACTCGATTTCGGGGAAGATGATCTGCTCCTTGAGGCCCAGGCTGTAGTTGCCGCGGCCGTCGAAGGCGTCAGCGCTGATGCCGCGGAAGTCGCGGACACGGGGCAGCGCCACGTTGAGCAGACGATCCAGGAACTCCCACATGCGGTCCTGACGCAGGGTGACCTTGACGCCGACCTTCATGCCTTCGCGGAGCTTGAAGTTCGCGACGGACTTGCGGGCGACGGTAGCCACGGCGTGCTGGCCGGTGATGGCGGAGATGTCCTTGATAACGGCCTCGAGAGCCTTGGCGTTATCCTTGCAGTCACCGCAGCCGACGGAAACGACGATCTTGTCGATTCTCGGGATCTGCATAACGGACTTGTACTGGAACTTCTCCATCAGAGCAGGAGCAACTTCCTCAACATACTTTTTCTTCATTCTGGTCATGTCAGTTTACTCCTTTCTCTCAGATTTCGGCGCCGCACTTCTTGCAGACGCGGACCTTCTTGCCGTCGACGATCTTGTGGCCGACGCGGGTGGCCTTGCCGCACTTGGGGCAGACGAGCTGAACCTTGGAGACATAGATGGGGGTATCGACCTTGATGATGCCGCCCTCTTCGCCCTGCTTGCGGGGCTTCTGGTGCTTGGTGGCGGTGTTGATGCCCTCAACGATGACCTTGCCCGCCTTGGGATCGGACACGAGGACCTTGCCCTCCTTGCCCTTGTCCTTGCCGGACAGAACAACGACCTTGTCGTCTTTCTTGATGTTCATTCAGTTGCCCTCCTTAAATCACTTCGGGAGCGAGCGACAGGATCTTCATGTATTCCTTGTCGCGGAGCTCACGGGCGACGGGCCCAAAGATACGGGTACCGCGGGGGTTCTTATCGCCGGTGTTGATCAGAACGGCCGCGTTCTCGTCGAAGCGGACATAGGTGCCGTCAGCGCGGCGGACCGGCTTGACGGTGCGGACGACGACGGCCTTAACCACGTCGCCCTTCTTGACGGAGCCGCCCGGAGCCGCCTTGCGGACGGAGCAGACGATCACGTCGCCGATGCTCGCGTACTTGCGCTTGGAGCCGCCCAGCACGCGGATGCACTTTAACTCTTTGGCGCCGGTATTGTCGGCGACCTTCAGATAAGTTTCCTGCTGTATCATTCTGGCGCCTCCTTACTTTGCCTTCTCAACGATCTCGACCACGCGCCATCTCTTGTCCTTGGACAGGGGGCGGGTCTCCATCACGCGCACGATATCGCCGACACCGCACTCGTTGTTCTCATCATGGGCCTTCAGCCGGTAGGTGCGGCCGATGATCTTCTTGTAGGTCTTGTGGGCAACACGGTCCTCGACGGTTACGACGACGGTCTTGTCCATCTTGTCGGATACGACCTTGCCGACGCGGGTCTTCCGGGAAGTAGTTCTCGTTTCGTTCATGATTCTTTACCTCCTCAGTTCTGCTTCTCGCGGAGCACGGTCTTGACACGCGCGATATCGCGACGGGTCGCGGAAATCTTGGTGGGGTTGTCAAGATGATTCGTGGCATGCTGCATACGGAGCATGAACAGATCCTTCTTCAGATCGGCGAGCTTGGTCTCGAGCTCGCTGACAGACATGGAGCGTATTTCGTTTGCCTTCATCTTATTCACCACCGTTCTCGGACTCATTGCCCGCCGCGACGATCTTCGTCTTGATGGGCAGTTTGTGGCTGGCAAGGCGCAGAGCCTCGCGGGCGGTCTCCTCAGGGACGCCTGCGATCTCAAACATCACTCTGCCGGGCTTGACGACAGCAACCCAGTACTCGGGCGAGCCTTTACCGGAACCCATACGGGTCTCGGCGGGCTTGGCGGTGACGGGCTTGTCGGGGAAGATCTTGATCCAGACCTGACCGCCGCGCTTGGTGTAGCGGGTCATGGCGATACGGGCCGCCTCGATCTGGTTGGAGGTGATCCAGCCGGGCTCCTGCGCGGCCAGACCGAACTCACCGTAGTTGACGACGTTGCCGCGCAGGGCCTTGCCCTTCATACGGCCGCGCTGCACTCTGCGGTACTT
>CADAAM010000108.1 GCA_902785905.1 Oscillospiraceae bacterium | reverse complement strand
ATGATCGTCACCGAAAAGCCCCTCGGCGTCCACCGCGAGATCGACATGGTCACCACGCCCGACGGCGCGCCGGTGGCGATGGTCCACTGCAACAACTGCACCTCGGACATCAATGCCTGGGTCAACCTCTTCTCCGAGTTTGCCGGGCTCATGGGCGTCGAGGTCAACAAGGGCGAGCTGTTTACCAGGCTCTTCAAGAAAGCGCTCGAGGGCGAGGCCGACTGCGGCGGGCTTCTGAGCTACAACTACTTCTCCGGGGAGGGCGTCACCGACCTGGATGAGGGCCGCCCGCTCTTCGCCCGGATGCAGAACGCGCGCTTTACCCTGGCAAACTTCATGCGCACGCACATCCTCTCCGCGCTTGCCACCCTCAAGATCGGTCTGGACATCCTCACCCGGACCGAGCAGGTTCCCATCGACAAGCTCTACGGCCACGGCGGCTTCTTCAAGACGCCCGAGGTCGGCCAGCGTATGCTGTCGGCGGCTGTCGGCGCGCCCGTCTCCGTGATGGAGACCGCAGGCGAGGGCGGCCCCTACGGCATGGCCCTGCTCGCGGGCTACATGATCTGGAAGGACGAGGGCGAGAACCTGCCCGACTACCTGGACAACAAGGTCTTTGCCGGCGCCAAGTCCTCCACCCTCATGGCGGACGAGAGCGACGTGGACGGCTTCAACGCCTTCCTTGCCGCCTACAAGAAGGCCCTTCCCGTGGAGAAGGCCGCAACCGAGCTGCTGTAAACCAAACAGGCAAAACGAAAGCCGCCTCCTGTTTTCGGGGGCGGCTTTCCTGCATTCATCGGCAGAATCCCGCCTTGACTGTACCGGCGCAGCGTGATAAAAAGAAAAGGGGATGATCGTCCCTCTCGGTATTTTCAATTTTTTTCGACGACCCCAGTTTTTCAGATCTTCTTTTCGTATTCTTAGGTGAAAGGGTCAAGAGCCCTGAACGAAAGGAGTTTTGAAAAATGAAAACAC
Organism: Oscillospiraceae bacterium; assembly: GCA_902785905.1. Classification (GTDB taxonomy): domain Bacteria; phylum Bacillota; class Clostridia; order Oscillospirales; family Oscillospiraceae; genus Limivicinus. Next base: position 14,646 of record CADAAM010000108.1, on the reverse strand, counting down.
TCAATATGAAACGGATCGTTGTGGGGATCATGTTGGTCATCCTCACTCTCGGATTCTGCGTCGTCGGAACCGGCGCGGCCAGACCTGACAGTATGGGCCAGCCCCCGATGAACGAACAGCGGGGCGGCTTCGGCGGCCAGAACGGTTTCGGCGGACACGGGCAGTTCGGCCCCGGCGTGCAGGAGATGACGGACGGGGAGAGCGGCTTCGGCAGCCAGAACGGTTTCGGCGGACGCGGGCAGTTCGGCCCCGGCGCGCAGGAGATGACGGACGGGGAGAGCGCCTTCAACGGCCAGAATGGCTTCGGCGGACGCGGCGGTCAGCGCGGCGGCTTCCGCCCGATGGACGGAGACACGCGCCAGACAGTGGAGGCGCTGGAGGACGGCGAGGCGGACGACAGCTCCCGCGAGAGCGCCGAGGCCGCTGTCAAGACTGCCCGCGACGCCCTGAACGAGGCCCTGAGCGCGGCCGGGATCGAGACCGAGACTACGCCTCCCGATATGCCCGAGGGCGGCGCCGACATGACGCCTCCCGAGCAGCCCGGAGGCAATATGCCCGAGCCCTTTAATTTTGACGAGCTGAGCGAGGAGCAGATCGAGAACCTCTACCAGCGTTTCCAGAGCTGGCTCGACAGCAAAGCATAACAAACTATAATACCCGCGCCCCGGGGAAATCCGGGGCGCGGATAAGACAACGGAGCCGCCATGCAGCAGTCAATCAACGCCGCGGCGCTGCGCGCATCGAAGGATGAGCGGGCGCGGGAACAATTGATACAAGACCAGGAACAGACCATTCTCCGCACCGCCTCCGCGGTCAGCCGGCGCTACGTCGGCAAGAGCGACGACGAATGGCCTGTGGCTCTGTGCGCCTTTTCCCACGCCATTGACGTGTATGACGAGACAAAGGGAGATTTCCTGCCCTTTGCCCAAATGCTGATCCGGCGCGAGCTGGTGGATGCCTACCGCGCCGACGCACGGCATGACGCGGAGCTGAGCGTCGCGCCCCATGTCCTGGAGGGCTCGGCGGAGCCGGAAGAGGACGAGGGAGGCGTCTATCTCGCGGTGGTGAGAAACAGCATGGAGGCCTCCGACCGCAGCCTGCGGGATGAGATCATAGCGGCCAACGCCATGCTGGGGGAGTACGGCTTCCGCTTCTTCGATCTGACGGAATGTTCGCCCCAGCAGGAGAAGACAAGACAGGAGTGCGCCGCGGCGATCCGGGCGCTGCTGAAGGAGCCGCCGCTGCTGGTGGAGCTCCTGCGGCAAAACCATAAGCTGCCGATGGCACAGCTGCAGCGTCTGAGCGGGGTTTCCCGCAAAACGCTGGACCGCTACCGGAAATACATCATCATGGCCGCGCTGATACTTAGCGACGATTACCCGCAGCTTGCGGACTATCTGAAATTTGTGAAGGAGGGGATGGCGTCGTGAAAGCTGTCATTGTCGATTTGCTGAACGGACAGGCCGCCGCGCTCTGCGACGACGGGCGTGTGATCCGGCTTCCCGACGCGGGCTATGCCCTCGGCCAGATCGTGGAGGTCCACGGGAGAAAACGTCCGGCGCGCCGGTGGATGCGCACGATCTCCGCGGTCGCCGCGGCGGCGGTCCTGCTGCTGGCGGTCGGGGGCGGCGCGGCCTATGCCATGCCCTACGGTGTGGTGAGCCTCGACGTGAACCCCTCCATCGAATATACCATCAACCGATTTGACTATGTGCTCTCTGTCGAGGGCGTGAACGAAGACGGGCGGGCGCTGTTGGCGGAAATGGACAGCTCAAAGCTCGTCCACCGCCGCATCGAAGACGCGCTGGAGGCGTCGGTCGCCCAATTGGAGGCGGGGGACTGGAGCGAGTCCGACGAGATCCTGATCTCTGCCGGGACAAAGACCGAGGCCCACGCCGAAAAGCTCCTGAGCGAGCTGGAGGCCGGTCTGCTCAGTCGGCGTGAGAATCTGCAGATTCACGCCCTGACTGTGAGCGAGGAGGAGATCAGCGAGGCGCACCGAGAGGGCATGAGCGCCGGACGGCGTCGCGTGCTCCGGGAGCTTGGCGAGCGCGAGGGTGCGAGCTTTGACGCGGAGAACTGGGCGGACAGGCCCATCGGGGAGATTCTGCGGGAGCTTGATCCGGAGCGAGGGATGTGGGAAGGCGCAGGGCATGCCGCTCCGAACGCGGGGGAGCCGGAGCCGGACGTCGTCCGCCCGCAGCAGGATCAGCGCAGGGATGACGACGGGCAGAATCTCCGGGCTCCGGAAGCGGAGAGCGGACGCCCAAAGGAGGACGGCCAGACACCGGACGCAAAACCCTTTGGGAACGGGAGCCTTCGCGAAAGCAGCGGTCAGCCGGAGAGAGACGGCGCTCCGTTCGGCGATGGCGGCCCTGCAGACGGCAATATGCCGAACGGGAGACCTGCAGGCGGCGATATGCCAAACGGGGGTGGACAGCCCTTCGGCACTCCGCCGGGCGGCGGGCCGATGAAAGGATAGAGCGCAATCCGGGACTGGAAAAGAGTCCGAATATACATCAAGGCAAATAAACGCCGGGGCGGGCCGAGACCCTCCCGCCGGTGTGCGGACACCCCCAGAAAACTGTCATCTTGAGCGGAGTTGGAAGATCTTGAAACGTGAAGTCTTTCAACGGTTTCAATTCCTTTGACAAGCCTGGTATGACAAAAGCCTCTCGTTTTTTCAACTTTGTCTTCAATCGCAAAAGCGCCTCCCAAACCGGGAGGCGCTTCAGACTGTAGACAAACCCTTGCAAACCAAGGTGGTCTTGTAAGGGGGATCTGTGAAGGGGGACGGGGAGTCCCCCTTCACGTACAATCCATGCAAAAATGGGAACTTTTTCGGAAGTTCCCATTTTTGCGCTTCAAGCTGTCGACACTTTGTTGACAGCTTGAAGCGCCTCCCAAACGGGGAGGCGTCTTTGCATGTAGCTGCCACATTGAGAACCAATCGGAACCTCTCCTTGACTTTACCGGTGCAAAGTGATAAAGTTTTACTGCGCTTCTCTTAAACAAGAGAAAAAAACAGAGAAACGGAGGCACTGTGATGAAAACCCTGTTTGACAAGAAGAATCTCTTTCTGCGCGTCGCTCTCGGCTTTGCCCTCGGTGTGATCATGGGCTTTGCGGCTCCCGGCTTTTCTATCGCCACCAAGGTTGTGGGCGATATTTATCTCAATCTCATCAAAATGATGATTATCCCTGTCGTGGTCTGCGCGGTTTTCTGCGGCATCGCCAACATTCGCGACGGTGCGCTGCTCAGAAGGATCGGTGTGCGCACGGTGGTTCTCTATGTTGTGATGTTTGTGGCGAGTGCCGCTGTCTCTCTTGGCATCGCCTATATTATCCGCCCCGGCTTCGGCACGGTGTTTGAAAACGCGCCCGTCTACGAGGGCAGTATCACCAATCCCACCATCTCGAGTTTCCTGACCACCATTGTCCCCACCAACATCATCAAGGCCGCGGCTGACGGCAGCACCCTGCCCGTCATTCTCTTTACCATAGTCTTCGCGGTGGCTATCGTTTCCGTGGGGGAGAAGGGGAAGGCCGTGCTGGACTTTATGAACAGCCTGTCCGAGGCCATGTTCAAAATGCTGGCTTATTTCATGGAGCTCTCGCCTCTCGGCGTTATGAGCCTGATGGCCTACTCTGTCGCACAATACGGGGCAGGCATCTTCGGCGCGCTGGCCAAGTATATCGCCTGCTGCTGGCTCTGCTGCGTGGTGGTCTTCTTCGTGGTCATGGTTTTGCCCACTTGCCTGTATACCGGCGTCCCGGCCGGACGGCTCCTCAAGGCCTGCGGCAAGATCGCGCTCGTGACGCTCTCCACCACTTCCTCCGCCGCGACGCTGCCGACCACCATCAACGTCTCCATGGAGGATCTCGGCGCGCCGGAGGGAGTCAGCAAGTTCACTCTGCCCCTCGGCTGCACGATCAACATGTGCGGCGGCGCATGCAGTTTCTGTTGCCTTGCAGTCTTCGTTTCGGACTTTTACAACATCGGGCTGAGCTTCGGAACCATTGTCTTCCTGGTGTTCATTGCGACGCTCATCAATATGGCAGCCCCCGGTATTCCGGGCGGCGGTGTGGTTCTGGGGGCGAGCTTCCTGTCCATTCTCGGCCTGCCCATCGATCTCATGGGGCCGATCAGCGGCTTTTACCGCCTGCTGGACATGGCCTTCACTACCATCAATGTCGAGGGCGACGTAGCGGCGAATCTGATCATCTCAAAGAGCATCGGCGAATACGACCCCGGAAAGGCGGCATGAGGGGATGAAGATTGCCTATCAGGGGATCCCTGGCAGCAACTCTGAGGCTGTCAGCGTGATTTTTGCCCAGAACCAGGGCTTTATTGCACCGGAGTATGTCCCTGCCGTCCATTCCCGAGGCGTGATCGAAATGCTCCGGAGCGGCCAGGCCGACTACGGTGTTATGGCCACACGGAATCTCATGGCCGGAACTGTGGGAGAGTCGGACAACGCTCTGTCTGCGCTCAGCCACAGGGTCATCGACGCGCAGTGGCTTTCGATTCACCACTGCCTGTTTGCCAAGAGCGCCGACAGCCGCTTTGACACCATTGCTTCCCATATTCAGGCTCTCGGCCAGTGCCGCAATAAGCTGCATAACCGCTATCCCGAGTGCCTTCTCCGCGAGATGGAGGACACCGCTCTTGCGGCCCGCATGCTGGCCGACGGCACGCTGCCCGAAACCACGGCCGTGCTCTGCCGCCGCAACGCCGGGGAGATGTTCGGCCTGCATCTTGTTGAGGAGAATATGGAGGACGACTCCCGCAACATGACGGAGTTTGTGCTTATCAAGGCCATGCATCTCATCAGCAAGACTGTCATCGTGGCGGGACTCGGCCTCATCGGCGGCTCGATGGCGAAGGCAATCAAGAAGAACACCGACTGCCGCGTCCTCGGCTGGAATCGTACCCGCGCGACGGCGGAGAAGGCTCTTGCAGATGGCGCGATCGACGCCATTGCGGAAGATGCGGATTTCGAGAGCTGCGACATGCTGATTGTCGGCATGTACCCCGCGGCGACGGAGGCCTTCCTGCTGGAGAAGATTCCGAAGATGAAGCGCGGGGCACTTGCGGTCGATCTCGCCGGCGTCAAGACGCGCATCGTGGAGTCGGCCGGGATGCTTGCAAGGGAATACGGCGTGCGCTTCACCGGCGGTCACCCCATGCAGGGCCTTGCCCACGCCGGCTACGAGCGCTCCTTTGCCGATCTCTACAAGGGGGCCAGCATGATCCTGGTGCCGAGCGCAGCGACCCTGCCCGGCGACGTTGACGAGCTGGGCAGCTTCTTCCGCTCTGTGGGCTTCGGGCGCATCACTGTGGCCGGGGCCGAGGTGCAGGATCATATGATTGCCCACACCTCACAGCTTGCGCACATTGTCTCCAACTCCTATGTCAAAAGCCCCGTTTCCACCAACTACGCGGGCTTCTCCGGCGGCAGCTACAAGGACATGACCCGCATCGCCTGCCTGGACGAGCGCGTTTGGAAGGAGCTTTTCATCTGGAACAAGAATGCCCTCCTGCCGGAGATCGACGATCTGGTACACAACATTATGGAACTACGCGATGCCATTGAGCGGGAGGATTATGACAGACTTGAGCGTCTGCTCCGGGCGGGACGCGAGGCCAAGGAGCGCATCGACGCCGCCAACCCTGACCAGCCGTCTGACTGATTCTTAAGAAGCTCCGCCGAAAGCAAACATCCACCCTCCGTCCGGGTGGATGTTTGCTTTTTTAAATCACTATCAGTTCGTACTCCCGGCTGCCGAAGCCGAGCTGGGCCGCAGCCTCGATTGTATGGACGCCGTGGCGGGATTCCACGCGCTCCAGGAAATGGGCCTGGCCGGGATCGTCCTTCGCGGCGTAAATCAAGTCGATGCAGGCCTGCCGATATCCTTCATGCAGGGGTCCTCCGCCACGGCGCAGCAGTCGCAGTCCACGGAGATGTTCTTCATCACGTTGATAAAGGCGATCCTGCCTTCAAAGTGCTTCACCACGGAGGACGCCGCGTCGGCCATGGCCTCGCAGAAGAGATCCTGCCCGGCGTGCTTGTCCCAGCAGTCGAGGTTGTTGTCCGTGACCCCGGCGGAGTGGATCAGCGCCTTGCCCTTCGCGGAGGCGCAGCCGATGGAGAGCTGCTTGAGTGCCCCGCCGTATCCGCCCCGGGGATGGCCCTTGAAGTGCGCCAGAACCAGCATGGAGTCGTAACGGACGATGTTCCTGCCCACATAGTTCTGCTTGAGCACCTTGCCGCCGGGGATGTCCCAGCACAGGTCAGGGCCCTCGGCGTCCATCAGGTCGACGGTGAAATACTTGTTCCAGCCGTGGTACTCGATGAGCTTGAGGTGGGACTCCGTGTGGTCGCGCACGCCCGCATACTTGTCTCCGTAAGCGGTGTTGCACTCCACGACCGTGCCGCCCACGCTGTCGATCATCGGCTTCCAAAATTCGGGCCGCAGAAAATTCTGGTTCCCTTTCTCACCGGAATGGAGCTTGACCGCAACCTTGCCCGGCAGCGCGATCCCCAGCGCACGATACATCTCCACTACCTTTTCGGGGCTGATTTCTTTGGAAAAATACACTTTTGTTTTCATGTTTGTGTCTCCTCACCTTCTGCGTTAAATGAGCCGTTTTCCTTTTCTGCGGAATTCCTTCGCCTGTTCGTCGGTGGGCCAGGTGAAATAGCTGCCCTTCTCCGTCTCGTTTTTGCGGCGCTCAACCGTGCCGTTTCCGATATCCTCAATGGCCTTGACCATCAGCTCCCCGCCGATGGTCTTGGTCCTTTTCATCAGCTCAAACATGCTCTTACAGTCGGAGATGTCCACGCTGCCCTGCTCAATAATGTCGCCGTCGTCGATCTTGGCGCTCATGTAGTGGACGGTCGCGCCGCCCAGCTTCTCGTCGTGGTAGAGATACCAGAAAGAGGGCAGGCAGCCCCGGTAGTCCGGCAGCAGCGCTCCGTGTACATTGATGACGCCATAGGTCGGGATGCGCAGGAGTTCTTCCTTGATGATCTGCGGCGCGGAGTAAGAGATGATGAGATCCGGGGCCAGCGCCCGGATATGCCGGATATAGGCGGGGTCGTTGCTGTTGGTGATGACGCGGTGCTGAATATGGTGCTTCTTTGCCACGTCCTTCACCGAACAGCAGCCCTCGAAGAGACGATAGCCTGTCAGACGGTCAAGCTGCCTCTCCGCCTCGCGCCCGACTGTGACTGCGCCCATCCTGGCGCACTGCCAGGGACCGAACCACTTATAGTAATCACTCAGCCTGTTTTCCAGTGCGGACTTGCAGTTGACCTCCACGATCTCCAGAATCTCACAGACCTCGGCGGCCCTGGCGATGTTCTTCGGGATGAAGAAGCGGTCGGCCTGCGTCATGACCACCACTCTCAGTTTTCTGTTCATTGCGCTTCAGCTCCTTTCCGATGCTCCTCCGCCCACTCAAGCAGGGCGGAGAAAATGCGCTCCGGTCTGCGCCCTGCGATCTGGGAGAGGATGCAAAGCACCGTCCACCATATCATTTTGAGATCAAAGCCGACGCCCATTTTATCGAGATAGACCAGATCCAGCTCCAGCCGCGTCGGCAGAACCAGCGTCTCGTAATCCTCCGCGCCCTCCACGCTGTCGCCGTATATGTAGTCGTAGAGCGCCGAAGGGCCTGTCAGCCCTGCCTGGACGTTTCCGGCCGAGGCAAAGCGCCCGCCCCTTGTGACGGCCATCTGATCAACAGCAGCCGGACGCGGGCCGACAATGCTCATGTCACCCTTGAGGATGTTCAGGAGCTGGGGCAGCTCGTCGATCTTGGTGTCGCGGATGAAATGCCCAAAGGGGAAAATGCGGTCCTCGTCTCCGCGAAAGACGGACTCGTTGGCCTTGCCCTGGCGCATGGAGCGGAACTTGAACATGTGAAAGACCTTGTTGTCCCTGCCCACGCGCTTGGCCATGTAGAAGACCGGGCCGGGGTCGCTCAGCTCGATCCCGCAGACGGCGAGCAGCCAGAGCGGGGACGTGACGATCAGTCCCAGAGCCGATGCGCCCGCGTCAAACAGACGCTTTAAGAACAGATACAGATAACGCATACGCAATCCTCAAATCCTTCTGAAAACGCATTCGAAGGCCTCGGCGTAGCTGCAGCCCGCCTGAGAGCCGCGCCAGGCCGCAAGCCCCCGCAGTGCCTCGTCGGAGCGCGGGTGCGGATAGGGCCGCATGACCCCTGTATAGCAGGCGAGGGCTTTCAGCTTTATATCGACACCCTCCTCGCCGATCTCGACAAAGAGATTGGGGGTGAAGCGATTGGCAGAGCTGTCCAGCGCCCACTCGGTGGAGGAGGGGACCTCCATGTACCAGAGCTCGCGCAGCGGCGGAACGCCCTCCCTGCGCTGGAAGAGGCGCACGGCGGCCTGAACCGCGCCGCTGGTCATGGCGTGGTCGATATTCGTGTCCGAGGGGTGATGGGTGACGACGGCCTCCGCACCGAAATCCGCAATGCAGCGCTCGATAAACTGCACCAGCTCCAGATGGGGCACGGTGTTCATCTTGATGTTTGGGAAATCCGCGGCATAGCTTTTTTCAATCCCGAGCAGCGCGTAGGCGCGTGCCTGATCGCCCTGCAGCGTGGCGGAGAGGTTTGCCCGCGCAGCGGCGTGGTTTGCCATGGTCGCGACGGCAACGGCGTTCCCTTCGCGGATCAGCTTATAGATGACGGCCCCGGCGCCCAGAACCTCGTCATCCGGGTGAGCCACAACAAATAAATACTTCATCTGTCTCTTCTCCATGCGGTTTTTTCCAATTGTATCAAACAATAGAAGAATGATCAAGCCGCCGCGCAGGCGTCTGACGCACCGGCTTGAAGGGGACGCCGCAGCATCCCTGCCGGAGCCCCAAAGACCGGGGGCTGCGTTTTATGCGTGTGCCGCGGCAGAGCGTTACGAATCGAAAAAGCTCCGTCCGTCGTCGGTGATGAGGCGCTCCGTCTGCGGATAGTCGAAGGTTTCGGCCTTGTCACCGTTCGCACTGAGATAGTCGGCAAATTCCGCCGCGTAGTATTTCGCCATGGGGAGATTGTGCATCAGGGCATACCCGCAGTTTTTCGCTGCGGCGCCGGGGACGCTCTCCGCATCCTGCACGGAGCGGAAGGACCGCAGGACCAGATCATAGATCTCACGTGAGGGGCGGTTGCCCTTGAGGATGAGGTAAAACCCGGTCAGGCAGCCCATCGGTCCCCAGTAGATGACCTCATCCTGCCAGTCGGGATCGTTGCGCAGATAGGTGGCGATGAGGTGCTCAAGTGAGTGCATGGCGGCCACGTCGATCACCGGCTCAATGTTCGGCCTTTTGAGGCGGATGTCATAGGTTGTGACCTGGCCGCCGCCGACCGTATCCACCCGGCTGACAAAAATGCCGGGGACGATGGCTCTGTGATCTACAGAAAAACTCGGTATCATATGTGTTTCTCCTTTTCTTTACTCCAGTATATGATTTTGTGTCGCATTACAGGTTCTGACCTTTGAGCCGGTCGAGGATGCTCTGCCGCGTCTCGTCATACAGCAGCTCCCGATTGTGGCGGAAATAGGCGTCGCAGCCGAACTCGCCCACATACCAGGAGGTGTCAAAGCCCGCCGTGATCTCCGTGACGAAGAGGATCAGCTCCTGACTCGGCCCCACGGCCTCCTCCAGAAAGCGGAAGGCCTCATCGAACATGCCGCCCGTCTCATCGGCCAGGGCCTCGCGGCGTCCGGTCTCGGCGGCAAAGAGACCGCGCAGGGCGTCCATCTGGCCCTCCGCGTCGGCGTCCGACTCGGCAAGGGCTTTCAGGCAGTCCCCGATCCGGTTGATCTCCGCCTGGCGGAGGTACTTCTGCTCTTTGTCATCCTGTCCCGCGTCGGCAGCGCGCTTGACCGCGGCGCAGCGGACGGCGAGGATGTCCGAGAGACTGTCGATCGGCGCGTCCGGCAGGCGGTTCTTGACGCCGGTGAGCGTGTCGAACAGCGCCGAGCACAGCGCGTCCTGCCGTCTTGTCTCGCGCGAAGCCTCGGACAGGCGTGACAGCAGCAGACCCATGACAGCCAGCTTCTCATCGAAGGGCGCGGAGGCAAATTCCGTGACCGTCACCTTCGGAACCTGGCCGCGCAGGATGTCGTCCACATGATAGACCTGGCGGTACTTGTTGTAAAGGTTATAGTAGTTGGTGAAATCCCGCGCGACGGACGGCATCTGGATGTACTGCACCGCAAGCTCCGTGTCCGGCGCAATGCCCAGGGCCTCGTAAGCATAGAGAATCTCGCTCAGATCCTCCCAGCCGCGGGCAGTGGCAAACTGCATCCCCTCGGGGCTGTTTTCAATGCGGTAGAAGTTCTCCTTCTTGAGATCGAGGTAGGAGATCACCGCCCCGTGCAGGCCCTTGCGCAGGGCGTATTCCTTCCAGACGGGGAAGTCCTCCTCCACGGTAATGCGCTTGACGCGGTCGAGCGTCACCACGTCAAAGTCGCGCACCGAGCGGTTGTACTCCGGGGGATTGCCCGCCGCGACGATTAGCCAGCCCTCCGGCAGCTTCTGGTTGCCGAAGGTCTTGCACTGTAAAAATTGCAGCATCATCGGGGCCAGGGTCTCGGACACGCAGTTGATCTCGTCGAGAAAGAGAATGCCCTCCGTGATCCCGGTCTTCTCGGTCAGCGCGTAGACCGAGCCTAAAATCTCGCTCATCGTGTACTCGGTGACGGTGCGCTCCTCGCCGCCGTAGACGCGCTTTTCGATAAACGGCAGGCCGATGGCGCTCTGGCGGGTGTGGTGGGTGATGGTGTAGGAGACGAGGCCGACGTTTTCCTCGGCGGCGATCTGCTCCATGATTTGGGTCTTGCCGATGCCCGGCGGGCCCATCAGCAGGATCGGCCTCTGCCGCACGGCGGGGATGCGGTAGCTGCCCAGCGCATCCCGGCTGAGATAGGCGCGCAGAGTGTTTCGTATTTGTTCCTTGGCTTGCTTGATGTTCATAGAGTATCCCCTTTTGCGTATGCTTATCAGGATGATGGATGATCATTTCAATCGTTTTTGGGACGGCTTTGCCGCCTCAAAAACACCTTAAGCCGAGCTTTGCGAGGCCTCGCGCCGACCAAACGCGGCCTGTCTCCCGTAAGCCGCGTGCGATAAGCGCGCGTCTCTCACTTGCAAAACATGGTTTTGCAAGTGACTATAGTTCGGGCAATTCTTGCAATACTTCTTCCTGCCAGAATTCGTCAAAGCTCTCACGGGGCTTGCGCCAGGGCAGCTCCGGCATGATGCGGATGGCCCAGGGCGGCATTTTGACCGACAGCGGCGGCTCCTCCAGGAGAATGAAGGCGACCTCGTAGTCCGGGCGCTTCGTGGGATAAATACCCATGCCGTCGGTAAAGTACAGCAGGCCCCGGAGATTTGAGAAACTGCCCTCTTTTATGAGCCTGTCCACATGCTCGAACACCGGGCGGAAGTCTGTGGCGCTGCCGCCGGAGAGGGTCAGGTCCTCCATGTAGCGGCGCAGCTCTTCCAGACTCGTGATTTTCCGGTCGGAGCGGAGCTGATCGTCGCACTGCAAAATATGGATGTTTAATTTGCGGGTGAAGCTGTCGGTGCTGCGCAAAATTGCGTAGGTGCTCGCCAGAAATTCACGTACCAGCAAGCCAGAGGTGGACATGGAGGTGTCGATCGCAAATGAGCGGCATGTTGCCGTAGCGCGTGAGCCCGTAGGTGTAGTAGATGTAGTCGAAAGCGTCCCCGTCGGCGTGCAGGACCTCGCGCGGGGCGGCAAAGCGGCGCAGAAATTTGCGGTAGTCCACATCGTCCCGGGCCGCGACGGAGAGCTGCTCCGTCATGCCCTCGCCGCCCGCGCCCTGTTCGGACACAAGACTGTCCAGCGCGGTTTGGGCGCGGGAGGCGGCGTCCTGCCAGGCCTGATCCTGGCGCTCGCTGCGCTCCCTGTCCTGCTTTTCCTCCAAATCCCAGAGCCCGTGGTCATCCATGGCAAAAAGGCGCTGGAGGCTTGCAATCTTGTACGCGGGGGGCCGCTCGCGCAGGAGCATGCGGTAGATGCCCTCGGCGCTCAGAACCTTCATCTCCCGCCGACACTCGGAGAGGAAGAGCCCCTTCGCGGGGACGGCCTTCTCCGCAAGGCAGGCATAGGGGAGGGCGTCGATCACACTCTCCACCGCGGCGTCGCAGGCGAGATCCCAGAGGGCGGCATCACGGCCCCGGCGTTTCGCGAGGTGGCGAAACATGCAGTGCAGGACTGTATGCATCGTGAGGCGGGACGCGAAGCGCTCGCTTTTGAGAAAGCCCGAGGCGAGGTAGGCGGCGTTATAGTACAGGTTTTCCCCGTCGGTGGCGGCGCTGGTCGTCACGCCGTCCCCGGGCTGGGGGAGGAGGGCGCAGAGCGGGCAGCTCAGATAGGGCAGGGCGAGGCAGAGCCGCGTCCGGCCCGAGAGCAGGATGTCCCGCCCGACAGCGGAAAGATTGTCGTTGTCCATCTATGGCTCCCTCCCTGAGGGCGGCCCCTCTCCGTCACGGCAGAATTCTGCCGTGACACCTCTCCCTCCGGGAGAGGCAAGCCTTGGCTCCCCCTGAGGGGGAGCTGTCACGACGCATCGCGGCGTGACTGAGGGGGGTTACAGCTCGAATTTTTTGTTTCTTCCCGTGGATGGCCTTGCGCGGCGCTTTTCCAGCAGCATGGCCGTCGCCTCGGTAAAACGCAGGCCGCGCGATTCATCCAGGGCCGCGTCGAGGGCTGCGCTGTCGGGGTCGCCGAGACCCAGCAGCAGGAGCAGGCCCTCGCCGTCGCGCTCACACAGGGCGTGGGACAGGGCCGCGGAAAGGTGCTTCTTGAGATAGGCCGCGTAGTCCCCGTGCGCCTGATCGGAGAGCTCCGCCGGGTAACGCAGACGCAGATAAGCAAGGCGCAGGGCGCTGTCCTCGTCGTGCTCGGCGGCGAGGTAGTCCCGCCACAGCGCATCGTAATCCGAGACGGTGAGCGTCTTGTCGCGGAAGACGTTGTGATAGGCGTAAGCGCGGCCGATGATGTTCATCTGAAAATAGTGGGCGGGTTTGTTTTCAATGAAGGTTTCAATATACTCGGGAAAAAGAAGGCGCAGCTCCGTGCCGCCGTCGTGGATGGTGACTGTCAGCTCCTGGGAGAGACTGCGCACGATGGACGCAAGCGCCGGACCCTGGGCAGGGGAGACGCGGGTGAGCTCGATCCGGGAGAAGCTGCGGCAGTTCATAAAGCTCGCGCTGCCGGTGGTGAGAAGAGTGTCAAAAAAGTGCAGCGTCTCCATGGCGCGCAGGTTCATAAAGGCGTAGTCCCCGATGTGCCGGAGCGTCCGGGGAAGGGTCAGCTCCGTGATGTTCCGGTTGTCCCACTCCTCAGACTCCGCGCCGCCGAGGATCACAACTTCCTCGCCCGGAACCGCTGCGGCCCCGCAGGCGAGGGCACGGTCGGAGAGCGCCGTCACCGGAAGACCGAAAAGCTCCTCCGGCAGCACGGCGCGCCTGTCACAGCTCACCGCCCGCAGGATCGTTATACCGTCCGCCTCCCGTCTCACGGTGAGACGCCAGTTTGTCAGACCTCTGAGCGCTTCCAGATGCGGCGCCTCCCTTCTAATTCACAGAAAGCAGTAGAAAAAACCGGATAAAGGGGTTATACTGAATGTAACGGGAAGATCCTTCGCAGCACTCAGGATGACGCGGAACAATCATCCCCGCGCGGGCGCGGGCGAAAGTCTCGCAGGTCGCGGAAATCAATGCCCGTGAACTGCCTGACAAGCCAGATGAAAAAGAGCAGCACCAGAATCGGAATCACGCAGGAGGTCACGATCATCACGGCGAGGGACTCCACAAAGCGGTTGAGAACCGCGGAGGCCTGCTCCGTCAGACTCTCCTTCGTATCCGTCAGTTTGTTCAGCAGCGAGGACAGCACGTTTGTCTCCTCTGCCTCCGCAAGGGCGGTGGTCTCGTCGGTCAGTTCCTCCGCAGAGCTGAGGGCGCTGTCGATGGACTGCTGATAGGTGGCATAGATGAGATCCGAGGTCTGGATGCTCAGAGGGATGACGCACAGAAGCGCAAGGCTTGCCAGAAACAGCTTAAGACCGTGGCGGTCCATAAAGCGGGGATTCCAGAAACGCCCCGCGACAAACAGCGCGCACGAGAGCGGCACCAGGGCCTTGAACACCCCCAGCGGGATGATGCACAGCAGATATTTCTCCGCGTAGAGCACGCAGAGGATCAGCAGAAAATATTCCGAAAAATCCGCCAGCTTCTCGGCAATCGGCGTGGCCGTGTCGCCGGGGATCGCGGACAGCCCCGCCGAGGTCACGGTGGACGCCGCCATCAGCTTTAAGACGGTCTCCGTCTTGTCGTCAAGGGATGCGGTATAGGCTGTGTAGCGCTCCGGGTCGGACAGGGTGGACGCGGCGGGCCCGAAGGAGAACACCGCGAAGATCACCAGCGCCAGACATACGGCGATTTTGGACATCATTCTGTTCATAGCTCCTCCTTGAATGCACAGCAAAAAAAACACACGCCTGTTTCGTCGAAAGATACTGTATTTTATCATAACTTGCCGGACACTTCAACACTCTGAATATGAACGACAAAGGAGGTT
>CADAAM010000107.1 GCA_902785905.1 Oscillospiraceae bacterium | reverse complement strand
GGCGCCGTCGCCGTACTTGCCGTTCATCACGTCGTTGGCGACAGGGCCGTAGCCCTTGCACAGGGCGTTGACCAGGGACTGAACGTCGTTATAGTTATAACCCGCGGCCGCCAGTCTGATTCTGCGCTCCTCGCCGTCGCCGTACTTGCCGGCCAGCACGTCATAAGCGCAGGACAGATTCGCGGTCACGCCGCCGGAAACGGCGCCGAGCTGCTCCTCATTGAGAACGGTTTTGGTCTCTTCGCTCATTATAGGTTCCTCCTTAAAATCTGTTTCATTTTCTCGCCTGAGTCTGGCTGTATTATAGCAAAGGCGTGTGTTTTTGTCCAGTTATTCGGCGACGACTTCAGAAATGTTAAGACAATACCGCATCATTCGGTGAGAGCGGATTATGAGAAAAACAGGGCGCCGTTTTTCCGGGAGACGCCGATGGCAGGCGGCATCAAGGTTCGCCCTTGTCCTTCGGTCTGCCCAGCAGAGAGGCGATGAGGCCCGCCAGAACCGCCGCGCCGAGGCCCGCGGAAGCCGCCGTAAATTCTCCCGAGAAAATGCCGAGAAAGCCCTTTTCCTCCACCGCGCGCCGCACGCCCCGGGCGATGGCGCTGCCGAAGCCGGTCAGCGGCACGCTCGCCCCGGCGCCGGCCCAGTCGATCAGCGGCTCATAGAGTCCGAGCGCCCCGAGCACCGCCCCGGCGACCACATAGCTCGTGAGGATGCGGGCGGGCGTGAGCCCGGTATAGTCGATCAGGAGCTGTCCGATCAGGCACATTCATGCGCGCTCCCCCCTCTCGATCGTGACCGCGTGGCACACGCCGGGGATGGAGCAGCCCTGCTGACAGGTCAGCGGGGACATGAGCGCCCCGGTACCCGCAAAGAGGACGCGCCGCCACACGCCGCGCTCCATGGCCGGGAGGATGTGCGCGCACAGGACCGCCGCCGAGCAGCCGCAGCCCGAGCCGCCCGCGTGCACGTCCTGAGTCATGAGATCATAGATCAGCACCCCGCAGTCGAGATATTTGAGCCCCGGCGAGAGGCCGTCCTTCTGCAGAAGGTCCTGGAGGATGTCGTGCCCCACCGCGCCGAGATCGCCGGTGAAGACTGCGTCGTAGTCATCAAAGTCCCGCCCCGTGTCGTCAAAGTGGGCGAGCAGTGTGTCGCGGGCCGCCGGGGCCATGGCCGCGCCCATGTTGCTGGCGTCGGTCACACCCGCGTCCACGACGCGGCCCGTCGTCACATGGGTGATGTTGAGCGTCCCGCCGTCGCGCGCGAGCAGTACCGCCCCCGCGCCCGTGACCGTCCACTGGGAAGAAGGCGTGCGCTGTCCCCCGTATTCCAGCGGGAAGCGGTACTGCCGCTCCGCCGCGCAGAAGTGGGAGCCGGTAAAGGCCAGGGCCGAGCTCAGGCCGCCCCCGTCCAGCAGGAGCGCCGCAAGGGCGAGACCCTCCGCCATGGTGGAGCAGGCGCCGTAGAGCCCGAGATAGGGTATCCCCCTCTCCTTGACCGCGAAGGCGGAGCTGACGCACTGGTTGAGAAGGTCCCCGCCGAGGATGCAGTCCGGCTTCACCCCGTCCGCCTTTCGGAGACAGTGATCCAGACAGCGGCCGAGCATCGCGGTCTCCGCTTTCTCCCAACTGTCCTGCCCGAAATAGGAGTCGGCGGACACCTCGTCAAAGCCCTTTTTCAGCGGCCCCGCGCCCTCCTTGCCGCCGGCCACCGACGCGCAGGCGAGCACTCCCGGCCGCCCCGGCAGGGCGAGGGTACGCTTCCCGATCCGTTTTGCCATTTAACCACACCTTTCGTTTTTGATACGGGATGGTATTAGCATGTCCCCGAAAGATGAAAAAACACGCCCGCCGTTCAAAAAAACAGCGGGCGCGAATATCTGTTTTTTATCGGATCATCTTGAATCTTTAAGCAGCTTAAGCGCAGCGGCATTCCGGCAAGGTGATACGGCCCCTTGCCTAAGGGGGGCCGGCATGGCCGATCCTGAACCGGCGTCATTCTCCGTGGGGGCGGCGGTCCGCGGTGAGAGGATGCAAGGGAGCATTCCTTCGCTTTTGCGTCATAAAGTTCCCTGAAGACGCTTTTATTGCGAGACCGGTTGGCAAACTGGCCGCGGCACGCGAGAAACGCGTGACGCGATTCTTGCTTGCCCTGACAGCGGTCACCGGTTGGCAATGACGGGATCAAGCATTTTGCAGCGCGCCTTGCTGCTTTGTATTATTCTGTTTCAATGATCACGGTCTTCACGCCGCTGCGCTCGGCGTAAAGGATGGTGTTCATCGTCCCGCCGGCTCTGCCGTTAAAGCAGGCCAGCAGCAGGGACGAGCGGTCCACCATGTAGCGGTTGCGGCGCATCATGCAGTCGGGCGTGTAGTCGACCTGCAGCACCGAGACCTTGTCGGCTCTGTCGAGGAACGCGTTGTAGCGGCGGCGCTGCGCCTGATTCCAGCGTCCGGGCTGATCGCCGAAGGGGATCACCGCCTCCAGGATCACGTCAGCGTGCTCTTCACGCAGGGCGATCACCGCTTCGGCAAAGTACATGTCGCAGCCGATGGCCATGCCGCAGAGGAAGCGGCGGTAGCCGAGCTCGTAGACCGCCTCGAGCCGCGCCCGCAGCTCCGCCTTGAGCCTGAGACAGCGCGGGTCATTTTCGTTCATGGCCCAGGGCAGCTTCTGGGGCCTGTGTCCTGTAAAGCAGCAACTGTGTTCCCTATCCTCCATCGGCTTCACCTCTTTTCCGAATCTCATTGTACGCCCGAAACTCCCTCTTGTCAAAAACAAACTCCTGTGCTATACTCAAGACGTCTTCAGGGCAGGGTGTAATTCCCGACCGGCGGTACAGTCCGCGAGCCGAGAGATCGGCAGGAACCGGTGCGATTCCGGTACCGACAGTAGAGTCTGGATGGAAGAAGGCAGGAGAATTACATATTCCTGTTCTTCCAAATTTGTTGCCTGAAGCTATTGCTTCAGGTATTCTTTTTTTGGAGGTTTGTTCTATGAAAAAACAACAGTACTCTACCAGCTATGTTATTCTTTGCGCAATGTTTACCGCCATCGCATTTGTTATGGTGTTGATTAGCAAGGTTATTCCGAATGTTGCCGGTTTTCTCAGCTATGAACCTAAAGATGCGATCATTGTTATTGCGGGCTTTATTCTTGGACCTATGAGCTGCGTATACGTCTCCTTGCTTACTTCACTCATTGAAATGCTGACTATCAGCACAACTGGCCCCTACGGTTTTCTGATGAATGTGGTTTCAACATGCGCGTTCACACTTCCGGCAGCCGTGTTTTATCAGCGCCGCCATACCCAGAAAGGGGCGATTATCGGCCTTTCGCTTGGTGTTGCGATAATGGCTGTCTGTATGGTGCTATGGAATTATATCATTACGCCTTTCTATATGGGCGTAGACAGAAAAGTTGTTGCCGGTATGCTTACCAGCGTTTTCCTTCCTTTTAATACTGTTAAAGGTGGGCTTAATGCCGCCATTACTCTTCTGATTTATAAACCAGTTGTCAACGCATTGCGCCGTGCCGGGCTTGTGTCGGAAAGCAAAGGACACAAAAGCAGTTTTCGTCCAGGTTTTTTGCTTGCCTCGTTGGCGGTGTTTGTTACGTTTGTTCTTCTGTTGCTTGCTATGATCGGAGTGATTTAAGCAGCCGGCCCATACTCAGCGAGAAGTTCAAAAGCTCCGTCGCGCAGATGATCCCGATATAGGCCGCCAGGGCATAGCGGGGGAGCAGCCGCCAGGTGAGCAGAAGACCCGCGAGGGCGTCGAGGATGTTGATCCCCATGCTCCAGACCTGCTGGCCCAGACCCCTGAGACAGCCGTCCACGCACATGTCCGTGTACATGACGGGCACCAGCGGGGCCAGGATGCGGATATAGCGCCCGGCCTCGCGGCTGTCATAGACGGTCATGCCCAGCGCGTCCGAGCAGACATAGAGAAAAACAGCCACGGCGAGGGAGAAAAGCGCGCCGAGGCGAAGGAGTTCCCCCGCCGTGCGGCGTATGCCTCTGCGATCTCCACGCACCTGCGCGGCGGTGAGCTCCGGCACGATGAGCTCGGCAATCGCCGCCACGATGCAGGCGGGGAAAAAGATCACCGGCAGGGCCATGCCCTGAATGACCCCGTAAGCGGACAGCGCCCGGTCGGCGGAGCAGCCCGCGGCCCTGAGCCCGCGCGGCACCAGCAGATGCTGCGCGGTCGACAGGGCGCTGCGGGCGTAGGCCGAGAGGGCCAGGGGCAGCGCAATATGCAGCATCCGGGACGTGAGTCTCCCGGACGCCGCCTCCGCCGCGTAATGCCCGCGCCGGTCGAGGACGTAGACGACGCCCATCAGAACAAGGCTCAAAGCGTCCGCCGCCACCCGCCCGAGGGTGACGGCGGCGCAGCTTTTTTCGATGTCCTCCGCAGGCATGCGCCCGAGGAAGAACGCCGCCAGCGCGATCCCGGCGAGCTGCTCCAAAAGATGCACCAGCGCGCTCTTCCACACCCTGCCGCAGGCGGTGAAATAGCCGGACATGGCCGAGCAGAGCGAGACGCAGGGCATGCTCAGAGCCGAGAGCTTCAGCGGCTTTACCGTGCGCGCGTCGCCGATCCAGAGAAAGCCGACGGGTTCGGCGAGCTCCCATAGAATGACGGCGGCCGCAAGCCCGAAGAAGGCCCCGTAGGCGAGACAGCGTCCCATCGCCGAGCGCACGCCGCCGGGACGTTCAAGCCCCAGCTCCTCGGAGACAAGGCGCGTGGAGGCAAAGCGCACGCCGGAGATCGCGAAGGTCGCGGTGAGGCCCGTCACCGACAGCGTGAGCTGGTACAGCCCGATCCCCGCCGCGCCGATCCGCCCGACGAGCCAGATCTGAAAGGCCATGGCAATACCGCTCATCAGAAGCGACGCCGCGGTCAGAAGCGCCGTGTTGTAAAGCACCGCCCGTTTCATCTCATCCCTCCCGCGCACAGTCTGCAACAGTCTATGCGGCGGAGGGGCGCCACTTGTCCCGCGTGAAAAAATGCTTGCCCTGAAAGCGCGGACGTGATATCCTTTGATTAAATCCCCATGCGCCGTAAATTGCGCCATGACGCACGAAAACTCACGCACACGGGGATTTTTGCGCATGTGATTCGGCTGCCCCGTCAGGGGCGAGAATCACGCACTTGAATCAACTGTCGCTGTGGAAGCGGAGCTTTCACAGCAGATCGTCAGGGAGGGTGTTTCTATGATCGTAACCATCGGCAGACAGCACGGCAGCGACGGCCACATCGTGGCGGAAGCGCTGGCGAAAAAGCTCGGCGTACCCTGCTACAGCAAGGAGATCGTCGACCATACCGCGAAGAGCGCAAACCTCAGTCGGGACGTGGTCCGCTCCTACGACGAGAAGCGTGTCTCGCCCTTTTTCATCGCGGATACGCCCTTCTTTGGAGCGAGCGAGATCTACCAGCTCAACACGCAGATCGCCTCGGCGCAGTTTGACACGATACGCAGTCTCGCCGCCGGGGGGGACGCGGTCTTTGTGGGCCGCTGCGCCGACTATGTGCTGCGGGGCCGCCCCGATCTGCTGCGAGTCTTTGTCATGGCGGATCAGCCTTTCCGCATCAAGACCCTCATGGCGCGCTACGGACTCAGCGAGGATCAGGCAAAGAAGCGCGCCAAGGTGGTGGACAAGGACCGCGCCAGCTACTACAGCTACTATACCGATCAGACCTGGGGCGAGACCGAGAGCTACGATCTATGTCTCAACGTCGCGCGTCTCGGCGTCGACGGCTGCGTGGAAACCATCGCGGCCGCTCTCGGCACGATCAAATGACAGGGCATTTTACAGCGCCCCTGTTTTTTTGATCCTCTCTTTTATTTACGCCGCACGGATGAAGGTGAAGCCCGCTTCGTCGGCATAGGACTGCGCATATTTCCCGGGCTCGCCATAGACGGTCAGATCCGTTCTGTCTCCGAAGGCGTCTTCCGCGATCGATGCAACGGCGCCCGGAATGTAAACAGATTCAAAGGTGTCGTCCGCGAACGCCTCCGACTCTATACTCGCCAGGCCCGACGGGAGAACAAGGTCGGCAGGGATATATCTGGTTCCGGCCTTATCGCTGACCTTCTTATAGCGTTCCAGATCCACGCCGGAGAAACAGCTGTCCGGATCGTTCGAATCCATAACGCCGATTGTGCCGTCGCCGCAACAGCTTCCGGTGCCGGTAACGATCATGCGCGGATCGCTGCCGCTCTCGCGCCGGCGAAGCTCAACGAAGCCGCCGTTTTTAAGCGTTCCGGCCACGCTGGCTTCGCCCGTGCTCACCTTGCCGCTTTGACGCACGACAAGCTCGCAGCCGGGCTGGATCGTAATGGCGTTCACGTTCAGATCGCCGCCGACATAGGCTGCTGATTATTGCTCCCCCAACAAATTCAAGAATTTGTTGGGGGAGCAATTTTGCCATGTTTCGCGCTTGCCCCGCCGGGGGCGAGCGAAACGGCAATTCAATCATGATTGATGTGCCTGCTTTTGTCTCTGTCTTGATTCAAGAGTAAATTGGCACATCAATCATACCTGAAAATATCAGGCAAGCCGGGCGCGGACCGAAGGCGTTCCGTGTCAATGTCTCCCCTTCTGCATATACTATGGTGTGAGAGTTTGGATCAGACATTCTTTCTGGCGGCAAACTCCGGGCAGGGCTTTTATTCGCTCTACGACGCTTTCCCCGGAGACGGCTGCTTTCTGCATATCATCAAGGGCGGGCCGGGGACCGGCAAATCCGGCTTCATGCGGCGCATACGCGAGGCGGCGCAGGCGCACGGGCTCGACACGCTCAGCGTTCTCTGCTCGGGCGATCCCGATTCGCTGGACGGTCTCGCGGTCCCGGCCCTTGGGCAGGCCTGGGTGGACGGCACCGCGCCCCATGTGCGCGAGCCTCGGCTCTTCGGCGCGGATTCTGATTATGTAAACCTTGGCCGTTTCTGCCGCCTGCCGCTGACGGAAAAAGATCGGAACCGCGCCCTGGCCCTGAACCGGGCGTACAAGGGGCGCTATAAGGCGGCCTACGCCCGCCTGGAAGCCGCCGCGGCGCTGGAAAAGGCCGAAGAGCTGCGCGACGCCGAGGTCCTGCGCGAAGAGGAAATGCGGATGCGGTCGCTGCTGGACGCGCTGCCGGATCACGACGGCCCCTGCACCCGGGAGAAGCGTTTTTTCTCCGCGATCTCCTGCCGGGGACTGATCAGGCTGAACAGTGCGGATAATATGTTATGTAAACAAAATTATTATTTTCGTGACGACGGCTCCGTCCTGGCGCGGGCGGCGGCGGTCGCGGCGAGCAAGACGGGGCGGTTGATCCTATGCCCTCGCCCGCTGCGGCCTTCGCAGCTGGAGTCCGTGCTGCTGCCGGAGCTCTCCATTGCCCTCCTGCGCGCCCCGGCGGCGATGCCGATCCCGCGGGGCGAGCTGCTTCTGAGTCATGAAGCCCTGTCACAGGGGATGGACGCTCTGCGCGAGGCCAAGGCCCTGCACGACAAGCTCGAGGCGGTGTACCGGCCCTGCATGGATTTCGCTGCGCTGACGGCCTTCACGGAGGAATATATAGAAAAGCTGTTCGCATAAAGCGAAACGCCCCGGCCAAAGGCGGGGCGTTTCGTCTTATGCATCAGCAGCAGAAGATCAGCGGGAGGCCGCAGCGGCCGCCGGTGCAGAGGGAGGCGGCGCAGAGACCCAGCCACAGCGGGTTGAGGTTCACCGATCTCGCGTAGCCGCGGGTATAGTTGTCGTAAAAGTCCGGGCCGCTCTGAAGCTGTTCGAGCAGACGGCGGTAATCCAGGTTGTTCGGCTCCATGCGCACGGCGATTTTTGCCTGCTCGAGCGCCGCAACCTTGTTGCCGAGGAACATGTTGGCCGCGGCGGAGAGGTAGTACCACTTGCCGTCGCGCTCGGCCTCCGGCACGCCGGACAGGGCGTTGAGCGCCTCGCGGTACATGCCGTTGCGGATGAAGTTGACGGCGGCGGTATATTCGCTGCGCTCGGTCTGACGG
>CADAAM010000106.1 GCA_902785905.1 Oscillospiraceae bacterium | reverse complement strand
ACCTTGCTCACTATAACACAGGAGGCTTTTATTTCCGCATACCCGATACGTCTTCTTCCAGTCGCCCCAGCACAGCTGGGGGATTGAGTTTTTCATTCATTGTGCCCAATTTAGTCTTAAACAATATTATATTGTTCAGAATTGTAGAACTCAGGTATCAGTCGGTCCCAGCGAATCAAAACAGTTTTTCCTATAAAAGGTCAGTATTGAGGTCACTCGTCTGTGTTCTTCAAGATGTTTTCTTTGTATGTAGCATTTTGAATAATATTGTGTGTACCTGTCGAAAAAGTTCTAAATAGGCATGTATACTTATAATCATGGTTATTCGCAATATTTGTTTATTGCTTATATTCTTTTTGTCAAATTCTATTATTCTGCTTACATGTAATCTTACAATACAGATCAACATATTATCGCTCAAAAAAATGAAAGGATTAGATGCTCATGGGTGCCTGTCTTTTACGATACAAATGGCTCAAGGGAGACATTTTTCAAGTCAAACGGATAGTTGCCGAAAGTGTCTTTAACACTCTTTCGCACAGGCAGAGTATCTTCTGTCATTGGTCTGCCTATTACTTGTTTGTTTCAGTCAGACGCTTTATAATCTCCGGATGACTTTTGTGATAATTTCTGACAAAATCAAGAAAGAGCTTTGGCAGCCCGGCCGCCTCACTTCGGTAAAACAATCCATAGGAGACGCTGTACTCCCAATTCACAGGCGCGATGCGCATGTCAAAGATCACGTCTTTCAGACACAGGGGCATAACAATCAGGTGCCGCTTGATGGAGGCATCCCATACCACATCACTGTCAAAGCCGCGACGTTCCTGTGTGCGGACGCTGTTTTTTGAAAGTCCTTCCTGTACACGGTCGAGATTATTCCAGTTTTCCTCCGGCCTCTGTACAATTACCGTAAAGTCGCGCAGATCCTCATAACTGAGGGCAGGCTTTTTATACAGGGGGTGATCCTTCGCCATGGCAAGACCATAGGGTACATGACAGAGCTCGTAATACTCCCAGGCGCTGTGCCAAGAGGCGTTCGTCGAGAGGGCCTCGATAATATCGACCTCAGGCGGGACGGGAAAGTGAGTGTCGATGGTTTTCATCTGCACGGAATACTGTTGCTGCCCCTGGGAGAATTGAACCCAGAAGTCATAGAAAACCCGACACTTTTCACGCAGAGAAGTGCCCAGTACAAGCGACAGCTCGCCGTCCGGCATGGAGCGCAGCTGTTCCTGGATGGCTTTGCCTTTTTTGATATAATCCATACATTCGTTTTTCAGATAGGCCCCCTGCTTGGTGAGGCTCACCCCCTTGTTGGAGCGGTAAAACAGCGGCACCTTCAGCTTTGCCTCCAGGGCGTTGATCTGTTGAATGACGGCGCTGGGCGTGATATAGAGGTAATCCGCCGCACCGGAAAAGCTCCCGGTATTTGCCACGATCAGAAAGGTGTCGAGATGCGGATCGTACATGGTTGCCTCCTCCCCTGCTATTAGGATTTCCTAATAGCATATTAAGGGATTGTCGCTTCAAATGCAAGAGGGGAAATGCTATAATTTTCACAGTTATTAGGTATCAATTAAGCCGAAAAATCGAAAGGAGCATAAAAATGAGTGAAAAGCATACCCTCACCAGGCGGGATTTCCTGAAAAAGAGCGCCGTCAGCGCCCTCGGCGTGATGGCGGGCAGCATTCTGGGCGGCACCGCCGTCGCCTTTGCAGAGGAACGCGGCACCTATATTCCCGGCACCTACAGTGCCGAGGCCAAGGGTGCACAGGGCATCGTAACCGTTACCATGACCTTTGACGCCGAGAACATCACCGATGTCAAGGTAGACGTCTCCCAGGAGACCCCCTCCATCGGCGGAGCGCACGGAGAAGATCTGGAGAAGGCGATCATGGATGCCCAAGGCACCCACTTCGACGCCATCACCTCTGCCACCATGACCTCCACCGCGGCCAAGACCGCCGCCGCGGCCTGCATTGCCCAGGCCAAGGGCGAGACCGTTGAGGTCGCCGTGGAAGCACCCAAGGAGCCCGGTGTAAGGCCCTTCGGCTACATGTGCGATGAGGACTGGCTGGGTGAAGCCCCGGTCATTGACGATGCTGAGATCACCGCGACTTACGATGCGGATGTGGTCGTGGTCGGCGGCGGCCACGCGGGCACCCAGGCGGCACTCGCTGCCGCCCAGGGCGGCGCAAAGGTTGCGGTCCTCGAGAAGCACGCCGACGGGGAAATCATCTACCGCGGCGATGATATCTGCTCCTACAACTCCAAGCTGCTGGAAAGCTGGGGCTTCGGTCCCTACGACCTGGAGGCCATCGTCAACGAGTACGTCCGCCGCGCAAACGGCCGCTGCGACACCGATGTGATCCGCGCTTTCGTCTACAACTCCGGCGAGATGATGGACAACATCGCTTCCCTCGTGCCGGAGACCTCCAATGTCTTCGATTACAAGGGCGGTCAGTGCATCGTGCAGATCGGCTACAACATGAAAGACGGCTCTTACTACCCCGCCGAGGCGGAGGGCTATTACGCCTGGGCCTCCACCTTCCAGTCCATCGGAACCCAGAACCCCAACCCCGTCGGCAAAGCCCAGCGCACCGGCGTCAGCCGTCTGACAGAGCTGGAGACCTACTGCCGCGACGCAGCCGAAGATCTGGGCGCGACTTGGTACTGCGAGCACACCTCCGTCGTCCTCACCAAGGATGACAGCGGCCGCGTCACCGGTGTAATCGCAAAGAACGCCGACAAGCAGTATGTGAAGTTCAACGCGAAGAAGGCGGTCATCCTTGCTACCGGCGACTTCGGTGCCAACACCGACATGGTCTGGGAACTCTGCTCCGAGGTGGCCGAGTATGCCGAGCGCGTGGGCTCTCCCCGTGAGAATGTCGGCGGCATGACCGACTGCGACGGCAGCGGCCACAAGCAGGGCTGCTGGGCGGGCGGCATGATCGAGACCCATCCCCGGCCCATTGCTGTCAACTGCCCGATGCTGGGCTTCGGTCCCTGGGGCACCGCGCCTACGATCTGGCTCAACTGCCAGGGCAAGCGCTTTATGAACGAGGGCATGTCCGGCCTTGCTCTGGTTCAGTCCCTGCACCAGCCCATGCCTGAGCTCGGCAAGACCGCGAACTTCGCCGTTATGGACGCAAACTACATGAAGTACATTCAGCTTGCGGGCCTTGACCACGGCGCGCCCAACTGGGGTTATCAGGAAGGTATGGATCTGTTCCAGAGCGACATGGAAGCCCTCGACCCCGCCGTCGGTTCCGGCGACGTGACCGGCCTTGAGATCGCCAACAAGTCCTTCCACATGATGTCCAAGGTCTACGTGGGCGGTACGCTGGAGGAAGCGCTCAAGAATGCGGGGCTCTCCGACGAGGTTATCGCCAACACCGTCGCCTCCGTTGATCGCTACAACGAGCTGTGCAAAAACGGCGACGATGTGGACTACTGCAAATCCGCAAAGTATCTGCTGCCAATTGAGCAAGGTCCCTTCTATGTCAGCATGCAGACCACTGCGGGCCTCTACAACTGCGGCCTGAACACCATCACCGGTCTTGTTGTCAATGGCAACATGCAGGTCCTCAATGCTGACCGCTCCCAGGTCATCCCCGGCCTTTACGCCGTCGGCAACTGTATGGGTCAGCGCTTCGGCAATGCGTACAGCTGCCCCTCCGCCGGCAACAACATGGGCAATGCCCTGACCACCGGCCGCGTTGCCGGCAAGCACGCCGCCGCTCTGTGAGATGGTACAGAATACCCTCTCTGCTGCCGAACGGGAGCTGCTGGGCATTTACACCCGCGCAGCTTATGAAGCCTACCTCGGCGGGAATATGCGGGAGACAGAGGCAAAGATCGGACAGATCGATGCCCTGAATCCCGGTGACATCCATGCACTTTTTCTGCGCGGCGCCGTCACCGGGCGCAGAGCAAAGCCCGGTACGGACATGGCATATATCCGCGAGGCGATCCGGCTCTGGTGCCCTCTGTTTGAGCAGACCGAGGGGGAGGCACTGGATGCCATGAAGGCCGCCATCGCAGAATCCCTCACCACGATCCTTTATATTCCGGTGGAGCTTGCTGCGCGCCAGTGGGATTCCTACTATGACGAGCGTACCGCACGCACACTTGCCGACACGTTCTCGACGCTGCTCCGCTATGAGGATGGCTATGCAACGCAGGCCGATGACTTCAGCGCTTGGATCTGTGAACTTTTTCGCAAGAACTATGTTTTCCTTGTCGACGAGGCCATCGGCATCAACAAGCCTGTCCCCGTCGGTACAGAAAGGCGTGTAAAGGCTTATGGTGAGGCGCTGCAGGCGATTTCAAAAATGGCGGAACGCATTCCCGGGAACGACGGATCAGATGCCGCCGTCAAAGATAATGCCTCGCAGAAACTACAACGCTTCATCGCATTAAACCATACAGCAAAAGAATCATAGATACACGCAGAATACGGCGTCCGATCGGCCTCAATGGCCTTTCGGGCGCCTTATTCCGTTTTCAAGTTCGACAGAATGACTTTGCGTTTTTTCCTGCTTGGACGCCTGCCTGCCCTTGAATTTGCGGGCAACGTGGAGACCGTCCTTCATAACCGTGCCGCGCTGAATGATGTCGGCGCCGAACTTGCTCCGCAGAGCGTCCACCGCCTTATCCAGCTTTACGTCGCGTTCCCGTCTGCCGCTGTCCTCGTCTCCAAACAGCGACATCTGCCCGCCTTCATCTTCTCTTGTCAGGTTGGAAAGGGCGATGCTCATGAGCCGCAGTGGTCTGTGATCTTTCCACAGTTCCCGGAGAAGCCGCTTCGACAGCTCATAGATCTCCCGCGTGGATTCCACCGGATGATCTGCTACCAGCATGGTGACACTGCCCACGATATCTGCCAAAATGTGCGCAAGGAGTGTTTCCGTCTCGGAGGCAGCGCCGTCGAGACGGCTGCGCAGAAGGCCGGAGGCGTTGGAATCTAAAAAGCCCAGTGGCACTTTCATGAGATGCTCCATTCCCTGCTTTTGGATATTGGAGGCGGTACGGAAAGCAGCCAGATGCGTACACATCAGCGCCGCGAAATAGACCGCGATCCCGGAAACGATAAAAGCAAATGCCATCCAGCCGTAACAGGCTGTGTTCACAGCCTTTGCCCAATCCGGCGCAGCGGCGATCAGATCCCGTGCCGCAAGCCGGATACAGATATAGGGGGCCATCCCGAGAATCATGGCAATTGCCGAAAGGCCAAGCCCCAAAAAGGTAAGCTTCTTATAGCCGCCCGCATAGCCCGGCAGGACAGTCACATCATTCTGTTTTTTTTCCTTCATTTGCTTCCCTTTTTTCTCTTATCCGACAATGACTCCGGCTTTTCGCCGGAGTCATCAGACTGTAGACAAACCCTTGCAAACCAAGTTGGTCTTGTAAGGGGGATCTGTGAAGGGGGACGGGGAGTCCCCTTCACGTACAATCCATGCAAAAATGGGAACTTTTTCGGAAATTCCCATTTTTGTCCCTCAAGCTGTCGACACTTTGTCGACAGCTTGAGGGCTCCGGTGTCATTACCGGAGTCATCGTACTCTCACCGCAGTGCCAGCACGCACAGAAGCAGGGCCGCCGGGAGGCATTCGCCTGTCAGCTTACGGCGGAGCTTTCGCAGCGCGGCAGTTTTATTCATGGGGATTCTCCTCAAACCAGGGCGGCGCCGAGAGCCTTGCAGGCTTCCGCATCTTCCCCTTCGGGCGCGTTGTTGACCATCACGCTTTCCGCTGCGAGCTTGATGCCGCAGGCTCTGCAGTCATCCTCCCAGTTGCGCATCCACTCGCCGTCACCCCAGCCGTAGGAGCCAAAGAGAGCAACCCTTTTTCCGGCAAGCGTTTTCTTTATGCCGTCAAACATCGGCTCAAACTCGCTGTCCTCAAGCTGTTCGGAACCCATGGCGGGGCAGCCGAAGGCAATGGCGTCATAAGCAGAAAGATCGGTGACGGAATTG
>CADAAM010000105.1 GCA_902785905.1 Oscillospiraceae bacterium | reverse complement strand
CTTCTCCAACACCCTCCAGTTCTTTGAAAATGACGAGCTGACCATCGCCAACTGCGAGTGCACGCTCACCGACAACCCGAACCTCCCCTATGACTACACTCAGGTCTACTTCCCCTTCCGCGCACCCACGGTCTATGCGGAGGTCTTCAACGAGGGCGGCGTGGACTTTGTCACCACCGCCAACAACCACATGATGGACTGCTACCAGGCGGGCGCGGACAGCACCTATCAGGCGCTCTATGAGCACGGCGTCCCCTTCGGCGTCGAGGGTCAGGCCCAGATCATCACCACGCCCAACGGGCTGAACATCGGCATCTACTGCTCCGGCACGGACCTCGCCCCGAACAAGAACAAGGCGGTCGCCGCTGTCCAGCAGCTTATCAACGACGGACGCCGGCGCGAACGTCATCTACGGCAGCCACACCCACTGCCTCCAGCCGATCGAGCTCTACAACGGCTGTCTGATCCTCTACTCCTGCGGCAACTGGACCTTCGGCGGAAGCACCATGCCCAAGGACCCGGACACCGCGATCTTCCAGCTCCGCCTTCAGCGCGGGGAGGACGGAAAGCTCGCCCCTGTGGGTCTGGACATCATCCCCTGCTGCGTCAGCAGCAACATTGAGGGCGCGAACGTGAATGAACAGAACTACAACGACTACTGCCCGACCCCCTATGAGACCGACTCCAAGGAGTACATGCGCGTCATGTCCAAGCTCTACGGCGAATACACCCCAGCCTCTCAGGGCGCGGACTACGGCGACTGGCTCGCAAGCCGCGCGGGTTAAAGAGCATTGAACATGGACGGCTTCTCCCCCGACGGCTACATCATCGATCAGGACTTCTTCGGCAGCTACGAATACCGCTGTATGCGGGCGAGCATCAACGGCTGCGGCTGGATCGCGGCCTACAACCTCCGGCGCTTTCTCGGGCACGACGTCCGCTTTGAGGACGTGCTCTCCGAGATGGACCGGATGCACACGCTGCACATCCCCGGGCCGACAGCCATGCCGGTCATGCGCGCCTATCTCAGAACTTATGTCCCCGGCGTCACGGAGACGATCGGACGCGACGCGGCCCTGGAGGCCGTACTCGCGAGCCGGGCCGGCATCCTGCGCTACAGTGAGGCGGGCGTGCCGCACTTCATCTTCTTTTTCCGCGCGGGCGAGGTCTTCCGCTTTCTGAACGTCAACGACGGGCTGGAGGACTTCGTAAGTTCCGCGGAGATGTTCTTTGCGACCCACGTTCCGCAGCGGCAATACACCTCGGTATTTACGGTAAAGTGAAAAAGGATTCCAGCGGTTTTTCGCCGCTGGAATCCTTTTTTATACTGTTTTTCGTTAAAACGGCTTTAAGCCGTTTTATGGGAGACCAGTATTATTCATCTATTCCAAGCTCCTGCACAACCGCCTCCGCGTCTTTCAGGGGTCTGACATAGCCCTCGAGGGTTTTGGCCTTGACCGCAAGGCCGCGCGAGCGGGGATTGATGTAGATGCGGCACTTCTCCCGGGCGTTGCGCGCCTCCTGGATGAGGTTCAGCGCCGCCGAGTTTCCGTCAAACGCCAGAAGGGCCGAGGGCCTGCGCTTGAAAATCTCATATGCAAAGCTCTTGTACAGGCCCATCGGGGAGATCTCGATGCTCAGCAGGACCCCGACGCCCGCCCTTTGAAGCCTCGTCCTCTCCGCGCGGCTGATGAGTCTGGGGACAATGGCGTAGACCCGGAAGCGCCCCGCCGCCTGCCGGACGAGATATGCCTCCTGTCCGCTCAGACTGTGACCAACGACGAAGAAGCACTTTTGAGGGTCAGCCCGTTCCAGCAGCGTGTCGACAAACGCCCTGTCCTCCGCTTTGAGCGTACTGCGGTGGCCGCTGTTGTTGAAGCTGCCTCCCGCGACGACGACGGGGAAGCCGCTCTTCGGCAGCTCGGCGAGGCTGTCGTGCAGGGCCGCTTCGGCGTCGATCTTCCCGGAATCCTCCCACAGTACCACGGAGCGCTGCTCTGTCTCCTCCAGTGCTCTCCTGTACAGGCGCTCCGGGTCACCAAAGGGGCAGTCGCGGACAAACCGCGCGGACTTCTCCTCAAAGACGCGCAGGCTGTTGTTCAAGATCTCATCCTCGCTCTCCCTCATGCGGCAGAGCTCCTCAAAGCGCAGGCCGAGCAGCTTTTCGAGGCTCAGCTCCTCGTCGATGGAGTTGGTGCCGTAGAGCGCGCCGCCGTCGGTGCCCTGCACGCAGCGCACCCCGGCCTCCAGATACTGGCGCAGGGGATGGCGCTCAAGGCTTGAGAGGTTATTGAGGCGCACGTTGGAGCTGAGCTGAAATTCCAGCGTGACTGCGTTCTCGCGCAGCTCCTGCAAAAGCCGCTCTCCCTTGGTGCTTTTAAGATCACAGGTATAGAGTCCGTGGCCGATGCGCAGGGCCGGGAAGTCCTGCCCCTCACGCAGCGCGTCCTTCACGCAGCGGATGGCGTTTGCCACATTGTCGCGCAGGCTGTCGTTTTCCCCCGCATGGATGCGGATGACGAAGCCGGGATGCTCGTCCGCCAGGCGCGTCAGCTCCCCGATCACGCCGCGCAGCTCCAGGATGTCGTTGATCTCCTCGCCGATGATGTCAGCCCCGGCGACGTAAGGATCGCGGGCCACGACGCCGAGACAGCGCAGATTCTCCGCGAGGTAGTCCCCCGGCGTCACCCGGTCGCGCACGATGGTCAGCGGCGTGCGGCGTATGCCCGCCAAAAAGCGCAGCAGGACGCCGGTCTCCCTCGTGACGCTCGGCATGATCTCGTGAATCTGCCGCAGCTTGTCGGGAAACTCCGTGCGGTTTAACAGCGAAGTGTCCGTGATCTCGGCATACTCGATGCCGTAGCGGCGGTACTCGCGCGCGATCCAGAGCAGCAGATCCTGATAGAGGGTGTTGCCCCGGTAGTGCAGATTTTCCCGATCCTCCCGGATCTGAGCGGCATAGGCGCGCACCTCCCGATTCGGGATCTGGGAGATATTGAGGGCGGCAAAGCGCTCATCGGCGGTCCGGCCCTTGGTGAAAACGTAGCGGTAGAGATAGACCTTTTCAAGATCGGCAAACAC
This sequence comes from Oscillospiraceae bacterium, assembly GCA_902785905.1. Classification (GTDB taxonomy): domain Bacteria; phylum Bacillota; class Clostridia; order Oscillospirales; family Oscillospiraceae; genus Limivicinus. Next base: position 10,130 of record CADAAM010000105.1, on the reverse strand, counting down.
CGCCTGACCGTCCTTCGGGATGGTGAGAGAATTTCGTACCCGCCCGATATTGAAGGCCGCGTCCCGGGGATTGCCGAGGATGAGCTCGGCAAAGTTGATGAAGGTGAGATCGTCGATGCGCCGCTCCCGGTGTTTGCCGGTGAGCGGGCTGTCAGAGAGCGTGAGCGCGGCCTTTTCCCTCGCCGCTTCGAGGCGTTCATGCTGCTCGTCCGTGCAGCGCAGGCCCAGCTTTTTGACATAGTAATAAGGATAGCGTATCTGGTGCATGATGCCCAGCGCGATCAGAAGCTCCGGCGGGAGGTTGCCGTTCATGTGGGTATGCAGATCGGTGCGGAACTTGCACTCACTGCGGATATAGGTCTTGACCAGGGTCTTCTCCACGCCGAGGCGATAGTCCTTGGTCTGGCTCATCAGCGTCTTGGAGATGGCCGGGACCGAGGCCTTGAGCTCCACGCTCCCGTCGGGGAAGATGTTTGCGACCTTTGTTCCACCGAGACGCAGGATGTACATGCGGCGGTTGCTCCCGTCGAAGAAGCAGGGCACCTCCCCCCGGATGACGAGCAGGCCGCTCTCGTCCGGCGTGGTTTCAAGCGCAAAGAGCTTTGCGAGGTTTCGGATCAGATTGCCCGAGTGGTGGTTCGGCGTGCGCATGACATAGCGCATGCCCTCCCCCTCCATATAGAGATCGACGACGATGTCCTTCTCCCGGTCCAGATAGAACTGCTGAAAAAATACGATGACAACCGCCCCCTTGTATGGTTTTCTTTTATTTTACCATGGGCACCGCTGGCATTCAAGGACAAAGCTCCCCGGAAGTCACGCTTCCGGGGAGCCGTTTGCTTGATTCGCTTGTCCCGCTCATACTGGTCTCCCATAAAACGTATGAGACGTGTTTTGTGCCCGAGGGCACAAAACTGGCAGCGCGCTTTGCGCGATGCCTTTTCGTTAAAACGAGCCGTTTTAACGAAAAACAGTATCAGCAGGTCGGGTTAAACTTCTGTCTGGTCTGCTGGAGCTTCTGCTCGGGCGCGGTATCGGTCTGGTACCAGCCCTTGGCCGTCATCTGCTGATAGAGGCTGTCGCCCATGGACAGCGCGTCGTCAAAGGCGCTGGCAAAGGTCTGGCGCACCTTCTGGGTGCTGGACTCGATCGCCCCGTGCATATACAGATCGCAGACGCCCTTGGCGTCGAGGAGCAGGCCCTCCATAATGCATTTGTCATCCATGTCGCTTCACCTCACATCAGATCGTAAAACTGCTGGTACACCTGGCGGTGGCGCTGAGCCATCTGGCTCACCTGCGTGCGCAGGCTGTTGTCCTGGAGCCGGTCCGCCGCGTTCTGAAACTGCGTCGCCAAAAGCTGGGCATGAGACAGCGCGTCGTCCACATAGAGTAGTTCTTTCGTCGTCATCGAAAGTCTCCTTTCCAAGTTCGGGATCGGAGTGGCGATCCCTTTACTCTCAGTATGCCCCGCGGAAAGAAGATTATTCGGTTTTTTTACGAAAGACGGGACGCGCTCTGCAGCCGTCTGCGGCGTCTGATGTAGAAGTACGCAAGCTCGATCGCACAGCAGCTCATCCAGCCGACCGGGTAGCCGAAGGCCACGAGCGTCGGGGTGTTTGCGACATAGTGCGTTACGAAAAACAGATAGATCTGCCGCAGGGCGACGAAGGTGGAGAGCATGATGATCATCGGCCCGCGGGAATCCCCGCGCCCGCGCAGGGCACCGGCGAGGACGTGATTGATACAGTTAAAGAGCAGGAAGAAGGTGTTCACGCGGATAAACAGCACGCCGAACTCGATCACCTTCCGGTCCGGCGAGAAGAGCCGCACCGACCACGGCGCGAAGACGATGAGGGCCGCGGCGATCGCGCCCGTGACGCCGCAGCTTAAAACCAGGGCCGAGACGGTGCCGCGGTCCGCGCGCCGCTCCTCCCCCGCGCCGATGTTCTGACTGACGAAGGTGGTGGCGGCCATGGCCATGCTCTGCATGGGCAGCATGATGAACTGATCCAGCTTGTTGTAGCTGCTCCAGCCCGCCATGACGTCGGAGCCGAAGACGTTGATATAGCCCTGCACAAAGATGTTGGAAAACGCGGTGATGACCGACTGGATCGCGGCGGGCATGCCCACGGCGAAGATTTTCTTCAGAATGCCGGGGTCGATCCGCAGCTCCCGCCAGCTCAGGCGGTAGATGTCCTTTGTCCGGGTGAGCAGCACGAGGATCAGCGTGGCCGACAGAAACTGCGCCAGCACCGTGGCGATGGCGGCGCCCGCGATCCCGGTCTTGAGGACAATGACAAAGAAGAGGTCGAGCACGATGTTCAGCACGCTCGTCAGGATCAGGAAGTACAGGGGCCTTGTCGAGTCCCCCACGGCGCGCAGGATGCCGCTGCCCATGTTGTAGATGAGCAGACCGGAGATGCCGCCGAGATAGATTTTCAGATACAGCGAGGCGTCGGCAAACACGTCCTCGGGCGTGCGCATGAAGCGCAGCATGGCCCCCACGGTCAGAACGCTGACGACACTCAGCACAGCGCTCAGGATAAAGGTCGCGGCCATGGTGGTCTCCACAGCGGCGTGCAGCTTCTCCATGTTCTTCGCGCCGAAGTAGCGCCCGATGACGACCGCCGCTCCGATGGAAAAGCCGTTGAAGAAGAACACCAGCATGTTCACGATCACCGTGGTCGAGCCGATGGCGGCAAGGGCCTGCTTGCTGACGAAGTTGCCCACGATGACGGAGTCCACCGTGTTGTAGAGCATCTGAAAGACGTTTCCGAGCATCAGGGGCAGGGCGAAGAGGATAAGCTGGCGCATGATCGGCCCCTGCGTCATATCGCGGGCCGTGCTGCTGTGCGTATGTAAATTTGCCATAGCTTACTCAAACTCCGTCCTGTACCACTTGCTGAACACGTACAGCGCCCAGAGGACGACGGAGCGGTCGGCGCGGAGGGTCACATGCTCGTCAATCAGGCGCTGCACGAAATCGGCGTTGAAGATTTTGAGTGCGTCCAGCCGCTCCCTCGACAGCTCTTGTCTGAGATCGTCCAGCAGCGGGCCTCTGAACCAACTCGCCACCGGGGGCATGAAGCCTTTCTTGGAGGCGGTCATCAGTTCCGGCGGGATCACGTCGGCAAAGGCGTCCTTGAGGATCAGCTTGCCGTTGGCCCCGCGCTGCTTAAACTCCGGCGGGATGCGGAAGGCCGTGTCCAGCACGCCCTTCGACAGCAGCGGCATGTGGGTGTTCACACCCGCGAGACGGCTCATGGAGCCCATCTTCGCCATCATGCAGCCGTCGACCATGACCTTGAGATCGACATAGAGGGTGTTCGTAAGCTCGTCGGTCTTGTCCCTGTTGACGCTGTAGAGCCGCGCCACAGTGTCGCTCCTGCGGTCGGCCGTGTTCCCCTTGAGCAGGCAGTCAAGATCACTGTCCCCCAGGCAGAGCTGGAGCATGCGGCGGCGCATCTCATAGGGCTCCATCTCCGCGCAGGCAAAGACCTTGCGGAACTTTCTGCTGGCGGAGCTGTTGTCCGGCAGAGCGAGCACGCCCATATGTGCGAGCTTTCTGATCGGCGCGGGAACCATCTTCAGCTTGTCGACATAGTGGCGGATGAAATACTTGTTGGAGCCCGCGAAGATCTGATCGCTGCCGTCGCCGGTGAGGACGTTCACCACCCCCTGTTCGGCGGCGAAACGGTTGATGATCCAGGTCGGCACGGCGGAGTCGTCGGCAAAAGGCTGGTCAAAGCCCGCGATGATCTTGTCAAGCTCGCCCAGCGCCTCGTCATAGTCAAGGATGTAGACGTGGTGGTTGGTGCGATGGGTCTTGGCGGCGATCTCCGCGCGCGGGCTCTCGTCGAAGGCCTCCTCCTTAAAGCCGATGGTGAAGGTGTCGAGGGACCTGCCCAGCAGTGTGGCCGCCGCACCCGTGACGATGGTGGAGTCGATGCCGCCGGAGAGGAAAACACCGTTGAGGCCGGGGAAAAGCCGCTCCTCGAGAGAGGCAAGCGTCGCCTCGCGCAGCTCTCTTTTGCAGCGCTCATAGTCGTAAACCATGTTCTCACTGCGGCAGGACACGTCCCACCAGCAGCGCTCCTCGTATGTGACACAGTCGTTTTCCAGGCGCGCCGCGACAAGATGGCCGGGCATCAGCGCGTGTATCCCCTCAAAGATCGTATCCGGCGCGGGGATGTAGCGCAGGGAGAAATAGTCGCTCAGTCCCGCGACGGAGAGCTTTTTCTCCACAAGTCCGGCGTTTGCAAGCGGCGAGAGCTTTTCGGACGCGGCGATGAAGTTCTCCCCCGCCGCCCAGTAGAGCGGCAGGCCGCCGAAGTGGTCGCGGGCAAAGAGCAGGCGCTTTTCCTCGAGGTCGACGAGCATGAGGGTAAACTTGCCCTCCATATGTCCGAGGAAATCCTCCCCGTACTTGCGCCATGCGGCGGTGATCCACTCCTCCGGGCGCTCGTGCGGGAGCAGGGTATCGTCATAGCGGTAGACCGTACCGCTGAACGCGCAGAGCAGCTGATCCTCGCGGTAAGTCTTTCCGCTGAGAAACACATCGTCCAGCGGTCTGATCGCCCTGTCCCCGAAGCTGCCGCACAGCGCTTCGGCGCAGGCCTCTCCGCCGAGCAGCGCAAAATGATCGTTCATCTATCATCACTCCAAAATTTGTTTTTTCCATCTTAGCAAATACCGGATGATAAGTCAAATATTGACGCTGCTTTTGGTGCTTTAATATTTTGTTGCAAATAACTGCCGACGGCGGTATACTGTAAAATATTGAGTTTCAAGACAGAGGAGACAAGCATATGGAACAAAGACCCAAAAAGAGGGGCGACCGCTTTGACGGTTACTGGCTGCGGGACGAGGCGCCCGCGCTCACCCAGTTCACAGCCTACCTCATGCCCTACCGCACCGACAGCGAGGCGCACATCAATGCGGACATCGACTGCCGCCCGCTCGACGCCTTTCTCGCGAAAAAGAACGCGGGGCGCACCGAGGACAAATATACCTATTTTCATCTCTTTCTCGCCGCGGCGGTCAAGTGCTTTGTACTGCGCCCCAGGATGAACCGCTTTATCGCCGGCAACCGCCTGTACATGCGCGACCATATCTCCGTGTCCTTTGTCGTCAAGAAACGCTTTGAGGACAAGTCGGAGGAAGGTTTGGCCTACAAGCGCTACGACGAGAACGACACCATCGACACCCTGCACGAGTCCATCATGCAGGAGATCCACCAGTGCCGCCGAGAGGATGTGCTGGATAACTCCTCCGACCTGATGACAAAGCTGATCAGGCTGCCGCGCTGGCTGCTGCACATCATCATGGACATTCTCTTCGCCCTCGACCGCAAGGGCAAGGTGCCCTATGAGCTCATCAAGGCCGACCCGAATTACTCCTCCATTTTTATGAGCAATCTCGGCTCCATCGGCATGGACAGCGGCTACCACCATCTCAACAACTGGGGCACCAACTCCTTCTTCGCCATGATCGGCAAGAAGCACCTGGCCCCTGAATGGCACGAGGACGGGACGTGCACGGTCCGCCCGGTCATCTCCCTGGGCTTTACGCTGGATGAGCGCATCGGCGACGGCTACTACTACGCCGGCACTGTCCGTCTGCTGCGCAAGCTGCTGGAAAACCCGGAGCTTTTGGAGCAGCCGTTTTCCACCCCGGTGGAGTATTGATTCGTAGGGGTCGATCCCCAGATCGACCCGAAAGATATCAGCTTACCATTCTGCGGGCCGATGAGGGCATCGGTCCCTGCGGATGCATGATTTATTAACTTTGAAAGGACAACACGACAAAATGGAAATCACCGCGAAGCAGCCGTGGCTGGGAAGCCTCGGCGAGGTTCCGGCCACGCTGGACTATTTTCAGGGCTCCATGGTGGAAAAAGTCGAGAGCATCGCCGCGCAGTACCCCAGCAACATTGCCTTCGACTTTATGGGCAAGTCCACCACCTATAAGGATATGGCGGCAAACATCGAAAAGTGCGCCCGCAGTCTGCGCACCATCGGCGTGCGCGAAAACGACCGCGTCACCATCGCCATGCCGAACTGCCCCCAGGCCATCTACATGTTCTACGCCGTGAACCTGATCGGCGCGGTGGCCAACATGGTTCACCCCCTGTCCAGCGAGAAGGAGCTGGAATTTTACATCAACGAATCGAAGAGCGTCACGGTCGTGACCCTCGATCAGTTCTACCACAAGTTTGAGGCGATCCGTGAGAACACCTGCGTGGTGAACATCGTCATTGCCCGCATCCGCGACGCGCTGTCAAGGCCGCTCCGAGTCGGCTACATGCTGACCGAGGGGCGCAAGATCAAAAAGATCCCCGAGGACGCCCCCGTCATCATGTGGGACGAGTTCATGCGCCTCGGCAAGGCCTGCTTCTGGAACTACAAGGTCAAACGCGAGGCCGACGATCCCGCCGTCATCCTCTACTCCGGCGGCACTACCGGCACCACCAAGGGCATCTTGCTGACAAACCTCAACTTCAACGCCCTCGGCCAGCAGGTCGTCGCCACAAATCCCATGTTCCGCGTGGGGGACAAGATGCTCGCCGCCATGCCGCTCTTCCACGGCTTCGGCCTCGGCGTGTGCATTCACACCATGCTCTCCCAGGGCGGACGCTGCATCCTGGTGCCGCGCTTTACCGCCGAGAGCTATTCCAAGCTCATCACCAAGTACTCAAGGGCGTCTTCTCCGGCGGCGACTCCCTGTCGGTCGAGCTCAAGAAAAAGTTTGACAAGTTCCTCTACGACCACAAGGCCGTCATCCAGGTGCGCGAAGGCTACGGCACGACCGAGACCGTCACCGCCTGCTGTCTGACCCCGGTCAACAAAGCCAAGGAGGGCAGCATCGGCATCCCCTTCCCCGACACCTATATCAAGATCGTCAAGCCCGGCACGGATGAGGAGCTGCCCTACGGCGAGGAGGGCGAGATCCTGCTCGCGGGCCCGACGGTCATGCGGGAGTACATCAACCACCCCGAGGAGACCGCCCAGACCCTGCGCAGGCATGCGGACGGACTGACCTGGGTCTACACCGGCGATCTCGGCACCATGGACGAGGAGGGCTTCATCTACTTCCGGGGCCGCTCCAAGCGCATGATCGTCTCCTCCGGCTACAATATCTACCCCGCCCAGCTTGAGAATATCTTCGACGCAAACGAACTCGTGCAGATGAGCTGCGTCATCGGTGTGCCCGATCCCTACCGCATGAGCCGCCCCAAGGTTTTCGTGACGCTCAAGCCCGGCGTGGAGCCCAACGAAGAGACGCGCAAGGCCATCATGGACTACGCCTCCAAGCGCATCGCAAAATACGCTATGCCCAAGGAACTGGAGTTCCGCGATACCCTGCCCAAGACCCTCGTCGGCAAGGTGGCCTACCGCCAGCTTGAAGAGGAAGAAGCCGCCAAACGCGGTGAGAACAAGGCCGGATAAAAAACGGTGAACCCGCTTTGCGTGCGGGTTCACCGTTTTTTCAGCCCAGCGCCACGTCCAGAGCCGTCATCAGGGCAAAGCCCCCGACGAAGCCGAGCGCGCCGGCGCGGCCCTCCGCCGCGGGGCAGAGCTCGCGCGCGGTGACATAGAGCATGGCACCGGCGGAAAAGCTCAAAAGCCAGGGCATCGCGGGACGGGCAAGCGACGCCGCGAAGACTGCGAGCAGGCCGAACACCGGTTCCACCGCCCCGGAGGCCGCGCCCCAGAGAAAGGCCCGCCCCCGCCCCATGCCCTTGGCGCGCAGCGGCAGCGACACCGCCGCGCCCTCCGGGAAGTTCTGCACCCCGATCCCGAGGGCGAGAGTCAGGGCGGCGGCGAGGCTCTCCCCCTCCCCGGCGAGGGCGAAGGCCAGCCCCACCGCCATTCCCTCCGGGATGTTATGAAGGGTGATCGCGGTGAAGAGCAGGCCCTCCTCCCGCGCGCCCTTCTGCAAGTCCTCCGCCGCGAGCAGAAAGAACGCGCCCAGGACGATCCCCGCTGCCGCGGGCAGCCACGCGGGCACGCGGCCCTCCGCCCGCGCCTGTTCGATGGCGGGCAGCAGCAGGCTCCAGAACGAGGCCGCCGTCATCACGCCCCCGGCAAAGCCCGGCAGCAGAGCCTGAAAGCGCGTCTCAAAGTCCCGCAGAAAGAACACCGTCGCCGCCCCCAGCGCGGTCATCAAAAAAATAAACTGTGTGCCCCCAAGGGCCCACAGGAAAGTTGACAGATTCATAAACGCCTCCCGCATAGTCCCTGTTCCCAAGGTATGCGGGAGGCAGCGTATTCGTTACCCTCGTCCCGGGTCGATCATGCCGATGGACTCGACCATGTTGTCCTCACCGTCGAAGGCGGGCTCGCCGCTGTCGCGGATCTCGAGCTCCCGGGCGATATGCTCCAGCGTCTCCAGCGGATCGGTGCCGGTCACCGTGACGAGCCAGCCCTTTTCTTCACTGAAGAGCAGGACAAAGTTTGCCCGTTCATAGAGCCAGCGGCCCTCGCAGTTGGTGTAATCGCTCGTCAGCATGGTGATGTGCCAATCGCCCCAGTCCTCTTCTTTGACGAGGGTCACGTCGCCGTTGATGACCGTTTTGAAATTCCCGGCGCGCACATTGCCGGCACTCACAATATAGGGTATCTCCGGTCCGGTTCCGCTGCCCTGATCGGAGAGATACTGCGTCCATCCCTCCTCGTCGGTATAGCCGAAGCTCGCCTCACTTGGGAGATACCAGCAGCGAAACTCCGGCCGGTTTATGCGCTCCTTCGGCCCCTCAAAGCTCAGGATCATCCCAGCGTCCGGGAAAATGATCTTCTGCTCGTCCGTGAGACGGCCCGCCGCGTCCACCGCGCGCCAGTAGCCGGTCACGGGTTCGTCGGTCTTCTTCATGTTCATAAACCAGCCGCTCACGGCGTAGGCGGCGGTCCCCAAAAGGGCCGCGATCACCGCGGCGAGGAGCAGGGTGCGAAGGGTCTTTTTCGCCGTACGGCGGGGCTTGGGCCGCTCGACGCCGATCTTCTTCATAACCGTGGATTCGATGCGTCTCGCCATGCCTTTGTCCGTCGTCCCAAGCTCCACGTTCTCCGGGCAGTTATTGTCCATCAGATCAGAGATTCGGATTTTCACAGCAGTACCCCCTCTCCGTGAAAAAGTCCCGCAGGCGCTCCCGTCCGCGCCTGAGCTTTGTCCGCACCGTCGCGCCGTTCATGTTCAGGACGGCGGCGATCTCCTCCGTCTTCTGATACAAAAAGTAGTGCCGCCGGAAGATTTCGCCGTCCGGCTCGCCGAGGGAGTCGACGGCTTCCCTCGCAACAGCGGAAAGCTCCGCGCGCAAAACGTCCTCCTCCATGTTGTCGGGCGCGGCGATCTCCAGATAATCGTCGTCATCCAGCGGCTCGGCGAGCTTCCGCGCCCGCAGGGCGTCCTTGGCGAGGTTGCGCGTCACTGCCGCAAGCCATGGTTTTAATTTGCCCGGCGCCACCTCGTCCCGGTGGGTCCAGAGCTTTACAAAGGCGTCGGACACGGCCTCCTCCACGTCCTCGCGGGCAAGGGGCGGGTCCATGATGTTGCAGGCGACGGTGAAGAGATAGGGCGTATAGAGCGCGATGATCTCACTGAGCGCCCCGGTATCGCCCTCCCGCAGTCGCCGGAGGAGCCTCTGTTCATTCATTTGCCAGCACCTCCCCGGTCTTTGGATCAAAACGGACGATCCCATCGTAATCCCGCAGCAGCGCCTCATCCGCAAGGCGCACGAGATAGCGCCCCGGCAGCGTATCGCTCAGGACAGAGAGCGTCTCAAGGCTCATATCCGCAAGGCAGAGGGTCTTTCGGTCCCCGTCCCTGTCCCGCCAGGCGAGGGAGAGCATGACGCCCTCGCGTCCCCGCAGAATCCACATCATCAACTGGCCGTCCTCACTCCAGCCGTCAGGCGTATGTACCTGCAGGGCGTAGCTCCGTTTCTCATCCCGCGAAAGCCCCTCCAGCGCCTTGAGCGTATCCGCTTCAAAGCAGAAGCAGCCGCGCCGCTCATAATCCCGCAGTGCGGCTTCCGTCTCGTCATAGAGGCCGTCGGGCCAGTAGTCGATATCGAAGCGCAGACGCACGGACTCATAAAACTGCTCGAACATAAAATGCTCATCCAGCTCT
>CADAAM010000104.1 GCA_902785905.1 Oscillospiraceae bacterium | reverse complement strand
GAGGTCAATATGCTATGCCTTTTTCAACATACTTTGACTAATTAGAGAGACGTTGCCTCTCAATAGCTCCTTTTGCTATTTTGAGACAACGCCTTTTTCTTGCCTCTCCCGGAGGCGGAACCAAGCGCAGTCTCTTACTTAAACCTGTCCATAAACTCCTTGACCTTATCCATGAAGTCGCTGAAGGTGTCCATGAACTCCTTGACTGACTCTGCAAAGCTCACGACCTTGGATTTGGCCTCGGACATCTTCTGGATGGTGCCCTGCACCTGCTCCACGCGGCTTTTAAGCTGGTCGGGGTTTAACTGCTCAAGTGAGCGGCAGAGACTCACCAGCTGGCGCTTCTGCGTATCGGTCAGGCTCACGTTGTACCGGCCCGCAAGTCCGTCAATGACGCCGATAATCTCCTCGTCGCTCATGTTCTTCGTCTCGTTGAGCATGAGCTTGAGATCGCCGACGATGGAGGTGGAGTCCATGCTGCCGATCTGCCGGGCCAGGTCGCCCGTGACGGTGAGCTCCTGCGTGCTGACGAGCTTTGCCAGATCGTCGAGCCGCATGCCGGTCATGTCCTCATACGCCTTGTATACGCCTGCGAGGGCCGCGGTGCCGCTGACCTCAAAGGGGGCGGCCACAACAATGCGCGCGTCGGTGATGCCGGCGGTGCCGAGAGCGCTGATATACATGTCCCCGGTGCACCAGCTGATGTTGCTGGTGGTGACCGACATGCCGCTGCCGGGAGGCAGCAGCTCCACATAGACGCTGGAGATGGAGCGCGTGCCGATCACACGGCTGTCCACAAAGCCCTCGAGATAGCGCCGCTCCTCCGCGTTCGTGACCGTGAGCTCGATCACGTCGCCGCGCTTCAGGCCGAAGGCCGCATAGACCATGTCGGCCTGCATGGGGTTTAAGTCCGCGCCGATCACCGCCCGGCTCTGGTTGACCGCGAAGGCAGGTACGGAGAGCGTGAGCAGGGTCACGAGGCACAGAACGATACAGACAATTTTTTTCATAGCTTCACTCCTTCCGGATGCGAATAGGACGACGGTCTTTCCCGTTTGTTCCCGCCGCCGGTCAGCTTACCACAAAACACATGGCGAAACATGAGCGTTTTGTGAACTCATCTCCGTCAAAATCTTCTCGCGTAGCCGCAGCGGCGGCAGAGAGCCTCGACCGCGCGGCGCTCGGAAAAGCCCTCTCGTATCGCTTTGGCACGGGGACTTTCGAGTATTTCCTCCAGCTCCCGCTCAAAGAGATTTCCGAGCGCCACGCTGCCGTCGTGGTCCAGGCAGCAGGGCACGACCGTCCCGTCGCACAGCACGCCGACCTGGTCACGAAGGCCGTAGCAGAAGCAGCGCTCTCCCCTGTCGTCGGCCGACAGATCGGGCCAGTCGAAGCGCTCCCCCGGCTCGAGCCACAGCTTCTCCCGCAGCTTGTACCCCTCGCGGCTGCGGCCCCAGGGTTTGGGGAAGGCCGCCTCCAGCCGGGACTCGATCTCCGGGTTCATGCTGTCAAGGCCGTTTTTGTTCCACAGGCGAAGCTCGCAGCGCTTCCCGGCGGCATTTGCCTTTTGAACGAATGCGATGCAGCCGTCGAGGTAGCGGAGAAGTTCTCCCCCTTCGTTTGCCTCAAAGGACTGGAGGGAGATGTTCGCCTTCAATAGCGCAGGGCTCTCGCAGAGGATGTGTCCCTTCTCCGGCAGGAGCGTCCCGTTGGTTGTGACGATGACCTTGAAGCCCTGTTCCCCCGCGATTTTGAGAAACTCCGTCAGCAGCGGGTGCAGCAGCGGCTCGCCCATCAGGTGGAAGTAGAGATATTCCGCATGTCCCCGCAGCCTCTCTGTGAGGGTTGTGAACTCCCTAAGAGTGAGCATGTGCGGCGCCCGCGCGGTGCCGGGACAGAAGGCGCAGCTTAAATTGCAGATATTGGTGATTTCAAGATAGATTTTTTTCAGCGTCATCATCGGAATATGCAGTCACGGCGGATAAGCTCCGCCGTGATCGTTTTTCTCATATCACCACCGAGAGGATTTCTCTCATCTCCTCCGGAGGTATTTTTACCACTTTTCGGTCATATGTGACAAGTCCGTTGAGTTCATCCTCCACATCGCTCAATTGCGTGTAGACTGCGGCGGCGAGGCCGTACTTCTTTGCCGGCGCGATCTCGTCCCGGTACAGGGCCTTGAGCGACTGATAAAGCGCGTCTTTCGTCCTGCACTTTTTATAGCCGAAGGAGCGAGCGCTGAGGCAGTGCCCTTCGACACGGTGGCTGTAGCCGCCGAACTCGCTCAGCACCACGGCGCGGCCCCTGTCGTCGGGGCGGTAGGCATACTTCCTGAAATAGACGTGCAGGCTCTTGAGCTCGCCCGTCCCCTGATCGTGCCAGCCGGAGGCGTGATCCACGGTGCGCGTGGGGTCGAGGGCCTTGACATAGGCGTGGATCGCCGCCGCGTCAAACTGGCCCCAGCCCTCATTGAAGGGCACCCACATGCACACGCAGGGGCAGTTGCAGAGGTGTCGGATCATGTCGCCGAGCTCCTGCCGGAAGCGATCGCGCTCGGCCTCGCCGCGGCGGGAAAACAGGGCATAGCGGTCGTCCCGCAGGCTTTTGCCGGTGACGAGCGGGCTTGAGACCACAAGGGGGTTATAGGCTCCGCCCCCGCAGGGCATGTCCTGCCAGACCAGCATGCCGATCCGGTCACAGTTATAGTACCAGCGCAGGGGCTCCACCTTGATGTGCTTGCGCAGCATGTTGAAGCCCATGTCCCTGGCCTTGCGGATATCGTAGACGAAGGCCTCGTCCGAGGGGGCGGTGTACAGCCCGTCCGGCCAGTAGCCCTGGTCGAGCAGGCCGTTGTGGAAATATGCCCGGTTGTTCAAAAACAGCCGCGGCACGCCCTGTGCGTCCTTCTCCACCGAGAACTTGCGCATGGCAAAGTAGCTGTCCACCTTATCCTCCCCGAAGCTCACGCTGAAATCGTAGAGCTTGGGATGCTCGGGTGACCAGGCCTCGAAGTCCGGCACGGGGATTCGTGCGGGCAGCGTATAGCTTTTGCCGCCAAAGTGAGCGTGAGCTGTGCCCTCCCCGGCAAGCGACGCGCCGATCTGCACGAAGCCGTGGTCAAAGTCCGGCGTGATGCGCAGGCTTTCAATGTACTTTTCCGGAACGGGCTCGAGCCACACTGTCTGCCAGATCCCGCTCTGCGCCGTGTACCAGATGCCGCCGGGGCGGCTGCTCTGCTTGCCGCGGCAGCGCTCGCCGCGCTCGGTCTCGTCCTGTACACGCACCAGCAGCTCAAAGCTCTCGCCCTTGATCGCGTCGGTGATCTCCGCCGAGAAGGGCAGATAGCCCCCGACATGGGAGACGGCCTGCCGTCCGTTGACCCAGACCGTCGCCTCCTGATCCACCGCGCCAAAGTGCAGGAGCAGGCGCTTGCCCCGAAACACGGGCGGCAGCGTCACCTCTCTCCTGTACCACAGGTATTCGTCGGCTTTGAGCGAACGCCCGACGCCGGAGAGTTCCGCCTCCGGCGAGAAGGGCACAATGATTTTGCCCTCAAATGCTGCCGGGCGAACCCCTTCTTTTGTGATGGCATAGTCCCAGGGGCCGTTCAGGTTCAGCCAGCGATCCCGCCGCATCTGCGGCCGGGGATATTCCGGGAGCGGACGATTCGGATCAAGCCGCTCTCCCCAGGGCGTTTTCATGTTTTTGATCAGAACAGGCCGCCGAGTCCGCCCAGACCCCCGAGACCGCCCTGCAGCTTGCTCATGGCCTTGTTAGTCTCGTCGTCCGCGAGCTTGATCGCGCCGTTGACCGCCGCCACGATCAGATCCTGCAGCATCTCAACGTCGTCGGGGTCCAGGACCTCGGGGTCGATGACGATGCTCTGAAGCTGACGGGTGCCGACCATGGTCGCCTTGACCGCGCCGCCGCCGGCTGTGAACTCAAACTCCTTGCTCTCCAGCTCCTGCTGCATCTTCATGAAATCCTGCTGCATCTTCTGGGCCTGCTTCATCATATTTGCCTGGTTGCCGGGGAAGCCCCCGCGAAATCCGCCTTTTGCCATGTCTGTATCCTCCAATAACAATGAATTATATAAATCTGACTTCCTTAAACGCGCGCAGCTCTTCAATATCCCGGCTGGGCTTTTCCGGCTTTTCCGTAAGCTCGGACAGCGCCGCGCGAATGTCGCGCCCCGCGAGCCGGGACGCGGCCTCGGAAAACTTGGTCAGCACGTCCTGTCGGTTGAAGCGCCCGTAGAGAAAACCGGGCACGACCTCAAGGCGCAGGATGGGGCCTTCGACGCGGCCCTGTACGCTCTTTTCGTCGTCAAGCCTTGTACTGATGTCCTTGGGCAGAGTCGGCGCGGCCTCGCGGATGATGTCCGCCCAGCTCACTGCGGTCTCGGAAGCCGGGGCCGCGCTCGCGGGCGCCTCAGCCGCCGGGGACGGCTGCTCTGCCGTCTTCACTTCGGGCTGCGGAACCGGCGCCGGTTCCGGCCTCGGCGGCTCGGGCGGGTCGGCCCAGTCCCCCATATGGGCGGGCTCGGGATACTCGTCCTCCGGCGGAGGCGGCAGCTCCTCCCCGAAGCCGTCCCTCTGCGCGGGGACGGTCTGAACCGGCGCGGTTTGAACGGACGCAGCCTGAACCGGCACGCCGCGCTTCATCTGTTCCTCGAGCCGGGATACCCGCGCCCGGAGCTGGGACACGCTCTCCCCGACGCTGCTGTCACAGAGGGAGACGAGGCAGAGCTCGGCCGTGGTGCGGGGACTTGCCCCGGCGCGGATCTTCACCTGCGCGTCCTGCAGGGTCTCCATCGCGCAGATAAGCTCCTCTTTGGTCATGCGCTCGCCCAAAGACAGAAGTGTGGCGCTGTCGTAGCCGCCGGAAATAAGGCTCTGTCCGCCCTTGGGGGCAACCTTCATCATCAGGGCGTCGCGTAGGAGCCCTGCCAGCTCTGTCAGCAGGACGCTCGGGTCCTTGCCGTCCATCCACATGGCGGAAAAGTCCCTGATCGCTTTTTCCGTCTCATGGGCGAGAACCCGTTCCATCAGCGCGGCGGTGCGGCGGTTGCCAGCAAGGCCCATCGCGCTGTATACGGCCTCAAGGTCGATGACCTCGCTTGCCGAGCACTGGTCCAGCAGACTGAGCGCGTCGCGCACGCCGCCGTCGGCGAGTCTGGCGATCAGCTCCGCCGCGTCGTGCTTGAGCTGAAAGCCCTCCTTCTCGGCGATTTTTTCCAGATACGCCGCGATCTCGGGCGCGTCGATACGCTTAAAGCTGTGGCGCTGACAGCGGGACAGGATAGTCGCCGGGACCTTTTGAAGCTCCGTCGTCGCGAGGATGAACATCAGGTGCTCCGGCGGCTCTTCCAGGATCTTGAGCAGGGCGTTGAAGGCCGAGGTTGACAGCATGTGCACCTCGTCCACGATATAGACGCGCTTTTTGACCGCGGCGGGGCTGAACACGGCCTCCTCCCGCAGAGCGCGGACATTGTCGACGGAGTTGTTGGAGGCGGCGTCGAGCTCCACTACATCGAGGACTGAGCCCTCGCTGATGCCCCGGCAGGCCGGGCACTCGCCGCAGGGGTTGCCGTCGACCGGGTGCTCGCAGTTGACCGCCTTCGCGAGTATGCGCGCGCAGGTGGTCTTGCCGGTGCCGCGGGTGCCGATGAAGATGTAGGCGTGGGAGAGCCTGCCGGTCTTCACCTGATTTTTCAGGGTCTGGGTGATATGCTGCTGACCTACGACCTCGTCAAAGGTCTGCGGCCGCCATTTGCGGTACAGCGCCTGGTACACGCTCTCCCCTCCCCGTATATTTAAAGTGATGGCTCTTGACAAGACTGCACACCCGACTCTGAATGATGCTCTATATCCGTTACGCCGGCAGCCGGCTCGGACCCGGCAGCCTCGCGGCACACGAAAAGCACCGCTTAATGCTGCTCGGTTCCCCGCCTGACATGGTTCACGGGTTCCCGTTGCGCGAGACCGGATCGTCAACGCTGC
>CADAAM010000103.1 GCA_902785905.1 Oscillospiraceae bacterium | reverse complement strand
CAGGAGACGCTGGAGCATGAGCTGCGCCACATCCGGCACGAGCATTTTTATCTCGACATGCCCGTCGCCCGCATGGAGCGCCAGGCGGACGGCGAGGCCATCAACGCGGTCCTGCACCCGGCCCCCGGCACTCTCCCCTGCTTTGACTCCGAGGAGGCCCTTGCGCTTTTTCTCAACGCCCTCTGCGCCCAGCTCGGCCTGGACCTGAGCTCCGTGTGAGTCTTATCCGTCGGGGAGGAGCTCAGTCCGGCACGTAAAGGGAGCTTTATTGAAAAATGATTGGGTAACTGTCTGCCGGGATTGGTAAAACGTTGATTTGAAACGCACAATTCTTTATTGCTCCCTGAGCTTGCGCTTGAAGAATTTGCCGCACGATTGTTATCCGGATTCAACGGATTCCTGTTAAAGTCAATCTGATGTGTTGCAGCACCCTGTTCTTTGCATTCTCTGCGATATGCGTTTGAATCCCGAGTTGAACGAGCCGGAATCGGCAAGGTTGTTTCCATCCTTGCCGGTGCCTCCAAGATCGGCAAGAGCTGGCTGATGCTCAGGCTGGCAGGCTGTGTGAGCAGGGGCGTTCCGGTGTGGGATCTGAAAGTTTTGCTGCATGGTGCTGGAAGCGGTGCGGATGTTCATCTCCGACTGTCATGAATGGCATGGCACCGCAACGGAGCTTCTGGAAATCCTGCGCGACAGTCTGGAGCCGGACACAAAACCTAACACCCTCTCGCGCCGCCTGAACGCCTCGGCCTCGAAGCTGGAACAGGATTACGGCGTGAATTACCGGACAAGCCGCGGACACAAGAACAAAATCATTCACCCGGCCGACCTCGCATGCGTCGATGCGTCCGATTGCGTCGATGTTTCGTAGGCGGCATCGGGGCCTTGAAATACCGACACAATCGACGTAAAAAGCCCTCCCGTCAAAAAGCGACGGGAGGGCATTATAAAACCTTGATTTAGAAACACATCAAGCCGCAGCTCGGAGATATACCGTTGGGAAAGCTGACCACGCCTGAAGTGCAAAAGTTTTACAACCGACTTCTGAAGGCGCCGGATGGTTCGCCGGGCAGCTCCCCGAAAACGATCAAAAACACCCACGGCGTTTTGAGCAAAGCCGTGAGTGTGGCTGTCGTGAACGGATAAGCAGTAACATTTTCGAACGAAAAGCGGTGCTAAACAAAGAAAATCGCCTTGAATTATAACAATTCAAGGCGATTTATGGCAGCGGGAGAAGGATTCGAACCCTCACATACGGAGTCAGAGTCCGCTGTGCTACCTTTACACAATCCCGCTAAACGCAAGGGTTATTATACATAGTTTTAAGAATTTGTCAAGAACTTTTTTGCAAATTCCTTTGCTCGACCTTTATGATCTCCAGGGTGCGATGAGGGCATGGGCGGCGGGCGTGTAGTAATTGACCAGCAGATCGACGCAGGCGCCGTAGCTGCGCAGGCCGAGCGACTGACCATAGCTTTGCAGGAACCCCTCGTAGACCGCGTCGGTCACTTCCCGGACCGGGGTCTCGAAACGGGCCCAGTACTCGCTGTTGGCCCGAAGATCGGCGAGGACCTCGTCGGAGAGCTTCTCATAGATTTGACGATGCGCCGTGGAATCGACGGCGGCCAGGGCGTTGCCAAGATGGATGTAGGCCAGCATGCAGGCGGAATAGCAGTAATCCGGATCGCCGCTGTGGAGGGAGGCTAGGACCGCGACAAAGTTTGCCTCCTGCTCCTTGGCGACACCGCGCTGATGGGAGAGTTCATGGGCCACCGTGGCGGCAAAGAGCCCCTCGGGAAAATCCATGTTGACATTGGCCTCGGCGGTAAAGGGGCAGAAGAAGCCGGTGAAGTCGATGAGGCTCATGAATTTGGAGAAGAACATGCCCTTTGCCGGCAGCTCCGGGCCGTCCAGGGAGGGATAAGCCCGTGCCGCTTCCCGGAAGAGCTGCGGCGAGCGGGCCAGCACCTCTCCCCTGTCACTGCGGCAGAGGCCGTCGGCATCTCTCGGAACCTGAGCGGCGTAGTCGTTCAGACGCTCGGCAAACCAGCCGGTGACAAGCGCCAGGTCGTCGACAGTGATCTCCGACTGTTTCAGACCGCTGCGGGCGATGAAATCGTCCCCGTAGTAGTAGACTCCCCAGAGAAGGCAGAAGAGGGCGTAGACCCCGAGACCCAGGGCGGCCAGACGGACAAAGAGGCGGTACAGGCGCCTTAAACGCTCCGGGCGGCGAAACAGGAGAACGAGCTCGCAGATTATGTAAACCGTCGTTCCGGCGATCACCAGGGCGTAAAGCCATTCGGCCAGGGAGAAGGGCAGGCGCGCCGTGAGCCTGGCGAGCGCATGGTGCAGCGGCTGTACAAACTGCAGAGACAGGGCGCTCATCAGCGGCTTATCGGCACGCAGAGCGAGGAAAACGAGCACGGCAAAGCCGCCCGCCAGCACGAGAATGTGCGCTGCGGGGCAGAGGGCGAAGATGGCGGCGAAGCCGCGTTTTTTGACGGCAGTTTCCTTCATGGGCCCATTGTAACGCAGAGAGGGGAAACTTGCAATGGAGATGAAAGGAAAACCCCTCCGTCACCGCCGCGAAGAAATACGGAATAACGCGCAATTTCCTGTGGCCTTTTGCGCGGAGACGTGATATACTATTTATTATGAATGACCGAAAACGCAAGGAGTTGTTTTGATGGCCGTTTTTCAGAGAACAGAGCTGCTTGTCCCCTGGGAAGAGCTGCTTGAAGACTGGGCCGTGATCGCGTGCGATCAGTATACCTCGCAGCCGGACTACTGGCGCGAGGTGGAGGAGCGCGTGAAAAAGAAGCCCTCGGCCTGCCATATTGTCTATCCCGAGGCGGAGCTCGGCAGCGATGACGAGGAGAAGCGCATAGCCTCCATCAACGCCAAAATGCGAGAGTATCTCAACGGCAAGGTTTTCCGCCGCTTCCCGAACGCCTACCTGTATATTGAGCGCACGCTGCTGGACGGCTCGATCCGCCGGGGCGTGGTGGGCGTAGTGGATCTCGAGGAATACGACTTTCGGGAGGGCAGCGTGTCCGCCGTGCGCGCGTCGGAAGAGACTGTGGCCGAGCGCATTCCGCCGCGTGTCAAGGTGCGGAGCGAGGCTGTGCTGGAGACAAGCCATGTGATTATGATGATGGACGATGCGGAGGATGGCGTGCTGGGCTGGCTGGAGGTCAGAAGACCGTCTCTGCCGCTGCTGTACAGCGTGGACCTCATGGAGGGCGGCGGGCATATCGAGGGGCGGCTTATCCGGGACACGGACGCGGCCGATCTCGAGGTGCGCATTGAGAACTATGAGGCGGAGAGCGCGGCGCGGTTTTTCGCGATGGGCAAGGAACCGCTGCTGTACGCGGTGGGCGACGGAAACCACTCTCTCGCCGCGGCCAAGACCTGCTGGGAAGCGCTGAAGCTGCGCAGTCCCGAGATTGCCGGAACGAATCACCCTGCGCGTTTTGCGATGGTGGAGCTGCAGAACATCCGGGACAAGTGCCAGCGGTTTGAGCCCATCCACCGCGTACTGACCGAAGTATCCACCCGGGCGCTGCTGAACGAGGCGGAGGATATCTGCGCCCCGGGCGGTCTGCCGGTGGACTGGCAGGCCGGAGAACGGCAGGGCATGCTGTTTCTCGACAGAGCGCGCGGTGAAATACAGGCCGCGATTTTGCAGCCGCTGCTCGACCGCTATCTCAAGGATCACAAGGGGCACATCGACTATGTCCACGAGGAGGAGACGGCGCTCAGGCTCGCCGGCAAGGCAGACGCCATCGCGTTTCTGATGCCGGCGATCAAAAAGGACGGGTTTTTCCGCGGCATCGCGCTGGGCGGCGTCCTGCCGCGCAAGAGCTTTTCGCTGGGCCATGCGCAGGAAAAGCGTTATTACATTGAGTGCCGCAAGATTACGGACACGCCTTAAAATAAGCAGGAAAAACGGCAGCATCCCCAGAAGTGATTTGGTGGATGCTGCCGTTTTATGCGAAAGCCCCCGAGAGCGGGCCCGAGGGGCTTTGCCTCGACAAAACGCCGCAGGCCGCGCTTTGCGAAGCCGTCGTTTTATAATCGACTGTTTCAAATCCCCACAAGGAGGAAGCACAGATACACCGTGGGGATGGAGAAAAGAAGGCTGTCGGCACGGTCGAAGGCGCCGCCGTGGCCGGGGATGAGGTTGGAAAAGTCCTTTACGCCGATCATGCGCTTGAGCATCGACTCGGCCAGGTCGCCGATCTGACCCGTGACGGCGGCGACAAAGGCAGTGAAAAGGCAGAGTCTCAGCGGCACCGGCGTGGAAAGCCCCAGCACCAGCCAGGCAAGCCAGCCCGAAAACAGCGACGACAGCGCTCCGCAGAGCGCGCCCTCGATTGTCTTCTTCGGGCTCACGTGCGGGGCCAGCTTGTGCTTGCCGAAGCGCATCCCGCCGAAGAGCGCCGCACTGTCGCAGCCCCATGTGGCAAAGCAGGCCGTCAGCAGGGTCTGCCACCAGATATCACTCACGCTGATGATCATGATGATCCCGAACAGCACGCAGGGGTAACTCAGTCCCGCGAGGGTGTAGAGTGCGCCGATACCGGACACGTTTCGGTGAATGATGCCCGAAAACAGGGCGAGGTACAGGCAGAACACAAACAGCACCGTATAGTCAAAGAGCCCCGCGTGGAACCACACGAGCACGGCCTGCGCCGCGAGGTAGACGATCATCACCCACAGCGTGCATCTTGCGTTCAGCTTCTCCACGCTCTTGCTGTATTCGTAGGCGCACAGCCCGCCGGCGACGCCGAAATACAGAATACGGGTCACGGCGAAGGGCATGCATGCGGCGGTGATGGCAATGAGGATGAGGGCAGATTTGACACGGTCCTTCAAGGCGGGTTCCTCGCTTTCTCTGTTTGAAGACGCGTGACATTCTGAGCGTCAGCGAAGGATCTTCCGTTCCCGCCTATAACGGTGAAAGATCCTTCGCGCCGCTCAGGATGACAGGTAATGCTAAAACTGCGTTAAAACGCAGTACAGACTGATCATTATCTATATTAGAATAGCATAAACCCGCGCCGAACACAAGCGCGGGCTTTTCATATTTCGCGGAAAATCTGACGTTTGGCACACGGAGTGCAAACTTCACTTTTTTGTTGTGCACGGGAAAAACTTGTGCTATGATATCTCTATCTGAAAACACCGCGCAAATATATTTACAGGGGGACAGAACCATGTTTACAGAAAACAAGATCTGGATGGCGCAGTCGGACAAGCGGCTGTTTCTGCTGCCCAATATGGCAAACCGCCACGGTCTGATCGCGGGCGCCACCGGCACCGGCAAGACCGTCACCATGAAGGTCATGGCGGAGTCCTTCTCCGACATGGGCGTGCCGGTTTTCCTCGCGGACATCAAGGGCGATTTGACCGGCATGTGCAGACCCGGCAAGAACAGCGCCGACATGCAGGCGCGTATTCAGCGTTTCGGCATCGAGGGCTTTGACTTTAAGGGCTACCCCACCCGCTTCTGGGATATCTTCGGTGAGGTCGGCCACCCCGTGCGCGTCACGGTAAGCTCCATGGGCCCGGTGCTTCTGGCGCGTCTGCTCGGTCTGACCGAGATCCAGGCCGGCGTTTTGAACATTGTCTTTAGAGTCGCCGACGACAACGGCCTGCTGCTGCTCGACCTCAAGGATCTGCGCTCCATGCTCCAGTTCGTGGGCGAGAACAGGGCCGAGTTCACCGTGGAGTACGGCAATGTCTCCGCCGCCAGCATCGGCGCAATTCAGCGCGCCCTGCTTCAGTTCGAGCAGGAGGGCGGCGAGCTCTTCTTCGGTGAGCCGGAGCTGGACATCACCGACTGGATGGACACCGACGCGGACGGCCGCGGCTATATCAACATTCTGTCGGCGACCTCGACAAGCCCAAGATGATCTTCTTCTTTGACGAGGCCCACCTGCTCTTCAACGGCATGCCCAAGGCCCTGCTGCAGAAGATCGTCCAGGTCGTCAAGCTCATCCGCTCCAAGGCCGTCGGCGTCTACTTCATCAGCCAGAGCCCGAGCGATATCCCCGGCGACGTGCTGGCCCAGCTCTCCAACCGCGTGCAGCACGCCCTGCGCGCCTACACCCCGGACGAGCAGAAAGCCGTCCGCGCCGCGGCCCGCGCCTTCCGTGCAAATCCCGCCTTCAAGACCGAGGACGCCATTATGGAGCTCGGCGTGGGCGAGGCGCTGATCAGCTTCCTGGACGAGGGCGGCATCCCCTCCCTGGTTGAGCGCGCTTATATTCTCCCGCCGCAGAGCCTGATGGGCGCGGCCGGGTCCGAGGAGGTCAGGCGCCTCATCTTTGCCGATCCGCTGGACGACAAGTACCGCGAGGGCATCGACCGGGAGTCCGCCTTTGAAGTGCTCACCCGCGCCAATGCCGAGCTCGAGAAGCAGCGCGCCGAGGCCGCTGCCGCCGCCGAGGCCGAGAAGCAGCGTCTCAAGGAGGAGGCCGCCGCCGAGCGCGAGCGTCTCCGTGCCGAAGCCGCCGCCGAAAAGCAGCGCGTTAAGGAAGAGCTCGCCGCCGCAAAGGCCGCCGAGCGTGAAGCTGCAAAGAAGAAAAAGATCGCCCAGCAGGCGGCCACGACCGCGGCCTCCACGGTGGTCGGCGCGCTGTCCACGAACCTCATCAATGCGGCCACCGGCGGCAAGACCACCAACGCCCAGACCATCGCCAAGCGCGCCGCCCGCAACGCCCTCAGCTCCGCGATGCGCTCCAGCACCGGCGCGATCATCCGCGGCCTGTTCGGCAACAAGAAGTAAATCAGCCTATATATAATTTTTTGGGCGCGTTGCAAAATGCGCTGTCATTGCGAGACCAGTTCGCAAACTGGTCTCGCAATTCGTTTTCTTTTCTTAAAGAGGACGGATTCCCCCGCCGGTGACATCGGTCACCGGTTCGGAATGACGGGTTAAAGCATTTTGCAGCGCGCCCATGTCTTATTCGTTTATAATCTCAATCTGACACATCTTCATCGCGTTCAGCGCGTTTTGATGGCTCTCCGGGGTGACGCCCGCGCAGCTGGCCGCGTCCACGGTGACAGGGACCTCCGGAAGAAAGGCCTTGATCAGCAGGGCGTTGGAGATGACGCAGATATCGGTGCACAGCCCGATGAGCGTCACCGAGCCGATGGGCTCCGCCTCGTTCATGCTGAGCAGAAGCTCCCCCAGCCGCGTTGAGCCGAAGCTGGGCTTGTCGATGGGTGCGGTCTTGCAGAGTGCTTTCAGCTCCTCACGGATCTGCCAGCCCTCCGTCCCCTCCACACAGTGGACCACGGGGAGCTTTTTCCCTTCCTGCGTGTCCAGGTAGTCGGGCCGGTGAGTGTCGCGGGTGAAGAGCACCGGACCGTGAAAGCCGCGAATTTTCTCCGCGACCCTCGGCACAATGGCGACGGCCTCCTTCGTCCCCAGGGCTCCGTCGATGAAGTCGTTTTGCATATCGACAACGATCAGAATATTCTGCATGGCTGCCTCACTTTCTCGGTGGGATGATCTCGATCCAGTAGCCGTCCGGGTCCTCCAGAAAATAGATGCCCATCGCGGGATTTTCAAAGCAGATGCAGCCCATGGCCTCGTGCTTTTTATGCGCGGCCTCGAAGTCGTCCGCCGCAAGGGCGAGATGATACTCCTGCTCGCCCAGGTCGTAAGGCTCCGTGCGGTCCCGCAGCCAAGTCAGCTCAAGCTGAAAGGCGCTCCGCCCATCGCCGAGAAAGACGATCTTATAGTGTCCGTCGGCGGCGTTCTTCTCGCGCACGGGCTTGAGTCCCAGCGCCTCGTCGTAGAATTTGAGACTCCGCTCAAGGTCGAAGACGTTGAAATTGAAATGATTAAAGGTGAACATGTTCAGCCCTCCCTGCTCAGGATGAGACCATTATACAAAAACGCGGCTGCCCGGTCAAGCGTCTGGCTTCCGCTCGCTCAGCGCCATCGCGCCGATGACCAGCGCCGCGCCAAAAATCGCGGCGGGACTCATGGACTCATGCAGCAGCGTCAGGGACAAAAGCACCGCGACCACGGGGTCGATGTAGCTTAAAAGCGCGGCGGTCTGGGCGGAGACGTCCGCGATGCTGCCGAAGTAGAGCACATAGGCAAGTCCCGTATGCGCAAACTGCAGGATGGTCCTGTCCTCGGCGGAGATGTCCCGCAGGGTGCGGTTGACGATCACGATGGCGGCATAGAGGGACGCGGCGATCAGGCCGTAGGCAAGCCCCCGCGCCCCGTGCAGGCCGCTGGAAAACACGTCCGACACCAGCACCATGCCGAACACCGCGGCAAGAGCACACAGCCCCTTGTGCCGCGTGATCTTCTCCCCGAAGACGACGGGGGAGAGAAGAATGATGAACACCGGGGCCATATAGTAGCACATGGTCGCCGCCGCAACGGAGGTGTGGTTGTAGGCTTCAAACAGAAAAATCCAGTTGAAGCCCAGCATGGCGCCGAGGATCAGGAGCTTCACCAGGTTCTTCCGCACCGCCGCACGCTTGATCGGCTCATGCCGGACAGCGCGGAGAAGCAGGAGAAACATGAGTCCGATCGCCGAGCGGGCCAGGGCGACCACGCTTGACGGAAACGCTTGACGGAAACGGGATCCAGCGCCGAAAGACGCCGATGGTGCCGAAGATGAACATGGACAGCACAAGCTGCGCGCGAGGGGACAGTTTTTTCACAGGCAGTCATCTCTTTAAGCGGAATAATCGCATTATAACAGGCGGCGCGGCCCAAGGCAAGAAGCGCTTGCGCAAACGCAAAATCTGCGATAAAATAGCCCCACAAATTTGGAACGGCACAGTGAGGCGATTGGTTTATGGACAAGACAGAATTGACGGCCCTGCTCGAACAGGTGGCTTCCGGGGCGCTGAGCCCCGCGGACGCGGCGCTCAAGCTCAAGATGCGGCCCATCGAGGAGATCGGCGACTACGCGAAGGTCGATCTGCACCGCGGGATCCGCCAGGGCGTGCCCGAGGTGATCTACGGCGCGGGCAAGACGAAGGAACACATTCTCGGCATAGCGAGAGCCATGCTGGAAAACGGCCAGAAGACCGTGCTCATCACGCGCCTCCATCCCGAGGCGGCGGAGTTTGTGTCGGCCTCTCTGCCCCTGCGCTACGATCCCCTGTCCAAAACCGGCGTGATCGGGGAGCTTCCCACGCCCACCGGCAAGGGCCGCGTCGTGGTCGCCACCGGCGGCACCAGCGACATCCCCGTGGCCGAGGAGGCCGCCGTCACGGCGGAGGTCCTGGGCAACGAGGTCGTGCGCCTCTACGACGTGGGCGTCTCCGGCATCCACCGGCTTTTGAGCCACATGGATGTCATCATGTCGGCCCGCGTGATCGTCGCGGTCGCGGGCATGGAGGGGGCGCTGCCCTCGGTGATCGGCGGCCTTGCCGACTGCCCGGTGATCGCCGTCCCCACCAGCGTGGGCTACGGGGCCAGCCTCGGCGGCATCGCGGCGCTGCTGTCGATGCTCAACTCCTGCGCAAGCGGCGTCTCCGTCGTGAACATCGACAACGGCTTCGGCGCGGGCTACATGGCCAGCATGATCAATCATCTGGACTGATATGGAACTTAAGGACTTTTTCACCGAGCATCCCCGCGCCGCGCTGGCCTTCTCCGGCGGGGCCGACTCGTCGTACCTGCTGTATGAAGGCAAGATATGGGCGCAGGAGCTGGGAGTCTATTATGTAAAATCCCCCTTCCAGCCCGAGTTTGAGTACCGCGACGCCCTGCGCCTCGCGGAGAGTCTGGGCGCTGCGGTCACGGTGCTGCGCGCCGATCCCCTCGCCTGTCCGGAGGTCGCGGCGAACCCCGCAAATCGCTGCTACTACTGCAAGCAATTGATTATGTCAACCATCAAGGCTGCCGCCGCGAAGGACGGCTTTGATCTCGTCATTGACGGCACCAACGCCAGCGATGACATCGCCGACCGCCCCGGCTTCCGCGCGCTGGGGGAGGCGGGCGTCCTGTCCCCGCTGCGGCTGTGCGGCATTACCAAGGCGGAGCTGCGCGAGCGCTCACGGGAGGCGGGGCTCTTCACCTGGGACAAGCCCGCCTATGCCTGCCTCGCCACCCGCATCCCGACCGGCGAGACGGTCACGACGGAAAAGCTGAAGAAAATCGAGAAGAGCGAGGACGCGCTCTTTAAGCTGGGCTTTACGGATTTTCGCGTCCGCCTGCGCGCCGGCGCGGCTCTGCTCCAGTTTGTCCCCGGCCAGCATGAGGAAGCGGAGGCGCGGCTTGACGAGCTGCACACCGCCCTCGCCCCGTTTTTTGATGAGATCAGACTTGACCCGAAAGTGAGAGAGAAAAGCGTATGAGAGTATTGTATTTGGACTGCGGCATGGGCGCGGCGGGCGATATGCTCACGGCGGCCCTGCTGGCTCTGCTGGATAAAGACGAGCATGATCAGTTTCTCCGCGACATCAACGCCGCCCTCGGCGGAAAGGCCGTCGTCACGGCGGAGCCCGCCGTCAAATGCGGCGTACAGGGCCTGCACGTCCATGTCGTCATCAACGGAGAGGAGGAGGGGCACGAGCACCGTCATCATGACGGTGAACACCACCATCACCACACCGGCATCAAAGAGATTCGGGAGCTGATCGAGTCCCTGCCCCTGTCCGATGCCGTGCGCGAGGACGCCCTTCAGATCTTCAACAGCATCGCCCGGGCCGAGAGTGAGGTACACGGCACGGACATGGAGCACATCCACTTCCACGAGGTCGGCAGCATCGACGCGGTGGCGGACGTGCTGGGCGTGTGCCTGCTGATGGAAAAGCTCGCGCCGGAGCTGGTGGTGGCGCTGCGCGGGATTCCGTGGTACGAGGGCGAGATCAAGTCCGAGCTCTGCACCCCGACGGGCGCTGCGCTGCTGCGCTGGTTTGTCAACTCCTGGCAGACCGCGCCTGTGCTGCGCGTGGAAACATGCGGTTACGGCATGGGGACAAAGGATTTCGGACAGCTCAACGCCGTGCGCGCGCTGCTCGGCGACATGGAGGATGAGGAGGATCTGTATGTGCTCGCCTGCAATCTCGACGACATGACGGGCGAGGAGCTGGGCTTTGCGCAGGAGCGGCTGTTTGAGGCAGGGGCGCTGGACGTCTGGACCGCGCCCATCGGCATGAAGAAGGGCCGTCCCGGCGTGCTGCTCTCAGTTCTGTGCCGTCCAGAGCGGACGCACGAGCTGACAGCGTGCCTCTTCAAGCACACCACGACCCTCGGCGTCCGGGAGGATTATGTCCGGCGCTATACGCTCAGGCGTGATATGCGGACGGCCGACACCCCCTGGGGGCCGGTGAGCGTAAAGACAGCCTCCGGCTACGGCGTTACCCGCGAAAAGCCCGAGTATGAAGACCTCGCCAAAATCGCGCGGGAAAACAATCTCAGCCTCCGCGAGGTCAAAGAGAAGATTAAATAGATAAAGCGGCTGCTCATTTCCGGGGCAGCCGCAAAAATGTTTTAAAAAACAAAACAGACCGCCTGACCGGTCTGTCTGTTTAAGAAGGACCTTATGAAGTTCTTCCCTGCTTGCAAGATTATAATACCCCAGATTTGTTTCAAGGATAAGCACAGATTTGTTTCGTGTTTGTTAAATCATACTACTCGCCCATGAAAAGCAGTATCAAAAGATTTTATATAATGACCCCAGCGCCCACACCGCCATGAGCGCGCAGGCCGCGCCGAGGAGGAAGGCCGCACCGGGACGTAGGGAGACGCGCTCGGGCTCCGGCAGGGAGGACTCCGTGAAGCTCTCCGCCGCGCGGGACGCCTCGCGCAGCAGCTCATCCCGCTCGCGCCCCGGACTGCGCAGGGTCTCGTCCCGCAGAATGAACACCGCCTCGGAGAAGAGGGCGTCGGGCGTCGGTACCACGACGACGCGCTTGAGCTTCCCTTTCAGGCGGGAACCCGCGGGCCTGCCGCCGCATCTTACGGTCAGCAGATCCCGCAGCCGCCCGCCCAGCTCCCTGATCCCGGCGCGCTGTCGATAGCTCATGCCCGCTCCTCCACCCGCACGGTGACAACGGTCATGTCGTCGATCGCCCCGTACAGCTCCTCCGCCTGCTTGAGTACCGCCCGTGCCAGCCCCTTCATATCCTCAAAGCCCTGCAGCAGGAGCTTTCGCAGCCATTCGTCCTCAGCGTCCGCCAGCACCCCGTCGGTGGCGATGACGGCGGTGCAGCCCGGCTTTAAGCGCATGCGCACCACGTCCGGGGCCGTGCCCTCCCCTGCCGAGAGCCCGGCGGCCAGGGTCTCGCCCTTGACGCGGCGGATGTTTTTCCCGCTGCACACATAGGAGGGCGCCGCGCCGTATTTATAAAAGCTCGTCTGCCCGGTGAAAAGATCGACGCACATGAGGTCCACCGTGGCAAAGCCCCAGCTCTCCCCGTCGCGCAGGAGCAGCACGGAGTTTAAGAGCTTCATGGCCACCGCGGGCTCCATCCCCGCGCGCAGGAACTTCTCCAGAATCCCGATTACGCGGCGGCTGTCCTCGGCGGCCTCGTCCCCGCAGCCCATGCCGTCTGAGAGGATGACGCAAAGAACGCCCGCGTCGGTTTTGAAGTAGGTGCCCCTGTCGCCGCTGACTTTCTCGCCCTGCTTTTTCAGGGCGGCTATCCCGACCGACACGGCCAGCGGCTCCGCCTCCAAAAGCTCCAGGCGCGAGGCGTCGCCCTCCGGCACGATCGGCTGACACAGGCGCACTCCCGCGATCTCCGACAGCTTTTCGAGATAGTTTTCTTCTTTCAGCAGCGGCGACAGCCGCCCGCTCTCGATCACGATGCGCAGCCGCCCGCCCCCGTCCCGATAGACGGCGGCGTCCGCGTCGATGTCGAGACTGCGAAGCCACCGCAGCAGCCGCCGCTCCACCAGGGGATCGGCCCCGCTCACGCTGCCGAGCTCCGCGGCGAAGCGCTCTAAAAGCTGCGACACGTCCGCATACTGCCCCCAGGCGACGCTTCGGTTTTCCGACAGCCGCGCCTTGAACTGCCGCCGGTAGCTCAGACCCCGCAGCTCACCGTTGACGGCGGCGACAAAGGCGGACAGATTCACGCATTTCCCGCGGAAGAAGTCCGGGATGTCCTCCACGGCGAGACTGCCGTGCTCCACCATGGCCTTTGTCGCGTCGTTGAGGGCCGAGAGCGTATCCACATACTCTGCGTTCCAGCAGCGGTTTTTGAAGCGGCAGGAGATGCACACCTCGTCGGCGGCCCGGTCGAAAATGCGGGCGATGTTCTCGTCGTTCGCGGGCTCGGTCACGTTCTTGCGCACGGTCTCGAAGAGCTCGCCGTAGGCCTCGCTCAATCTTCGGAGCTTTGCCGCCTCGAAGCGCCGCAGGCCAGACTCTCCGCAGCCGCGGTCCATGCACTGCAAGACAACGCCCGCGCGGTTAAGAAGCGACGAGGGCAGGACCATGAAGATGACCGAGGAACAGAAAGTCTCGAACAGGGCACTGACGGGCCGGACGGTCTCCCACGCGCAGGTCACGGCAAGGGCGTCGGCGAGAATGAAGGACAGCACATACACAAGCCGCCCATGCCGCCCGAACACGCCGGACAGCAGCCCCGAGAAGGCGTAGGCCATCGTGTAAAAGAGCGGCCCGTCGGTCGACATGTCCATCGAAAGCCCCAGCACCGTCCCGACCGCCGCGCCCGTGAGCATCCCGCCCTTCATGGCCGAGGTCATCACCAGCAGCAGCGCGAGAAAGCGGCCGAGGGAGACCGTATCAAAGAGCACGACGCGCGACAGGGCCATCAGCGCGCAGGAGGCCATCACCATGAGGGATACGCTGTGCTTGAGCCCGGAGCCCGCCCGCGAGCGCGTCGCGGAAGAAATAGGTTCCGCCGAAGGCCATGGTCAGCTCCAGAAACAGCTCCGCCGCCACCGGGGCCGCGCCGTTGTCCAGGGAAAAGCTGCCCAAAAACCCGGTCAGGCCCATCACCAGGGCTGAGGCCGTCGGCATGAAGTATTCGTTTTGATAGGCCCCGGCCTCATGGAAGACAAAGGCGATCGTGTAGATCAGCACCGAGGCCGCGATGTAGCGTATGCCCCACTCGAGCCCGCCTCCCAAAAAATAGCCGAGGGACGCGCCCACCAGCGCGCACACGCCGCTCAAGCCCGCGCCGGAGCAGGCCACCATCGCCATGCCGAAGGGCGCACCGCCGCGCAGCACCCGCGCGCAGGCCATCACCGCCCCCATCAGCAGATACAAGGCGCAGCGCGCGGCGATGAAAAAGCGCCTGTCCAGATTTCCCGCCGCGCCGCGCAGCCCGGCAGCCCGGCCCTGTCCCCCAAACTCCATATTGAAGCCCTCCATAGTTTACATAAGATACGATCATTATAGTTATGTAACATAGCGAAGGCGCTCACACTCTGCTGTTGATTCGGGGATTTTTTGCGGGGAAAATACGGGGGAACGCCGGACGGCGGTACGGCGGGAGTGAAGAGTGGAGTGTGGAGTTATGGCGTCCCCTTCGGGGACGGATTCAAAATAGCATCCTTTTGAAAGAGAACCAACTTTATCTCCACTCTTGTCTGAGGCCTCACAAAATGGTATAGTGGAAAAAACTTTTTGGAGGTGCGGACATGCACATACCCAGCGGCGCGAGCCAGACTGTGGAGATTCTGGACTTTGAGACCGCCCTCGCCCTCTCCGGCCGGGGCGACGCCTATGATCGGGAGCGCTGGCTCTACGTCCCGGATTTTTACACCGAATACCGTTACATCCTCGGGACCCGGGGAGAAAACCCGCTGATCTGCATCGGCGTCAACCCCTCCACCGCGGAGCCCGACCATCTGGACAACACCCTCAAATCCGTCGAGCGCATAGCCGCCGGCAACGGCTTTGACAGCTTCATCATGTTCAACGTCTACGCCCAGCGCGCCACCCGGCCCGACGACATGGACCGCACGATGAATGCGGAGCTTCACGCGGCGAACATGGCGGCCTTCCGCTACGTTCTCTCCCATGTGGGCGCGGGCGTGCGCCCCGCGGTCTGGGCCGCCTGGGGCGCGGTGATCGAAAAACGGCCCTACCTGCCCGCCTGCGTGCGGGATATGGTCGCGGTCGGGGAGGACTACGGCGCGCGCTGGCTCAGAGCCGGAAAGTGCTCCGTCAAGGGCCACCCCCACCACCCTCTGTATTTAAGAAAGGACGAGCCCGTCTGTGATTTCGACGTGCTCGCCTATTTAGACAGCTTGAAGATCGGAGGCTAAAGCATGGATATCCGTCAGGCAATTGAAAACTACATACCCTTCAACGAGCAGGAGGCGGCGGACAAAACGCTGATCCTCGCCTTTCTCGCGGCAAAGCCCACATGACGGCCTCGGCCTGGGTGGTCAACCCCGCGCGGGACAAGGTGCTGATGGTCTACCACAAAATCTACGACTCCTGGTCCTGGACCGGCGGCCACGCCGACGGGGACGAGGATCTCGCCGCGGTCGCCCTGCGCGAGGTGAGGGAGGAGACCGGCGTGCGCTCGGCAAGGCTGCTGTCGGACGAAATCTTCTCGCTCGAATCCCTCACCGTGGACGGGCACGAGAAGAACGGGGCCTATGTGTCGAGCCATCTGCACCTCAACGTCAGCTATCTCCTGGAGGCCGACGACCTGGACCCCCTCACGGTCTGTGAGGCGGAGAACAGCGGCGTGCGCTGGTTTACCCTGGACGGCGCGCTGAAAGCCTCCACCGAGCCCTGGTTTGTCAA
>CADAAM010000102.1 GCA_902785905.1 Oscillospiraceae bacterium | reverse complement strand
CGCTATGCTTCGTTCGACTTGCATGTGTTAGGCACGCCGCCAGCGTTCATCCTGAGCCAGGATCAAACTCTCAATAAATCGTATCTAAACAGCCTCTCGGCTGTCCAAATCTTATTGAAGCTTTCCAGCTCTCAAAGAAATCTTTATAGTCATTTCTGACTTTAAGAACCCTTTTCTTGGTGCTTATTTTTGCATAAGCTGTTCTTACATTGTTCAATTTTCAAGGTACTCAGTGCGTCTCGCCTCATCGGCGTCAGCTTTTTTATTATATCAAAGCTGTTTGAGTTTGTCAAGAACTTTTTTCAAATTCTTTTGAATTTTTTTGAAGCTCTTTTTGACTTACTCCGCTGATCTCTGGGCGAGCAGCTTTGTTATTATAGCAAAGTCGCTTTGCTTTGTCAAGAACTTTTTTGATTCGCCAGAATCTTTTTTTCAGTTCTTTTTTGACTCAGCTGCCCCTTCTCTCGAGCGCTCGGCTAATATAGCACCGAAAAAGCCAAATGTCAACACTTTTTTTCAAAAAATGTTCAGGATTTTTTTGGTACTAAATATTGCGCTTTTTTCTGGGCATACTCCACTACATGTATACCGAAACACCTGACTTTCGCGCGGGGGCGGTTTCACGCCGCGCACCGCGCTATCCGATTCTTTTAACGCAGAGCGCCCTGGAAGAAATCTTCTCCGCCTGTGCCGATTTTCAAAAACGAAGCCTGCTGCTCGGTCTCCATCCCGATAAGCGTGTCACGGTCTTTTGGTTTGACGGCCTGGTCTCGTCGCGGATGCTGACCGAGGATGTGATCCGTCCGCTCACGAGTCTGACGCGTCTGCCTGAGGAGGCCGGCGGGCGCCAGAGTCTGCTGCGCATTCTGGCCGGAGCGGTCTATAACTGTACGGTGCGCCTGCTCGAGACCACTGACGAGGCCGTGGATGATCTGACTCACGGCTGCTGCGTGCTGCTTTTCCCGGAGGCAGGACGGGCTGTCAGCTTTGAGGCGCGCAGTGAAGTTCAGCGTGCAGTAAGCGAACCGACGCTCGAGAAATCCATTAAGGGAGCGAAGGACGCCTTTGTCGAGACCCTTCGTGTCAATACCGCTCTGGTGCGGCGACGGCTCTGCACACCGCGGCTTAAGCTGCTTGAGTCCAGCGTCGGCCGCAGCTCGGTGACGCGAGTGGCGCTTCTGTTCCTGGAGGGCGCTGCCGACCCCGCAGCTGTGGCGGAGCTGTCGCGGCGCCTGGACGAGCTTGACGCCGACGGTCTGCTCGCCACCGGGGTGCTTGAGGAAGGGCTGACCGACGCGCCGCGCTCCCCCTTTCCGCAGCTGCTGCACACGGAACGCCCCGACCGCTTCGCACAATATATAATGGAAGGGCGCGTTGGTCTTCTGGTAGACGGTCTGCCCATCGGGCTCGCCGGGCCGGTGAGCTTGTCGGACTTCATGCGCTCCTCGGCGGACAGCGCGAGCAGCTGGCTGATTGCGACGGCCTTGTCCGGGCTTCGCTGGCTGGCGTTCTGCCTGAGCCTGCTGCTACCCGCGCTGTATGTGGCGATCGCCCTCTACCACCAGGAGATGATCCCGACGCGCCTGCTGCTGAGCGTCATTGAGGCCAAGCAGCGCGTCCCCTTCTCGACCGCGCTGGAAGTGATTGGCATGCTTTTAAGTTTTGAACTATTGCAGGAGGCGGGTCTGCACCTGCCTAACCCCATCGGCGACACGGTGTCGATCATCGGGGCGCTGATCGTGGGGCAGTCGGCCGTGGAGGCGCGCGTGGTCTCACCTATTGCGATCATCGTGGTCGCCTTTGCGGGCATCGCGGGCTACACGCTGCCGAGCCAGGATCTCGGCTCCGCCCTGCGGCTCCTGCGCATGGCGCTGGTAATTGCGGCGGTGACGGCGGGGCTCTTCGGCGTGGGCGCGGCGCTGTGCCTGCTGCTTCTGCACCTGGCGGAGATGGACAGTCTGGGCTGTAATTATACCGCGCCGCTCTCCGACGGAGAGCGCAAGCCCCTGCAGCGCCTCCTGCTCAAAGGCAGCGGCGCAGAGGGAGGCGAGAAACCGTGAGAAGGCTGCTTGTTTTGCTGATCTGTGCCGCCGAGCTGCTGCTCTTTGCCGAAGGAGACGGACTGCGCAGCAACAGCCGCGAGGTGGAACAGCTCCTCGTGGTCCAGACCATGGGCCTCGACGACTTCCCCGGTGGGGTGACGCTGACGCTCGCGGGCTCGGCGGACGAGGACAAGGGCGTGCCGCGTCTGACGGCGGACGGAATCTCCATCACGGCTGCGATGGATCGCATCCGTGGCTATTCCTATGAGGAGGAGCTCTTCACCCCGCACATCGGGCGGCTGCTTTTGGGCGAGAAAGCCGCAGAGAAAGGGATCGAGAGTGCCCTTGCGTATATCAGCCGCTCGCCCGATCTGCGCCTGGACATGCCGCTGTTTGTCGTGCGCGAGGGCCGTGCGGAGGACGCGATGCTCACGGTCGGTACGGGCAAGCGCGGTATCTGCGATGTGATGCGCATTGTGGAGCAGGATGCGCGGCGGCGGGGTGAATCCGGTCTGACAACGGCGACGCAGGTTTTGCGGGACACCGCCCGCTGCGGCAGCGCCCTGATCTGCGCGCTGGATCTCGGTCGGGCAAGCGAGACCCTGGACGACGCCGGGGCGGGCGAGCCCGAGGGACGCAGTCTCGCGCCGATGGGCTACGCGGTGATCCGCGAGGGACGGCTCTGCCGCTATCTGACGCGGGAGGAGGCCATCGCGGTCGGCTTTCTGCGCGGTGAGGCGGGTCTGAGCACGATGGAGGTCCGCGACCGCTACGGGAGCAATGCCGTTCTGGAGCTCAACGGCGGCAGCTGCGATATACGCCCCCTCTGGGAAGCCGGGACCCTGCGCGGGTTTCAAATCGACTGCGACGCGCGGGCAAGCCTCCTGGAGCTCGGCGGACGCGGCGCGCTCAAGGGGACGCAGGACACGGACTACCTTGTCGCGCAGCTTGAAAAGCAGCTCGCGGAGTATCTGTCGTCAGCGCTGCAGGCCAGCAAGGAGCTCAAGGCCGACTTTCTGTGTCTCGGGGAGATCGTCGAGCGCGACAACCCCGCGGCCTTCCGCGCGCTCGGCCAGGAGTTTGTCGATCTGCTGCCCGAGCTTGAGCTGGAGATCACGGTCAGCGCGAGACTTAATCAGATGAACGACATGAAATAAGTGTGGAGTGTGGAGAGTTGGGAGTGAAGTTAAGGTATCCGCTTCGCGGATGAATCAGGCAAGATTTCTTCAGAGAGGAAGCCATTTATTATCCGCTCCGAAGGCGCTCCATAACTCCACTCTTCACTCTCCACACTCCACTCTTTTAAGAGAGAAGGTGTCCACGATGTCACAAACCTATAACTCCCGCCAGCTTTTCAGTCTCGGGGCGGTGATCGCACTGACGCCGATACTGCGCCTCTACCCGTCGCAGTCTGCGGCGCTGGTGGGCCGGGCCGGGTGGCTGACCCCGTTGGCGGCACTCCCGCTCGGCGTCGCATGGGCCTGGGGCATGACGCGTTTTTTACAGCGGCTGAAGCCGGGTGAACACTTCCCAGACCTCATTCTGCGCCTCGGCGGCAAGCCCGCTCTCGCACTTTTCACAGGCTGGACCTTTCTCTACGCGGCGTTCGTGCTGCGCTCCGGAGCCGACCGCCTGGTGGGCACCGTCTACCCCGGGGCCACTCCTGCGCTGTTCAGCCAGCTCATGGGCCTGATTGCTCTGCTGGCCGCCCTGTCCACGCCCCGCACGCTTGCGCGGATAGGGCGCATGCTGCTGCCGATTTTATACGGGGTGCTGGCGCTGCTGCTGTTCTTTGCGTTTACCTCTGTCGACCTCGGCAACCTCCTGCCCGTTGGAGTATCAGATGTCTGGCCGGTTCTCAGGGCGACGCCCATGCCGCTGGACATCCTCGCCGGGACGGGGACGGCGCTGTGCTTTCTGGCAGGCGGCGTGAAGGACGAAGGGCTGCGCTTCTCCCGCTTTTCCGTCTGGGCGGCGGGGCTGTGCGTGCTCACGTCCCTGCTCTGTGCCGCCGTGACCGGCGCCTTCGGCGCGCCGCTGACCGCGCAGCTTGCGAGGCCCTTCTTCGTGCTGGTGCGCACACTGAGCTTTTTCCGCACGGTGGAGCGCGTGGAGGCGCTGGTGGTGATGCTTTGGATTTTCCCGGACTTTCTGATCACCGCCCTCTTTCTCTGGGCGGGGCAGTACAGCCTGCGCCTGCTGTGCGGCTTTCATCCGGATGATCAGCCCCGCGCGCGTCTCGATTTTTCCGAGGGCCGGATCCTGACCTGGGCCTTTGGCGCGGCGGCGACGGTTCTGGCTCTCTTCCTCGCCCCGGCCCCCGCGGCTCTCGAGCGCTGGTCGACCGTCTATATCCCCGCCGCGAATTTCACCTTTGTGTTAGTATTTTTGCCTTTATTGTATATAATCGGCACCTGGAAAAAATAAAGGCCGCCCGGGCGGGCGGCTCTGCGCAGAACAGTCTTATATCATAATGAAAACGGCCCTCGGCGAAAACGCACAATGCTGCGAATTCGCCGAGGGCCTGCATTTTTTCTGTATCTTTATCGCTGCCGCGCACGAGCAAACCGGGACATACAATTTAAGATTCTGTTCCCATTCCGCCCTTTCGGCCTTTATCAATGCACAAAACGCTCCCTTGTCTTCTTCTGGGCCGGGATCGAATCGATCTCGCCGGCAGCGTTGAGTGCCATCTTGGTCATCATCGGGCCTGCGATTTCATAAACCAGCACGCTGAAAAGAATTACGTTCCGGATCAGTGATGCCTCACTTCCGCCCAGAGACTGCGCCATCACCACCATCCCAAGAGCCACACCTGCCTGTGGAAACAGCGTAATCCCCAGATATTTTCTGACGTTCTCACTGCATCCCGTAATCGTGCTGCTGAAGGAAGCCCCAAAATACTTTCCAATACACCGGGTCACGATATAGACAAGTCCGATCAAAAGAACCGCCGGATACCGAAATACACTGAGTTCCAGCCCTGCGCCGCTGATGACAAAGAATGTGGCAAACAGGGGCGCTGTCCATTTGTCCGCCCTGTTCATAATATCTGTCGAATATTCACTCATATTGCAGAACACGGTTCCCAGCATCATACACACCAGAAGAGAAGAGAAGGATATCTCGATAGCGCCCAGGGGGATCCTGATTGAGGCCAAAGCAATCGTCAGCACGACAAAGCCAATCGAAAGAGACAAACGGTTGGAGTTGGAGAAGAACAGCTTTTCCAGCTCCGTGAGAAGCGCGCCGAGTATCCCTCCAAGGGTCAGGGAGCAGATGATCTTCAGAATCGGATTGACAATGATGGCGTATACATTCAATTCTCCGCCCTTCAAAGCCTGCGCGATTCCAAAGGATACAGCGAAGACAATAAGCCCTACTGCATCGTCAAGTGCGACGATCGGCAGCAGAAGATCCGTTACTTCACCCTTTGCCTTATACTGCCGGACAACCATCAAAGTGGCCGCGGGTGCAGTAGCTGCGGCGATCGCCCCCAGCGTAATGGCTGCGGGAAGGGAGAGCGTGTCTTCTCCGAGGCAGAAATGCAGTCCGACAAGGGCCAGATCCACCAATGCAGTAGCCGTTACCGCCTGAATAATACCGATCACCGTAGCCTGCTTACCGGTGGCTTTAAGCTGTGACAGTCGAAATTCCTTTCCGATGGCAAATGCAATAAAGCCGAGGGCAGTATTGCTGAGTACACTAAGACCGTCTACTTCCTCCATGCTGACAAAGCCGAGCCCCGGTATACCCAGTCTGCCAAGGCAGTAAGGCCCCACCAGAAGCCCTGCCAGAAGAAATGCCGTCACATCCGGGAAATGCAGATGGATCAGTTTGAATACACGGGTCATAAGAAGCCCTGCCAGGAGGGCAGTTGAAGTTGCCAATAAAGATTCCACTATAAATATACCTCTTTTCCATTTTTGCACAGCGCACAGTATAATACGCCGATGTCGAAATTGCCACTGTTTTTTTTACTAATTTTTATCAAAAAATAACCGGCGGACTTTTGCGAGTCCGCCGGCTTGTGCTTTTTGCTTATTTCTTCTTATTGAACAGATTATGGAA
>CADAAM010000101.1 GCA_902785905.1 Oscillospiraceae bacterium | reverse complement strand
CGGTGAGATCCCGCGGGAAAGCTACGAGCCGGCGGAAGCGCGCGCCATTGCGGAACTCAAAGCCATCGGGAAGCCCTTTGTCGTGCTGCTCAACAGCAGTGATCCAAAAAGGGAAAGCTGCACCGCACTGGCCCGTCAGCTTTCTCAGAAATACGATATATGCTGTATGCCGGTCAACTGCTTGACCATGAGCGAGGAGGATATCGGCCTTATCCTGCGCTCGGTGCTGGAGGAGTTTCCGTTAAAGGCTGTGGGGGTGTTCCTGCCGGACTGGCTTGACGCTCTGCCGAAGGAGAATACGCTGCGCAGTGCTCTCTTTGACGCCATAGCCGAGGCCTCCGGCGATCTTGAGAAAATACGAGACTGCGGCGCGCTGCTCTCCCGTCTGGGTGCGTGCGAGCAGGTGGAGTCGGCACGCCTGTTGAAAAACGATCTCGGCAGCGGTGTGAGCACGGTAGAGCTGCGCCTGCCGAGAAGCCTGTACTATCAGACGCTCAGTGAGCAGACCGGCCTTGAAATCGAAAGCGACCGCGATCTGATCTCTATTCTCACGGATATGAGCGCTGTACGGGCGGATTACGAAAATCTTCGTCATGCGCTGGAAGAGGTACGAACCCGCGGCTATGGCGTCGTCATGCCGGAAGCCTCTCAGATGACGCTGGAGGAGCCGCAGATTGTGCGGCAGGGAGGGAAATACAGCGTCAAGCTCAAGGCAAGCGCCCCGGCTATCCATATGATTATGACCGATATTGAGACTGAGGTCACCCCGGCCATCGGCGGGGAGGGGGCATCCGAGGATATCATCAACTTCCTGCTCCAGGGCTTTGACGGAGACGTTAACCGGATCTGGCAATCGAACATTTTCGGCAAGTCCTTGAACGATATTGCGGAGGAGGGACTCGCGGCAAAGATCGACTCTCTGCCCGCAAACGTGAAGGATAAGCTGCGCGAGACGCTGGAGCGCATGATCAACGAAGGGAGCGGCGGGCTGATATGTATCTTGCTCTGAGTGAAAGAAACACTCTGAGAATTGACTTGCGCGGCGGCGGAAGCTATAATCATAGACGTTTGAGGGTCAAAGCGAACGGAGGCGGCTATGGGTCTTAAACCGCGCGACAGACTGCGGACTCTGATCGCTCTGCTTCTGTCCGCAGGGATCATTCTGCTTCTGGTCTTCGCGCTCGGGAAGAAACAGAACACGGGCGCCGACGATCACACGAGAACGACGCTTGTCATCGACCCCGGTCACGGCGGCATTGACAGCGGCGCGCTTGGGGCGGACGGAACACGGGAGAGCGATATCAACCTCGCCATCGGTCTCAAGCTGCGGGCCCTGGCAGAACTCTACGGGCAGGATAACGCTCTGATCCGTCAGGACGACAGCACCAAATGTGACTGTGATACCTACAGCGAGCACCGCGATCTTGAATGCCGGACAGAGCTTACCTGCGCGGAAGTCAATCCGGTCTATGTCAGCATCCACCAGAACGACTATCCGACCGGACAGCCCAGCGGCTCTCAGGTGATCTACGCTGCAGGGCAGGGGAGCCGTGAGCTCGGGACAATTACCCACGCAAATCTGATCAGCACCCTCTATCCTAAATGTAGGCGTGTGGCAGAGCCCGCGACAAAGAGACTCTACATACTCTCACACCTGGATTGTCCCGCCATATTGGTGGAGTGCGGATTCGTCTCGAACCCGGTCGATTTGGAGAATCTGAAAAAACCGGGCTATCAGACATCGATCGCAGCGATTATAATGGGCTCCTATCTGCAATTTACGCAGAATACAGTTCGTATTTAAGATATACAAATAGTAATATGCAGGAGAAAGATGATGGCAAACAAGCAGAAAACCTTCTATGTCTGCTCCGACTGCGGGGCGGAGACACCAAATTGGGCAGGGAAGTGCCCGTCCTGCGGCGCGTGGAACACCCTTTCCGAGCTGCGCATGGAGAAGTCCGGATCCGGGCGTATTTCCGCGTCTCGAAACGCGCCGACGCCGAAGCGGCTGGAGGAGCTCGACGTCACGGAGGAGATTCGCTTTTCGACCGGAATCTCGGAATTTGACCGTGTCCTCGGCGGCGGGGCAGTGCTCGGCTCGCTGGTGCTGGTCGGCGGTGCGCCCGGCATCGGCAAATCCACGCTGCTACTGCAGATGTGCGCAGCCGCCGGGAAAAGCCGCAAAATTCTATATGTGACCGGCGAGGAGAGCGAACGTCAGCTCAAGCTGCGCGCCGACCGCCTCGGCGTTTCGGGCGGAGAAGTCTATGTGCTCGCCGAGACCGAGCTCGACAGCGTCCTCGCGGCGGCTGACAGCCTGAAGCCCGATATTGTCATCATTGACTCCATCCAGACGATCAGTCAGTCTGATATCGGTTCCGCGCCGGGCAGCATCTCCCAGGTGCGCGAGTGCACCATGCGCATTATGCGTCTTTGCAAAGAGAAAAATCTCACGGTCTTTGTTGTCGGACACATCAACAAAGAGGGGAGCATCGCCGGACCGAAAGTGCTGGAACACATGGTGGACTGTGTGCTCTACTTTGAGGGCGAACGCAGCACCAGCTTCCGCATTCTGCGCGCGGCCAAGAACCGCTTTGGGTCCACCAATGAGATCGGCGTCTTTGAAATGGCGGATCACGGTCTTTCCTGCGTTGAAAACCCGTCTGAGATGCTTCTCAGCGGCAGACCGGAGAACTGTCCGGGCACCTGTGTCGCCTGCGTGATTGAGGGCACAAGACCCATTCTGGCCGAGGTGCAGGCTCTGGTGACACCCTCCGCCTATAACGCCGCGCGGCGCAGCAACGGCGTGGACTACAACAGGGCGGCAATGCTGCTGGCGGTACTGGAAAAGCGCGGCGGCCTCTCGGTCGCCGGCTGCGATTCGTATATCAATGTCATCGGCGGCCTCACGCTCGAGGAACCGGCAGCGGATCTCGCCACCGCTCTCGCCGTCGCTTCCAGCTTCCTGGACCGGCCTCTCGGCGCCGATCTCGCCGCCATTGGCGAGGTGGGCCTCTCAGGTGAAATCCGCAGCGTCAGCGCTTTAAACCAGCGCCTGTCGGAGATCTCCCGCCTCGGCTTCCGGCGCTGTGTCGTGCCCGCGCACCGCGGGGACGAGGCCCGCGCCTTTCCCGGTCTGAAGCTCATTCCCGTGCGCAACATCAGCGAGGCGATCGCCGCCGTCCTCGCAAGAGAATAGATTTACATAATTCTTTTAAGATTAACATATTCCAGTATACATAATATCTATAATGTTTACATAACAAAACAGAGTGCTCAATGTGCTGTTGAAATGTCAGCTGAGCACTCTGTTTTCTATTTTCATTATAAACAATCCCGGATGATCGCCCGCATATCCTCCATGTGGAGCAGCATATCCCGAAACAGGGCAAGCTGGGCCCTTGCGCGCACCAGATTATGCTCGGGATAATCGACGCGGAAATACTTGTCGCCGACCAGATAATCAGCCAGAAAGCGTGACGAGAGCTCCAGCGTGATCACTGCCGCCCCGGTCGCAAGGGAATCGAGCTCTGAGGCTGTCAAAAAGCTCTTTGCTTCGGACAGATAACCCTCAGCATAGGCGCGGAAGAGCCCAAGATCGAGCTTCATGCGGCTGCAGTCCCTCTCGTCTTCCTCAGCCGTGCAGGCTGCGAAGCGTATCGTATCGCCGAAGTCGTAGCAGGCGAGGCCGG
Organism: Oscillospiraceae bacterium; assembly: GCA_902785905.1. Lineage (GTDB taxonomy): Bacteria > Bacillota > Clostridia > Oscillospirales > Oscillospiraceae > Limivicinus. The sequence continues at coordinate 2,470 of CADAAM010000101.1, read as the reverse complement.
GCATACAGGTGTCGAGGTCGATGATGACGAGGGGATCGAGCGTATCGCGGTCAAAGAGGATATTATTTGTCTTGGTATCGTTGTGCGTGACACGGATAGGAAGCTCACCCCGATCGATCTGGCGGCAGAGCGTACCGGCAAAGTCCCGGTATTCCCGGATGGCGGCAATCTCCTGTACGGCGTCTGCGGTACGTCCCAGCGGGTCCTCTTCGACCGTCTGGAAAAAGGTGTCCATCCGGTACACGGTGTCGTGGAAGTGGGGAATGGACTCGACCAGCAGAGAGGCATCAAAGTCCTGGAGCTGACGGTTAAATTTGCCGAAGGCTTTACCCGACATGCGCAGAACGTCGGCGTTTCCGTCGGCAGTCTCAAAAGAGACGGAGTTTTCAATGTAATTGTAGAGCCGCCAGAATTCCCGGTCTTCACCCTCGCCGAGAATAAGATAGTTATTACCCTCGGAGGTATGGTGGAAGTGCAGCCTTCTGCGTCTTTCAAGGGTGCGCTCTTTGTCCATGATATGCCTTGTAATCAGGTCGATGTTGTTCATCATGCTGACCGGGTCTTTGAAAACATACCAGTTGACTCTTTGTACGAGGTACTGTCTGACCTCGGTTCCATCGTAGAGCGCGACATAGTAGGCTGTATTAATGTGCCCGTTTGGGATCAGGCGGTAAAGAATCAGCTCTCCCGGAATACGGAATTGCTTACAGATATAGGCAAGTTTTTCTTTGATATCCACGGTGGAATCCCACTGCACGGCATACTTCACCACATTTCTCTCATCTTTTTTGGTCAAAACCGCGGCCAAAATCGTTTATAGCATAGCACGAACATCTCGATTTTTCAAGTGCGCGGCACATCGGACGATCAAAGCAACACCGCGCAATCCGTCTTCGACATCTTTCGGAAATATTGCGCTCTGATTTTGTCACTTTTTCTTGAAATACACAATGCGACTCACTACGTTAGCGTGCATATGTTCGCGTTAGCCAAATCAAAGATTTGGACGCTCACTTAAGTATTCCTGTGAAGAACTGCCTTTATCAGAACTCAATTTATCTCGAAATCTGCTCTTGCCGAATTATACGGTGTTGCCTTATTCCTCCTCCATTTCGTGCCGGGTTTTCCGTCCGATGGGGTTGGCCATGGCGGCTTCGTGCAGAGCCGCGTTGTCCAGGTGGGTGTAGATCTGCGTGGTGTTTAAGTTGCTGTGGCCCAAAACCTCCTGCAGGGCTCGGGTGTCCACGCCGTTTTTCAGCATCAGCGTCGCCGCTGTGTGCCGCAGCTTGTGTGGGGAGTAACGGCTCGCGTCCAGCCCAGCGGCGAGCAGCTTCTTTTCCAGCATGTACTGCACCGCGCGCGTACTCATTCTGCACCTTTTTTGGCTGATAAACAAGGCATTTTTGTCAGTTTCTTTAATGTTCTCGTCATTTCTGACGGACAAATAGTCATCTATCGCCTCGCGGCAGCCCTCAGCAAAAAAGACCACACGCTCTTTGTTGCCCTTGCCGACGACACGTACATGATCCTCATAGACATCTGTCAGATTGAGGGAGACAAGCTCTGACACCCGCAGGCCGCAGGACAGAAACAGCATGAGGATCGCGTAATCCCGGTAGGCATAGGGACCGTCGCAGGCTGCAAGCAGTCGCTCGCATTCGGATTCCTCAAGATATCGCGGCAGCGACGCCTGACGCTTGGGCATGTCAAGTTCTTGACAAACATTGTTTTCCAACAAATGGCGCTTAAGTGACAGATAATTAAAGAAAGATTTCACGGAAGAAGTCCGTCGGCAGCGGCTTGCGGCTGAGAGAGAACGATTGGCGTTTTCAAGCTCCGGTGAAAATGACTGATAGCGATAGAGCTCTTCAATGCGAATGGTTTTAATGAAATCCAGATCAATGTCTGTAATGTCGATCTCATGAAACGGCATCTCTTTTGGCACAAGATGTCTGCGGCGTTTCAAATAGCGAAACAGGATTTTGAGATCGAGATAGTATCCGGCAACGGTTCGGTCGGAATGACCGCGCACAGTGGAATGATACTCCAGAAACTCCATGACAATGTCCGGAACATCGTTGATTTGATCAAGGTTCATTCTATAAGCTCCTCTCTGGTTAAAACGGCACTCTAAATGTCGCTAAATTGATATTATGCGACATTTTGTCTGGATTTAGAAGAGGGACGCTGCGGCTTCCCTCTTCTTTCCCATAATCTGCATGTGTTTTCATTATAATCGCTTTTGGGGTCTTGTCAAGCGTGGATTTCATAAAAACATCGAAGAACATAATCTGATTTCTTTGAGCGTCAAACGATCTGGGCTGAGACAAAAGAGAGTTGATAAAAAACCAAGGACGGCTGCTCACCGCAACCGTCCCCTTCTGCTTATTTACCCATTTTGTATCGGAGATTGTTTCTGAGAGATTCGCTTGTCACGCGGATGGTATTCAGGATTGCCGCGACAGCAGCA
>CADAAM010000100.1 GCA_902785905.1 Oscillospiraceae bacterium | reverse complement strand
GCCTCCGGCACGCCGGACAGGGCGTTGAGCGCCTCGCGGTACATGCCGTTGCGGATGAAGTTGACGGCGGCGGTATATTCGCTGCGCTCGGTCTGACGGGCCTGCTGCGCGCCGGTCCAGTCGGTCCAGCCGCCGTAGCCGTCCTGCTGATAGGCCCCGGCCTGGCCGTAGCCGTATTGTCCGTAGCCCGAGGCGCCGGGGACATTGCCGTTTTTGATCTGGTCATAGGCCGCGTTGATGTCGTTCATTCAGGTCGCGGTAGGCTTTTTTGATCTCCTCGTCGGAGGCGTCCGGGGACACGCCCAGCACTTTATACGGATCCTGAACCATGTGCAGGTTCCTCTCTTCTGAATTTCTGATTAAACGCCGACCAGAGGCCGAGGCACAGGATGTTCCTCAACAGTCCCGTGTCGTCCACAAGCGGGAGTTTGTCGTACCAATACACGCACTCGCCGAGCTGCAAACGCAGACTGTCGCGGAAGCGTTCCTCGTTGTCCCGATCACCGGCGTAGCGGCGGAAGGGGTTATAGCGCCCGCGCTTCACATCCTCCTCCAGATCCATGGCCGCATCCAGGAGGTAGAGGAATCGGCCCAGCGCGTCGGCCATGTGCCGCAGAGGCTCGCTCCAGCGGTCTTCTTTGCAGACGAAGATTTCCCGCATCAGGGCCCCGAAGCAGGCGGCTGCGGCGTCCGGGTCCTCGCGGCCCTCGGCTTCGATCCGGGAGAGCCCGTCCAGCGCCTGCGCGATTGCGGCGCACTGGCGGGGATAGCGTACCCGCACCGTGTCATACCCCGCCTGAAGGGTCCTGGCCTCGGCCCAGGCGGTGAGACTTTTGTCGTCCTTCCAGTCGTCCAGGCATTTCAAGTAGGCCAGGGCGAGGTTCATGTTGGCGGCGTAGTCGGACAGCTCTGTCATAACGTAGGGCTGCGGCTCGAAGGGATGTCGGACGCAGGCGGCCTCCCCTCTCTCCTCTTCCGGTTCGTACAGGGAGGAGAGCAGCAGCACGAGAAAAGTCATGTCATAGTTGAGCGTGAGGCGGGCGGTCTGCCCGAAGCAGCGTTTCAGACTCCGGCAGAGGCCGCAGTAGACACTTTTATAGCGGGCGAGCTCCTCCGCCTCCAGGACGTTGACCGCCGCGACGAGATAGCCGAACATCAGCTTTTCCCCGTGAAGGAGTTGCCGCACTTGCGGCAGACGATCTTGATTTTGCCGTGGCCGCGCGGGACGCGCAGCGTGGTCTTGCAGGAGGGGCAGGTGAAGAACTTGTAGTCCTTGCGCTGCACCCATTTTTCTTTGCGGATCTTCCAGGCTGCGGCGGCGCGGTACTGCAGGCGCAGGTACTTGCCGTTTTCCTCGCGGCGGCGGGTCACGTTGCGGGAAAACATGCGGAAATACACGAAGCCGAGCACAGCCAGCGCCGCGATATAAAAGCCGCGGCTCAGATTTCCTCTCAGCAGCGCCGCGGCAAGGATCAATACCGCCGATACGCCGAACAGAAACAAATTCAGTTGATCGTTGCCGTTTCTCCCGGCCATGAAGCGCGCCATTTTTTCTCTCATCGGAGCAGTTCCACCGCTTTCTTCCGGATTCATACGGAGGGATTTTACCACAGTGCGGAGGGAAATTGTATAAAAATTTGTAAATTTCTATCGGCCTCCTCGCGGCGGGAGGCAAATATACGAATCCCGGCGGCCGAAAAGGCTGCCGGGATTTTTGGTTATATCTCTTATTCCCTCCAGGTGAGCGACAGGACCGAAGCCCTGCCGCTCAGGGGGGAGATATAGGGGGAAAACTTGGTTATCAGGTGGTGGCAAGCTCAAGAGAGATATCGTACTTAGTGATATTCTCAACGCTGAAGCTTCTGCTGCCGGTCTCGCCGGAGCCGCTGACTGTGACGGCCGCGCCGCCGACGTCCTTGACTGTCATCGCATTGCCGGTCCACTTGTAGCCGGTTGCGGGCGTAACCGTAACGGTCGTGCCGAAAGCGGTGGTGATGGACGTGGTACCGGTGGGATTGACGCCGTTGCCGGTGCTGACGTTGGCCACGATGCCATCGGCGGTGCCGGTGATCGTCGGCGTGAAGTTCAGTGCTACAGCCTGGGGCTCGAACTCAGCGCTTATGGTGACGCCGCCGTCGGGGATTGCAGAGCCGATCGAATAGTATCCGGTGGACTCCAGAGTTGTCGCCATAGCGGTATCGCTGATGTTCTGCTTCACCTCAAGTTTCTTGAGCTGGTAGCCCTTGTTGGGGATTACCTCGATGAAGAGGTCGTCGCCAATCGCGAAGTTGCCCTCAACATAGGTCGGATCGCTGGTATCATTGGTCTTTCTGAGGTTGACCGTTCCGTTGGTCGCAGGCTTGAGTGTGACCGCCTTGGCGCTGCTGGAGAGTGTGACCGTGACGTTCGACGTACCAGCGGGCACGGTGTAGACCACGGACGCGCCGCTCTGATCGACGCTGCCGTCCGTTACGCGGACCTTGTCATAGGAACCGGAGCCGGTGATGGTGATCTGCGTACCGGTCTCGAAGTTCCAGGTCATCGGCGTACCGACAGCCAGATCCGCATTGCCGCCGGGGATGCTGAGCTTGGCTACTGCATCCGCAGCGCCGACCGCGGTGAAGGTGACCGTTGCGCTGTTGTCGGCCTCGAAGTTTGCGGTGACTGTCACGTTGCTTGCGGGCATGGTGAAGGTCCACGGGCCGGCACCGCTCAAAGCAACCTCCGTGCCGTCGGACATGATAGCCTTCGGGTAACCGGCAGCCCACTTGTAACCGGGATCGGGAGCGGCGGTGATGGTGATGGTTTCGCCTGCCTTTGCGGCGGTGACGTTGTTGGTGCTGGAGTCAGTGATGAACAGAGCGCCATTGCCGGTGACGCTGCGGGCGATCTGGTAAGTATCCTGCGCGAGGGTGACAGTCAGGGTATCGGTGGTGCCGGTCAGGTCGGTCGGCACGGTGTAGGTCGCGCCGCTGACGCCCTTGCCGCTGAGGGACTGCATCGTGCTGATGCTATAGCCGTCGGTGGCGGAGGCAACGGTCACGGTCTGGCCTTCAAGGACCTTGATCGGACTGGTGCCAGTTATTTCGATCGTGCTGCCGCCGGCGGTGACATTGACCTTCCCAGTAGCAGGATTGACACTGATCGTGAGTTCGACCTCTGCTGCCGCTTCGCTCGGGAAGGTTGCCTGGAGGGTGATCACATTGTTCGGCAGTACGAACTTCCAGATCGGACTCGCGTCCGGTGCGCCTTCCTTATGCAGAGTGGCAATGTTGTTCATGCCGGACATGATCTTGAGATCGCCGATGCCAAGATGGCTGTAGCCTGCATCAGGCTCGCCCCAGACATAGACTGTGTCGCCGATGGCGAACTCATTGAGGCTGCGGGCAACATCAGTCGGGTTCTCGGACTTTCTGAAGATCAGCTTGCCGTGAACCACCTGATCCCAAACGATGTTGAACTGGTAGAGGTTCAGCGTGTCGATGTACAGGTAGATCTCGGCGTCCTCGTTGGGCATGGAGAACCACATGCCGCCGAAGTAGCCGGCCAGGTCGAAGTAGGGCACAGTACCGGTCGCAGTCTTGATATCGGTCTTGACGATGACCTTGTTCTCGGACGCCGCCTGGTTGCTGCGCCAGAGCTGAACCTGAGCGCCGAACGGGATATCGGCAAAGTTGTCGTCGCCCGCTACGTCATAGAAGTTGTCGCCGACCTGAAGTCTGATCATACCGTTGATCGGAGCGCCGGTCTTGTTGTCCAGAACATGAATCTTAATGCCCTTGCTCGAGCCGATGAAGTTGACGCTGGCGCTCGCATCGCCGTCGGGCATGGTGAAGTAGAAGATGTGGTAAGGCGCTGCATCCGTCTTCACATTAGAGATCGGATCGCCGTCTTTCAGGCTGTGCCAGCCCTCGGTCGGGACGATGTAGTCCGCGTCGGTGCCGAACCAAGAGTAGACGCTGACGTTGCCCTTCTTGACCTCATACTTGGAGTCGTTGGAGTTGACAACGATTGCGACCACATCACCGGTGTAAGCCTTATGGACATAGTTGAGCTTGCCGGACGCATTGACGCGCACGTCGTCGCTGTACTGGGTCGGGGACTTGAGGATCACAAACTCCACGCCGCCCTTGGTCGAATCGTAGTTGGCGCTGAGGCTGTGCTGCACCGCGCTGTTCGGAATGCTCGGCTGCATGGTGGCCACGATCTCAAGATCCTTGGCCCAGCGATCAAGCATCTGGAAGTTGTAGAAGTAGTTGTCGACGTAGGCAATGTACTCGTTGCCGTCGATGCGGAAGCTCTTCATGTTGTAGTTGGACCAGCCGGCCTCGGTCATGGCGACGGTGATGTTGTCGCCGTAAGCGACCTCAACCGTGGTGGTACCGTTATCCATGATGCCGGGCACGCCGTTGACGGCAATCTGCCACAGGCCCTTGCCGGTCAGGTCATTGCCCTTCTGGTCGATGCACTTCATGGTGATCTTGAAGGGCTTGGGCTCAAAGATGGCCTGGACGTTCACAGCCACATCGGGCATGGTGAAGGTGAAGGTACCCGTCACAGCCTTTGTCGAGTCGAGCGTCTCCGCACCGGTTGCGTCATACATCTTTCCGGCCGTGAGAGGAACGGGCACGCCGTTGTCGCTGCGGGTGACCATGAGTCTGGTATCAAACTTGGCAAAGTCAAACTTGTGGCCGTTGCCGGGAACGACATTCACGGTGACGATCTCGCCGGGCTTGGCGCTGTTGATGGAGTTGGTGGCAGCGTCCTTGTAGCCGACGGAGCCGACGCCGGTGATGGCCGCATAGTTGATGGGCAGCTTGCCGGTTTCAAAGTAAGCCTTGATCACAAGGGTTGCAATAGCGGCGCCTTTATCATCCTTATCGGGGATCTTAAAGTAGCCGTGAAGGTTGGCTTCATTGGTAGCCTCTTCACAGTCCGTGATCACGTACTTGACAAAGGCCATACCCTCGCCGCAGTCAAAGCGGAGGTCAATGTACTCGCCGGCGGGGATTGTACTCTTGATCTGCTTGAGCGTACTGAGCAGCTTGTCAGACTCCGTAAACTCGGAAGTTTTTGCGTTCCAGGTGACGGAGAAGCTGCCGCCCTGATATTTGCCGGCGGGCACTTTATCACCGTTGACATAGATTTCGGATTTGATATCGATCGGGGTCTTGCTGGTGATAACCGGTGTGATGGTGACGCCGCCCTTGGGCATCTTGAACTTGTAGATGATGCCGGACTCGAGCTCAGGGTTCACCTTGAGGCCGTCGCTGTTGCGAACGATGTCATAGCTCACATCGTAGCCGGAGGTGATCTCAGCGTCGTTGTCGTCAAACAGCTTCAGGAAGACGTAATCGCCGGTATTCTGCTCGGTGATGGCTTTGTCGACCTTATCATCAGCCGCAGTGTTGAAAGCGTAGACCGTGGCGAACTGGGAGGGCATAATGACAATGTTATTGCCCTTCGCGCCGAAGGTCACGGTCACGTCCACGTCAAAGGCGGGCATGGTGAAGGTGTTGCTGAAGACGTTGACGGGCTGATCCGGGGTAACGCCATGTCTCTTGACGACGAGTTTGGTGGGCTCATAACCCTCGTTGGCCTGGGCCACGACCGTGACCTGAGCGCCCTTGGGTGCGCGGGTGACGGGGCTGCCGTTGACCTGGAGGTAGAAGCTGCCTCTGACGGGATCGTTCACGTAGAACGCGTAGGTAGAGACGGGCTTGAGCACGACATCCACAAAGGCGTCCGCGTCGGGCATGAGGAAAGCGTTGGAGCCGCTGATCGCGAGAGCGGTCTTGTCGGACGAGGAGACCAGTTTCTTGTAGTAGGCCGTGATGGACTGGATCTCATAGTTCGGGTCGACGCTCTTGATCACGACAGCCGCGCCCTTGATGGCGGACTGCACGGAGATGCCGCCGACGGAAGCCGCTGCCTTGCCGCTGTAGTTGGAGGTGATGGTGATGTCGTGGCCGCTTCTGATGGCGGCGTCGACGCGCACGTCGCAGCTCGGCATGATGAAGGAATCACCGGTGAGGTGCAGGTCGGCCTTGTCGCCGTCGTGCTTCACCGTCAGGCCCTGGACGGCCTTGCCGGTGGCGGTGTTGGTCTCGATGGTGACCTTCGCGCCGGCAGGAGCCGCGGTGACAGGCTTGTTATTCACATAGAACAGCATCGTGCCGTCCGCGGAGTTCATGTTGCTGATGAGCTTATAGAGCTTCGCGGTGGTGGTGGTGGTCGTGGTGGTGGTGCCGTTGCCGTCCGTGACGCTCGTGGTGGTGGTCGTCGTGGAGGTGCTGCCGGGGTTGCCGGTGCCGGGCACGCTGACCGTCATGGGCACGGGATAGAAGAACTTCTGGCTTGATGGCGCCCAGATTGCTGGTCTGGTTCAGGGCCTCAAGCAGCTTCTTGTTGGCGTTGTAGTTGACACCGGCGTTGCTGGTGATGGAGTAGGCCGTGTCGTTGTTGGTCACGTTGTGAACCATAACGCCGTAGCAGGTCGTGCCGACGGCGGGCTTGACGGGCGTCGGAATAATCAGGGTCTGGCCCGCTCTCACCTTGTTCCAGCTGGAAATGTCGTTCACCTGCTTGATGAAGGACTGGAACACGTTGAAGTTTACGCCCAGGCTGTTGCACACGCCGGAGACGGTATCGCCGACCGACATGGTGTAAGGCACCAGGTAGTAGCCCAGCAGATCAGCCGTCTGCACGTTGTTGCTCGTGCTGAGCGTGCTGGTCGTGGCATAGGCCGTGTTGCCGGTGGTGGCGGTGCCGGTGACGCCGGTGGTCTGAACCGCGCCGGAGGTCTGAGCGCTGGTCGGCGCGCCGTTCATGAGCATAAGCGCGTCGTTGTCGCTCGCCGGCATGGTCAGGACTCTGCCGACGGCCAGCTTGTTCCACTGGCCTTCCTGAATGTTGTTGAGCGCCATGATAGCGGGCTTGCACGTGTAGTAGTTCAAGCCGAGCTTCTGGCAGATTCTCAGAACGTAGTCGCCGTTATTCATCGTATACTCGATGGTGTTGGCGCCGTTCACTGTTGCCGCAGACGCGCTGACGGACAAGCCCGGTAACAGGGACATGACCATCAGTACGACAAGCAGCATGCTTATGAACCGTTTCTTCATAATTGCTCCCCCTAATAACTACCCTCTCGGGTAAAATGATTACTGTGCGATGGACTTGCTGTGAACCGTTTTCGCAAAAGGTTAAAAAAGTATTACGATTCGGGTATAATATTACAACAAGTCGCTCTGAATTGCAAGACCTAATCGCAAGAAAATTTCAATAAATTTCAATTCAGTAACGCTTTTTTACTTCCTGCGAGTCCTGAAGCCCTTGCGCCGCAAGGCTTTGCGGCCCTGCCCACCGGGAGGGTCCCGGTGTCAAAACGCCGCTCTCCCCCGCTGTTTTTGATAATATGACGCGGGCGGGCGCGATTTGTTCCCGTTTTTTGCCGTGATTTTTTAGCAAGTTGACAGCCCTTGTTTTTTGCCGTTTCGGATGGTACACTGATAAAAAATCAATGCCGGAGGACTGCCATGAGATACATTGAAGTGACCGTGAACACCCCGAAGGAGGAGATCGACGCGCGCTGTGAGCGCATGGCCGCCATGGGCGCGGGCGGCTTCGTCATCGAGAACGAGGACGATTTCCGCGACTTTCTCGAGCACAACCGCCAGTACTGGGACTATGTGGACGAGGAACTGGAGAACCGCTTTCTCGGCGTCAGCCGCATCAAGTGCTATCTGACGGATGACGCGGACGGTCTCGCCGTGCTGCGTCAGATCCGCGCCGCCTATCCCGAGCTCACCACCGCCTTTGTGGAGGACAGCGACTGGGAGAACAACTGGCGCGAGTACTACAAGCCCATCGAGGTGGGCGAAAAGCTGGTCGTGGTGCCCGAGTGGGAGCAGGCCCCGGACGACGGGCGCGTCCCGCTGCGCCTCGACCCCGGTCTGATCTTCGGCACCGGCAGCCACGCCACCACGCGCCTGTGCCTGGCCGCGCTGGAGCAATACTGTGCGCCGGAGGTCAACGTGCTGGACCTCGGCTGCGGCAGCGGCATCCTCGGCATCGGGGCGCTGCTGCTGGGCTGCCGCCGCTGTCTGGGTGTGGATATCGACCCGAAGGCCCCGGACGTGGTGATGTCCAACGCCGCCCTCAACGCCATCGGCCCCGACCGCATGACCGCCCTCGCGGGGGACATTCTCGCCGACACGGGGCTGCGCGCGCACATCGGCGGCGGCTGGAATCTCGTACTGGCGAACATCGTGGCCGACGTGATCATCGCGCTCTCGGCCCAGGTACGGCAGTTCATGGCTCCGGGGGCGGTGTTCATCTGCTCCGGCATTATTGAAAACCGCTGGCCGGAGACCGCGAACGCGCTCAAAGCCAACGGTTTCGAGATCCTGGACCACCGCTCCGAGGAGGAGTGGCACTGCTTCGTTTGCAGATAAAACGTGTAACAAAGAATTCGGGAGCGCCCTGTTGGGCGCTCCCGATGTTTTATGCTTTTTTCAAAAGGCCAGAGGCTCGGCCTCATTGCTGTCCTGGCTGGGCTGCCAGACGACCTCGCCGCCCCCGCCGCCGGTTTCTCCGCCGAGGTCTCCACCGCCGGTCTCACCGACTTCGGAGATTGCGACGCTGACCGCCGTGGACTGTCCGCCGCCGTACGGGAGATTGATGACCAGGTCCCCGTCCGAGCCCTGGATGACGCCGCCGTTGCCGGTGTCCGTGATCTGGCCGACCCCGTCGAACTGCTGCTGTTCATCGGCGGACTGTTGCTCTTCCTCCGGCTGTACGTTCTCGTACCCCGGCTCCACATAGTCCGGTTCCGGCTGGTATTGCTGCTCCGGCTGCCAGTTGTTGTAGACCGGCTGCTGCACGGCGGGCTGCTGCACGACGGGCTGCGGCTGCGGGGTGCGCTGCGGGACCGGCGTAGGCTCCGGCGTGGGCGGCGCGGTCGGCAGGACCACGGGCGTCGGCGTGGGCGGCGCGGTCGGTCTCGGCGTCGCCTCGACCGGGACGGACCAGGACGGGGAAGTCCGGGTCGTATCGGCGGAGACGGGCGCCGCGCCGCGCTGATCCTCCGGAGAGAAGCCGCGCGCGTACCCGAAAAGGGGCGAGCACAGGATCACCATGACCAGCAGGATCAGCCCCAGCGCTATGTTGACGGTCTTCACGGCCCGATTTTTGTGTTTCATGGTTTTTCGTCCTTTCATGTCCCAAAATAGGCGTCGGCCGCCCGGTTGTAGCGGAAGAGCGTCCGGCTCAGATCGGCCGCGCTGTTGCCCTGCCGCAGCGACATTTCGGCGTAGCTCAGGGCGCTGGCCGTCAGCGTGTATGTATCGGTCCCGGCGCTGATGCGGAAGCTGTGAGGCGTGTCCAGATCATTTGCCGCGATGTTCTCCACGCTCAGATAACTGCTGCCGTCCTCTTTCCTGCGGAGCGAAGCGGTCTTCCCGTCCACCGCGCAGGCATAATCCGCGGGATCTGTTCCGCTGTCAAAGCGGAAGTAGACCCGCAGGCTGTTGTCCGCCTCGAATACGACCGAGAGGAAGGCCCCCGTGAGGCCCGCGGGCATGTCGCCCTCGGCGGAGGCTTTCCACGGCGCGAGGTCCGCCGCCCCGATGGCCGAGAGCTCGTCACGGAGCTCGCCTTCTTCTTTTTTGAAATAGCTCTGCGCCGCGACGCCGTAATCCTCCAGCGCCTGGGCGAGGTTCCGCATGGCGGGACTGCCGGAGCCGCTCTTCATCTCCTGGGCGTATTTCATGGCGGAGAAGAAGACGCCGTTGGGATAGACGGTCCCCTTCTCGGTGCTGATCGGCACGTTTTCGCCGCTGCCGCCCCGGATCTTCACCTGTACGGGCACGCCGATCTCGTCGGCCCGCACGCTGCAGGAGCAGGTCCGATAGCCCTTCTCCTCCCGGCACTCACTCAGGGGGACGGTCTGGAAGCGCTCCCCTTCCCGGCTGAACACGAGGCTGGCGCCGGGCGTGTTCACGAGGCTGTCCGGGAACACGAAGTAATACTTGATGCGCAGCATGCCGTCGAAGACGACGGAGGCGGAATGGATGACCGCCTCGTTCAGTGTGCCGTAGTCCTCCTCCGGGAAGGTGTAGGAGGCGAAGCGGCCGTCCGCGAACTCGTCCCCGAGCGTGTGCTTTGTAAGCCAGTTTGTTCGGCCCCTGAGATAAAACTCCCGCTTGTCCGGGTCGTTTTTGGCGTCCCAGGTCGCGTCGAGCGCATAGTAGCGCGCCCCGTCCGCGCGGACGATGTTCCAGGCGTGGTTGATTTCCTCACTGGTCACGACACGCGCGTCCAGGCCGATCTCCAGGCAGAGGCGGTAGAAAGCGACGGCCACGCCCTGGCAGACCGCCCGGCCGTTCACGAGGGCGTCATAGGCCGTGAAGATGATCGAGTCCTCCGCGTAATCATAGGTGACGTTGTCGCAGAGGTAGGTATAGATCGCGCGAATCTTCTGCTCGTCGCTCTTCCCGTTGAGGTCAAGACCGGCCAGTATGGCGGCGACGCGCTCCGTGAGCTCCGACTCCTGCGCAAAGGTCGTGAAATAGTACGGTGCGAAGATATATTCATAATAGTAATCGCCCTCGGCGTCCGGCCCGACGGTCGAGCCCGCGCACTTGACGCCGCCGTACTCATAGCGCAGATAGTCGCCCTCGGTCGGCACGCCGCTGTGGCTGATGGCCTCGTCATAGATCAGCCCCGCGATGTTCCACCACAGTTTGTCGCTCGGCTCGGCCTTGCATTTGATGCGGATGCTGATGTCGTGCTGGCGCTGGAGCAGCTTTCGCTTGAGCGCGGCCCCGGCCGCGGCGGCGTTTTCGTAGACCACGGGCGTGCTCCTGCCGCTGCGTGCGCCCTCCTCCCCGTCGGCGGCAAACACGGCGGTGATGCTGCGGCCGTTTTCGGCGGGCACGGCCTCGGCCCCGAGGTCGCTCATGAGCCGGCTCAGGCTCTCCTCCGGACTCGTCGCAGGCTCCGGCAGGTACTCCTCCCGAATGATCCCGGCGTAATAGGGGTTGACCAGCGTGCCGGAGAAGCAGCGCCCCTCCGCGTTCTTTTTGAGCGCAAGCGTGACAACCTGCACGCCGCCCTCCGCAACCGTGAAGTCGTCCTCCAGGTCGTTGAAGACGCCCTCGGCGTCGTGAAAGGCATAGCGATAGCTGCCCGGCGTGAGGAGGTAGTTCTGATACTGCAGCTCCCCGGTGTCGGGATCGGCATAGGGCGAGACCCGCTCACCCTCCGCGTTCGTTACCGTGAGGCCGCTGAAATCTTCGACGCCGCCGCAGAAAAAGACGACGGGCGCAGGCAGGGTCCCGGGCTCGTCCGGCGTGAGGCTGACGCTCACGTCCACCCGGCCCCTGGAGCCGTCCAGCGTGAGCAGCGCCGCAGGAGCGTCGGAGCCCTCGATCTGATAGCTGTATGTGCCGGGCGGGAGCAGATAGCTGCCGTACAGAGGCTCGCCGTTTTCTCCGCTCAGAGGCGGGAGCTCGTTCCCCGCCGCGTCCCGGAGCAGGACGGCGGCGGCGGCGTCCGCCGGGTCGACGATCACGCGGAGCAGGATCAGATCATACGTCTCGGACAGCGTCTCTTCGGGCTTTCCGTCCCCCTCCTCCGGCTCTGTCTCCACCGGCTCTGTCTCCTCGCCCTCCGGCTCTGCCGTTTTCTCCTCTTGTCCGGTCTCCTCGGCCGTCGGCTCTTCCATGGTCGACAGCGCCACGCTCATATACTCCCCGTCCCAGGCGAGGGCCGCCGACGGGAACAGCCCCGCCAGAAGTGCAAGCGCGAGCAGCAGCGATATCAGGTTTTTCCTGCGCACGGTCGACCTCACCTCGGTTTTGCGTTGGATTGATACTATTTCTCGATTAAAATCTGAAACGCTGAAAACACGTCTCATACAAGAACCTCTACGCGCCTTATGGCGCTATGAAAACCTTTAAGGGGTTAAAGGTTTTCATGAGGTTCTAGTATGACATATCTCAATTTACATAATATGATTACCCCTATATTATCAAACCGGCTGAAAATGTCAAGGCTTATCATACCGCTCTTCCGCAGAAAAAGATGATCTTTGCCCGCATTTGTCGGAAGACCGGTACAAAAAAACACGGCTGATAACGGATCTCTGTCCGTTATCAGCCGGTTATCGGCCGTTATCAAGCTGTCTGCAAAGTGTCGACAGCTTGAAGGGCAAATATGGGAACTTCCGAAAAAATTCCCATTTTTGCATGGATTGTACGTGAAGGGGGACTCCCTGTCCCCCTTCACAGATCCCCCTTACAAGACCAACTTGGTTTGCAGGGGTTTGTCTGCAGTAGATACATTAATTAATAGATGTCACTGTATTCGACCAGCGCCACGTCCTTGTCAAAGGTCTTTCCGTCACGCCAGATGGTGAAGGTGATGCTGTCGCCCACCTGCAGCTTGTCCCGCACACGGAGGATGTCGTCGCTCGACTTGGCGGCTTCGCCGTTGACAGCGGTGATGATATCGCCGACGCGCAGGCCCTTGGACTCGGCGTCGGAGCCCTTCGACACGCCGGAGATATAGAGTCCCTCGGGCAGCTTGTAGAACTCAGCCGCGTCCGCCGGGATCGCGCCGACCGTAATACCCACGCCCGGACGCCCTTTGACCTCGCCGTCGCGGATCAGATCGTTGACGACGGAGCGCACCGTCGCGCTCGGGATGGCAAAGCAGATGCCCTCGATGCTGGAATAGTAGGAGATCATCTTCATGTTGGTCACGCCGACGACCTGGCCGTACATGTTGACCAGCGCTCCGCCGGAGCTGCCCTCGTTGATGGCCGCGTTGGTCTGGATCATATTCAGGCTGCGCCCCTCGAAGTCGATGCCGCGGTCGATGCCGGAGACGATGCCGTCTGTGAGCGAGGCGACGAAGCGCTCTCCGAGGGGGTTGCCGATGGCGGCCACGCGGTCGCCGACGCTGAGCTCATCGCTGTCCCCGAAAACGGCGGGCTTGAGGCCCTCCGCCTCGATCTTCAGCACGGCAAGATCGCAGATCCTGTCCGTGCCGACAAGTTTGGCATCATACGAGCTGCCGTCGGCGAGTATGATCTCCGCGCTGTCACAGCCCTCGACCAAATGGGCGTTGGTGAGGATCAGCCCGTCCTCGCTCATCACGATGCCGGTGCCCCAGTGATAGCCGACTTTCCCGTCGATATAGCTGCGCACGCTCACGATGGAATCCACGCAGCTGCGGTAGACCTCCTGCAGGCTCTTCTCCCGGGCGCCGGGCTTGACCAGCTCCAGCTCCCAGTCGGGCTGCTTCTCAACGCTCGGGATCCTGCACTCCTCCATGCTGCTCTCTTCCGTGACGAAGTAGCTGTCGAAGAAGTCCTCCCACTTGTCGGGAAGCTCCGTCTCCGGAATGGGCATCGGCAGCTCAAAGGGCTGCTCAATGATGATCTGTTCCCGGGTGGTGCGCTTTTGTTCCCCGGCGTCTCTGTGCGCGAAGAAAAGCGAGGTCCCGGCGATCAGGCCCAGCGCCAGCAGTATGCCGAGCGCGATGCGCCAGCCCAGGGGCAGACCCTTTTTCTTTATCTCCGCAGCCTGCTCTTCACGCGCAGGATTCTCATTCTCATGCTCAAGCGGTGCGTACCAGTTTGTTCTGTTTTCGTTGTTCATACTGCTACCTTCTTTTATTTGGCAAGTTTTAATGAAAAAACAAATTCTGTCATGCCGTCCTCGCTCTTGACGGCGATAT
>CADAAM010000099.1 GCA_902785905.1 Oscillospiraceae bacterium | reverse complement strand
TCTGTGTCTGGGTGATTTTTCATTTCCGAGACGCCAAGCAGGTAATCCGTGGACACCCCATAGTACTCTGCGAGCGTCACGATGCTGAACGGGCTGATGGTATTGACGATGAGAACACTGATTTCCTGCAAGTATCACGAAGATTCCCAGACCGTGGAGCTGCTGTACACAGACGGCACACTGCTCGACATTGACTGCATGGCCGTCGAGGATGAGGTCGCCCGGAACATGTACGAGCGGTCAGAACTGGATAAGCTGCTCTATAATCTTGCACGGTATTCCTTGTCTGCTTTCTATCAGGCCTCCTCTGGTTTTGGAGCGAAAAAGGCCGTATCCCGTTCCTGTGTAAGCTGCAGTTTATGGATTTGACAGAAATGCGGAAGCTTGCTAAACTCAGAAGCGGGAAGCATGACCGTGCCCGGCGCGGGCGTAACTCAGCAGCGAGGAGACAGAACTATGGGTTTGAAGCGAGAAAAGCCACAGAATCGCGGCAGGCTGACGGCCATCGCGGCGCTGGTCGCGGCGACCATCCTGTTTGCGGTGTGGGCGCTTGTTTTTCACCATCACGAGCTGTGTGTTTTCATCGTCGAGAACTATGTAGAGACGCTTGCGCTGCTCCCCGCGCTGACGCTGCTGGGACTGCTGGCGGTGATCGTGAACATCGACGCCTATATCCGCCCCGACCTCAAGCGGATCATGCGGATCATTGTCGCCGTGGTGTTCAGCCTTTTGCTCCAGGATCATCTGGAATACCGCCTGATGATCGGGCAGGCGCGGCCGTTTGCGCGGACGCTGACGGCGATTTACGGCTATGTCGCGCGCCCGGTGGTGCTGGCGCTTTTTCTGCGCATCATGGCGCCGGAAAAGAAATTCGGGTGGGTCTGGGCGCTGGTGGGCATGAATGCTGTAATCTATGCTACGGCGCTGTTTTCGCCCGTCTGCTTTCGGATTACCCGGGACAACCATTACATTGCGGGCCCCTTGTCTGACACGAGCTTCTATGTCGGCGCCGTTCTCCTCAGCTACTGGCTCCTTCTGACCGTGCGCTTGTTTGAGCCGGAGACGCGCCGGGAGACCTGGCTGCCGGTACTGATGTTCGAGCTCATTATCGGGGCGCTGGCGCTGGACTTCAACACCTATGACTTCGACCAGCCCGTGTCCTATTTTATCCTCGCCGCCGTCATTGACTGCGTGATCAATTATATCTGGCTGCATCTCCAGTTCGTGCGGGAGCACGAGCGGGCGCTGCAGGCGGAGCAACGGATTCAGATCATGATGACCCAGATCCAGCCCCATTTTCTGTATAACGCCCTCACGGTGATCCAGTCGCTCTGCCGCTCCGATCCGGCCCAGGCGGAAGAGGCCACAGTGCAGTTTGCCAATTACCTGCGCGGGAACATGGACGCCCTGCAGACGAACGCCCCCATCCCCTTCGCAAGAGAGCTGGAGCATACCAGGGAGTATCTCGCGCTGGAGCAGATGCGCTTCGAGGACAAGCTGAACGTGCGCTATGACATTCCGTGCCAGTCCTTTACACTGCCGATCCTGACCCTGCAGCCCATCGTGGAGAACGCCGTGCGTCACGGCGTGCGCGGCAACGCCGACGGCCGGGGCGAGGTGGTCATCGCCACCAGGGAATACGCCGACCGCTATGAGATCACCGTGACCGACAACGGCCCCGGCTTTGATCCGGAAAAGCAGAAAAAGGATACGGGGAAATCCCACGTGGGTCTCCAGAACGTGCGGGAGCGGCTTGCACAGATGTGCGGCGGCAGCCTGCGCGTCGAATCCGCGCCCGGCGCGGGGACCGCCGTGACCATCACCTTGCCCAGGGAGGCGAACAAACGATGATGATTTTCGCCATAGACGATGAGCCCAAGGCTCTGCGGGTACTCTGCCGCTGTGTCGAGGAGGCCGCGCCGGGCGCAGAGCTGAGAGCCTTCGACAAGGCCGCCGACGCACTGGACGCCATTCGGATCGGGGGGCTTTCCCCGGACATCGTGTTCAGCGATATTGAGATGCCCGGCGCCTCCGGGCTGGAGTTTGCCGTCGCGCTCAAAACAGCCTCTCCGGACACACGGGTGGTCTTCGTCACGGCCTTTTCCCAATATGCGCTGGACGCCTTTCGGGTGCGGGCCCAGGGCTATATCATGAAGCCGCTGACGCCGGAGCTTGTCCGGGAGGAACTGGACGCACTGCCGGCGGCGCCGGGGCCGCAGACGAACAGACTGCGGGTGCAGTGCTTCGGCAGCTTTGAGGTGTTCTGGCAGGGGGAGCCGCTGAAATTCGCGCGGCGGCAGACGAAGGAGCTGCTGGCCTATCTCATTGACCGCAAGGGCGCGGCCTGCACGTCGGAGGAACTGGTCTCAGCACTGTGGGGCGACGGCAGCGGCAGAAAGGACGCCAAGCACGGCATACGCAATCTCGTCGGCGATCTGCGTGAGACCCTGAAGCAGATCGGGATGGAGGATGTGCTGATCCGCCGCGGGGCGCATATCGCGATCCGCCCGGAGCGGCTGGACTGCGATTATTACCGGATGCTGGCGGGCGATATGGCGGCGGTCAACGCCTTCCGGGGCGAGTACATGAGCAATTACAGCTGGGCGGAGCTGACGGCGGGGACGCTGTATTTTCACGAGCTGACATGAGATTTTCCGGGGCGCAGGCCGCGCCCCGGAATTTTTTTGCAAATATCGACCAAAACAGGGATTTTTGAGACTATTTTGAGCGCCCCGGGTGCTATGATGATTTTGCACAATACATAAGCCGACTATCTCTTATTGCAGAGAGGAAACACCATGCTGATCTTTGCCATAGACGACGAACCGAAGATCTTGCGGGACACGGAACAGGCCATCCGGGAGGCTGTGCCGGAGGCGAAGCTCATGTGCTTTGCGCTGGCTGCCGACGCGCTGGCCACTATCCGGGATAAGCGCCTGAGCCCGGACATTGTGTTCAGCGATATCGAAATGCCGGGGCTGTCCGGGCTGGATTTTGCCGTCGCGCTCAAATCAGTCTCCCCGGACGCGCGGGTGGTATTCGTCACGGACATACCCAAATACGCTTTGGACGCCTTCCGGGTACGGGCGCAGGGCTATCTGATGAAGCCGCTGACGCCGTATGAGGTGCGGACGGAGCTGGACGCGCTGCCGGCGGCGGGCAACCGGCCAAAGATGCTGCGGGTTCAGTGCTTCGGCAGCTTTGAGGTGTTCTGGCAGGGAGAGCCGCTGAAATTCTCACGACGGCAGACAAAAGAGCTGCTGGCCTATCTCGTCGACCGGAAGGGAGCGTCCTGCACGGCGGAGGAGATTATCTCCGCGCTTTGGGGCGATGTCGCGGACATGAAAAACGCGAAGCACCGCATCCGCAACTTTGTCGGCGACCTGCGGGAGACTCTGCGGCAGATCGGGATGGAAGACGTGCTGATCCGGCGCGGGGCGCATCTGGCCATACGCCCGGAGATGCTGGACTGTGATTATTACCGGATGCTGGAGGACGATATGGCGTCGGTCAACACGTATCGGGGCGAATATATGACCAACTACAGCTGGGCGGAGCTGACGGCGGGAACGCTGTATTTTCATAATATTTCTTAAATTTTATCCGGGACGCGCCCTGCGCCCGGATTTTTTTCATTTAATAGGAAAAGTAGGGAATATTTGAGACGGTTTTGAGCGCGTCTTGTGATAGAGTAAAGCAATCTATGCGGGTAAACCACAAGATGTTGACCAAATGTTGGCGGATTATATTTATTCAGTATGATCCCTGAGTCGGCATCCGTCGGAACAGGGGCCTGAAAGGAACCGCCGCAAATCCATTCATCTGCTCCCACAGGGGAGAGAAAGGAAGAACCATATGAAAAAACTGCTCTGCATCCTGCTGACGCTGACCATGGTCCTGAGCCTGAGCGCTCCGGCTTTCGCGGACGACGCTGCGAAAACGCCGGTGTTCAAGGACGGCGCGGCCCAGCCCATCCTGCAGTACACCAACCTCAGAGACGCAAACTACACCAACGAGGGCAGCGACATTCTCCGCTTCTGCGTCTATGTCGAGACTGACCACGACACCGACGGCGACGGCAAGGCCGATCTGGTGGAGGCGCTGGTTCAGGTTCCCCGTGCCGCGGCCGAAGGCGCGTACAAGGCTGGCACGATCTACGACCCGACCCCCTACGGCGCGGGCACCGTGGATGAGTACAACATGGACCCCACGCAGCTTCTGAACCCCACCCCCTTTGATTACAGCAAACTCTATAAGCCGGGCGAAAAGCGCACGCCCGCCGGCAGCATGACCACCCTTGAGGCAGCGGCGATCGCCGACCCGGCGTGCTGGAACTACAAGGTGCCCTACTCCAATATGCCCGGATACATTTACGCCCAGGCCTATGACTACTATCTTGTCAGGGGCTTCGCCGTGGTGGAGGCGGGCGGCATCGGCACCTACGGCTCCGAGGGCTATGAGCTCTGCGGCTTTGATCTGGAGCGGGACGCCCACGCCTGCGTGGTGGAATGGCTGGCGGGCGACCGCGTGGCCTACACCGATCCTTATTATAATATAGAGATCGCGGCCGACTGGTCCAACGGCAATGTCGCCATGACGGGCTGCTCCTACGGCGGCACCCTGCCCTTTGAGGTGGCCACCTCCGGCGTTGAGGGGCTCAAGACCATCATCCCCTTCGCGGGCATCGCCTCCTGGTACGAGTACACCAACTCCCAGGGCGCGCCGATCTACCTCACCGCGGATTACGCGCACAGCCTGGCTTCCTTCAACAGCGGCGCGGCCTTCCTGGACGACGACTGGACGGTCATCAACGACGACTACGCCTCCTTCCTCTGGCAGCTCGCCGAGGATCAGAAGGCCACCAACGGCAATTACGACGATATCTGGGCGCGGCTCGACTACTCGGTCGACTCGAGCAAGATTAACTGCTCGGCGCTGATCGTCCACGGCATGAACGACTTCAACGTCTGCACCAAGCAGTCCGACCTGATGGCGCGCTCCTTCGCCCGCGCGGGACAGACCTTCAAGCTCGTCCTGCACCAGGACGGCCATAACATTCTGGACGGCGTTGTCGTCAACGGCGAGCTGTGGCAGGAGATCATGAACAAGTGGCTGTCCCACTATCTCTATGACGTGGACAACGGCATCGAGAACATGCCGACGGTCAGTGTGCAGAGCAATGTGGACGGCTCCTTCAAGAACTACGATACCTGGGATGACTTCACCTACGATACCTTTGACTACGACACGAGCATGAACCCCGACGACGTCTCCCATGTGGACACAACTGCCATTGCTCCCTTTGTCAGTCAGTATACGCAGGGAAGCGACGAGCAGGGAAGACCCAATCTCCGAGACAACTACTATCTCTCCCTGCCGCAGAGCGCGGCCAGTACCTATGTGTTTGAGCTTCCTGAAAATTACAGCTTCTGCGGCGTGCCCGAAGTGAAGCTCAGACTCTCCACCAGATACGCGGGCGGGGACGGCATGGTGATCTCGGCCCTGCTCATCGACACCATCGACGGCGAGACGCCATTCAAGGCCTACATGACCAAGGAGCGGATGAACAACACGCTCCCGAAGCACACCTTCGGTGTGACGGAGACGGGCGGCGGCCTCGGCAGAACCAAGGTGATCGAATTTGTCAAGAGCAACACCACCGCCAAGCTCATCACCTTCGGCCACAGCGACCTCGCCAACTACGGCTGCGGCTACGAGGGCAGGGAGTACACCAGAAAGACGGAGCCGATGAAGCCGGGCGAGTATTACGACTACACCATCTACCTCCAGCCCACGTCCTATACCTTTGAGCCCGGACATAAGGCGGTGCTGGTCATCACCGGTTGGGATCCCTATACGGGGGCCTTCCTCGACGAGGACTATTTCAGCGGCGCTGTCTCCGATTCGACCCAGTCCGGCGATACCTACTCCTTCAACATCGACAACTCCGCCCTTGAGCTCCGCTTCCCCCAGACCGCGCAGTGACAGGAAAAATCCCCACAATTCAGCCCGCCTGTCACGGCTGCTCTGCTGGAAAACCGTGACAGGGAGCCAAAAATAAGAAAGGATTCAACAACATGAAGAAACTGCTAAGCATACTCCTCGCGCTCACGATGGTGCTGACGCTCGGCGTCCCGGCCTTCGCTGAGAGCTATACGGAAAAGGCCCTGCCCGTCGTGCGGGACAAGGTGGACACTGCCGAGACCGCGACCGTCCGCTTCAACTTCCTCGGTGACAGGGCCGTCTTTGACGTGGATCAGGACACCATCGTGATCGACGACATGAAGCGCTTTATCGAGCCCGCCCATGACCTCCTGCTCACGGAATCCGGCGGCTACGACCCGGACTATCCCTTTGCCAAAACGCGCCACGTCACGGAGCCCGAAGAGGCGACGCCCAAGACCATCGCGCTTGCGGATTATGACATCCATCTGCGCGGCGACGACACCGGCGTTTACGCGCCGCTGCCCACCCTGTCCGACATCTTTGCCAGCGCCGGCGGCTACTGGGTCATCCAGCCGTACAACGCCATGGAGGACGACCCGGATTACCTCCCCGCCGTGAAGGCGGATCGCGCCGAGGATCTGGCGCAGTACACCTATAACGAGCTCTGCTTCAGCCTGGATCTGTGGCACGGCAATCCCGGCCAGGAGTACATCCATGACGATCTGGAGAACGGGACGCTGGACGAGGTCCTCTCTGCCAAGTACCCCGAGATCAAGGCGATGCTGCTCGCCACCGATTTCCTGAACTTCTACACGGGCCTGAGCCATCTTTACAACGGCCTGCTCTTTGACGGCGGCCATACCGGCATCGGCGCCTATGTGGTACAGCTTGACGATCTGGAGCTGTCGCGCAGCATCATGTATGACGTAATGGACAAGGAGTACGGCGGATCCTACTACGAGTTCAGCTACGGCATGAACGGGCGCAAGACCCAGTGCAGGGAGGCCCGCGAATCCCTCTACAACGGCGATTACTACGCCGAGCTGGGCGACACCGCCATCATCCGCTTTGACCATTTCACCGTGGACAACGACGGCTGGAAGGCCTTCTATGCCGGCACGGGCGAGCGTCCCCTGATCACCGAGGACGATGAGGACGGCGAAACCTGGGAGACCATCGGCACCGTCCTCTCCGGCCTGGAGCGCGCCGCGCAGAATCCGGCGATCAAGAACATCATCATCGACGACACCTGCAACGGCGGCGGCGACGACACCGCCCTGCTGGCGGTCGAGTGGCTGCTGACCGGCGTCGGCTACGTCCGCGACAGGGACAAGATGAACTCCCAGTACAACACCAAGTTCCAGGATTTCGACATGAACTTTGACGGCGTCTTCGACGAAAACGACGTCAGCCCCTACACCGGCTACAACTACGGCGTCCTGACCAGCAAAGCCTCCTTCTCCTGCGGCAACAACTTCCCCTGGTTCATGCATGAGCACGGGGCCATGATCCTCGGCGAACAGAGCGGCGGCGGCGCCTGCGCCATCCGCTACGCCTCCGTCGGCGGCATGGATATGCGCAACTCCGCCGCGTCCAGCATCGGCGTCAACGATGAGGGCGGCAGCATCGACAACGGCTGCCCCGTCGACGCAAACCTTCTGGGCGACGGCGAGAATCCCACCGTCGGCTTCTACGACCTGGCCGCTCTCAGCGAGCTGATGAACGAGTTCTTCGGCGAATCCCTGGATCAGGCCGCGTGATTGAAGCGGGTGTTCCCCTTAACGAAAGCAATTATTTAATATGGAAAGGAACTGACCACATGAAAAAAATGCTCAGCTTACTCCTCGCGCTGACCATGCTCCTGTCCCTGGGCGTCCCGGCCTTCGCGGCCGAGGGCGAGCGCCCCGGCGCCGCCTGGATCGACTCCGGAATCTACGGCGTCTATGAGGGCAAGGGCGAGATCCGCCTGCAGGACGACTTTGCTCAACGACGGCGAAGCCAACGTCTCTGCGAGAACCGAACATACGGACGAGATCAACCGTGAGAAGATCGCGCTCATCAGCGGCGAGAAGAAGGACGACGCAAAGCTGACGAGCCTGCAAAACCTCTACGCCCTCCTGCTGGACTGGGACGCCCGCAACGCGGCGGGCCTTGACGGCCTGAAGCCCTTTGTCGAGGATCTGATGGGTCTCGGCTCCGTTGAGGAGATGACCGCATTCCTCTCTGATCCCCAGCGCAACCTGTACGGCACGCCGATGGTCATGGATATGGTCATGGGCAATACCGAGGACGCCTTCACCAATATCCTGTACATCATGACGCCCGCCATGTTCAGCGACGACCCGGCCGCTTATGAGGCGGGCGGCGAGGAGAGCCCCGCCATCGCGCTCAACAGACAGCTCTGTGAATACATGCTGCGCAAGCTCGGTTACAGCGAGGCTGAGGCAAAGGAGCTCTTTGACAGGGCTATGGACTTTGAGCTCGGTTTCCTGCCCGGCATGGAGGCCATGGAAAAGAAAATGGAGGGTAAGGGGACCGCGGATATTTTCTCCCAGCGTTTTACCACCGACGAGATCCGCGACATGTATAAGAATTTCCCGCTTTGTGACATTTACAAGGCGCTGGGCTTTGATCTGGACGGACATCTGGTCGGGATCATGATGCCCGAGGTCATCGGCTGCATCGACGCGCAGTACACCGACGAATACTGCGACAGAGAGACCTTTGCGGAGACGACCCTACTCCAGGCCCCGATGACCGGCATCGACACCCTGCCCCCGGACGAGGTCTACGCCATGAAGACCATCACCGCTCTCGTCCCCTCCTTGGTCGACGAGGTCTATGTGGAGTACTGCTTCGACAAGAGCATCAAGCCCCAGATTTACGATCTCACCGTCATGATGATCGACGCCTTCCGCGAGATGCTGCGGGAAGAGGACTGGCTCTCCGACGCGACCAAGGCCGCGGCCATCGACAAGCTCGACAACATCAAGATCAATGTCTGCTACCCCGATAATCTGCCGGACGTCGGCAGCCTCACGATCAAGTCCGCTGAGGAGGGCGGCACCCTGTTCGACGCCATCAAGGCGGCGCGGATCTTCGGGCGCGGCATCGCGGCGGAGGTCGTTCAGCGCCGCAACGACGGCACCTACTGGAAGTTTGA
>CADAAM010000098.1 GCA_902785905.1 Oscillospiraceae bacterium | reverse complement strand
AAATATTTCATTTACAAATAACCTCCGTAATTCTTTATAGGCTCCCCTGCAAGGGGAGCTGTCAGCCGTCAGGCTGACTGAGGGGTCGCCCGATCACGGAAAACCCCTCCGCCCTTCGGGCACCTCCCCTTTCAGGGGAGGCATCTATCTGCAGCAGGCTGCAAACCTTCTAAAATGAACGGCTTTCGCCATTCATTTTCACATGCACACTTCGTCCTCAAACTCGACGAGCGACGGGTCGACCGGCTCGGCCTTCATGACCGTGCGCATGTACTCGTTGACCTTGTCGCGCATGGAGCGGCGGGAGACGGTGCGCGGGTCCATCAGATCGTGCTCGATCCAGATCAGATCGTAACCGCGGGCTCTGCCCTGCTCGTCGAGGATGCCCTGAACCGTCGCCATGTTCTTGCAGGCCACGTTCTGGTACATGATAACGAGCTTGGCGTTCCAGGCCTCGCACTGGGCCCAGCACTCATCGACGACGTTCTGGTAGCCGCCGTTGGTGTGACGGCGCATGACCATGCGCTCGTACAGGCGGGCGAGGTCGCGCAGGGCCTCTTCCTTGTCCTCGGTCTCAAGGTGCTTGGTGAAGTTGAGCGACTCCATCTCGACCAGCACGTCGATGCCCCAGCAGTTGGCCAGCCAGTTGGAGAAGTTGGCGTAGTAGTGGGCCGGGCAGGACCAGACCAGGGCGCGGTAGCGCATCTTGCGCTCGGGCCAGGCCGTCTCACCGTTTTCGTAGGCCTTCATGAGCATCTTGTCGACCTTCTGCATGGAGGGGAGAACGCGCGGATCGATGCCGCCGTCCATCTCATAGTTCCACTTGCGGAACAGCTCGTAGCTCGGGCCGATGAGCTGCGGGCGGGAGGACTTGTTGATCTCCCACTTGTTGAGCTCCAGATCGGTCTCCTGGTTAAAGCGCTTCATGCAGGTGAAGTAGGCGTCCCAGGACCACTTCGCACCGGTGCGCTCTTCGATCCACTTGATGCAAGCCTTGATGTCCTCGGCGCCCATCTGCACGGTCTCCTCATCCAGATAGCGGACGGGGAAGCAGAGGTGGAACACGGGGATATGCGGGAAGCGGCGGGAGAAGTAGGAAGAGGCCATGGTGGAGCCGTCGCAGGGCATGGAGCTGGAGATGAAGCCGGAGCCCATATCGGGCAGGGCGTCGATGACCAGCGCGCCGCACTCGGACGACGGCACCGGGCAGGTGTCGGCGGGCAGGCCGTAGGACTCTACCGCGTCGATGTAGGGGATGCAGACAAGCTGGTCGATCTCGGAGACCAGGAACATGGGCAGCAGCTGGTGCGGGATGCCGCAGAGATCGGGGAAGCCCGCCATAATCTGGCCCATGGTCATCTCGTCGAAGGTGACCATCATGCGGTTGAGCTCGTTGCTGTTGCCGTTCTTGCGGTCGGCCTTGCTGAGCAGCACCAGGTTCTCCGCCACGTAGCGGAAGATCTGATAGGTCAGCTCATGGCTCATGCGGAGGTTGGAGCCGCGCAGGCCGAGGATGTTCTTGTCCATGAAGCCGTGGCAGCAGAAGTAGGAGATCATCCAGCGATACCACAGCGCGCTGTTCATCGCGGGGATGAGGTCCTTGGAGAAAGTCGCGAGCAGCATGCCCCACAGGCGTGCCCACTCCCAGAAATCGTAGGCGGTGTCCTTGACGCCGCGCCACTCGCGGCGGACGGTGGCCATCGCGCCCTTGCGGTAGAGGCGGCCGAGGCTGCGCTCGCCGTTGACGACGCGATCCCATTTCTCGGCGTTGTCGAGGGCCATGAAGGCCTCGTACTCTTCCTTCGCGCGGGCGAGGTCGGCCTTGATGTCGTTCACGCGGTCCTGGCCGAACTTCTGCCAGTCGGTCTCCTTCAGAAGATCCCAGGCGATCGCGCCGACCTCGGCGAGGTTGGCACCCTGCTTTTTCCAGTTGATATTGTCTTTGGCTTTCCAGAACTTGGGGTTCGGATAGACGGGTTTCTTAGCCATTCTTCTCTGCCTCCTTGTGGATACGTTTGATCTCAAGCGATTCGACGAAGGCCTGGACACGGGTGCGCAGCTGGCCGGAGTTGCCGTTGTTGTAGAGCCTGTCGATGGACAGGACGGGCCAGCCGTATTCGTCGTGCATGATGTGGGAGACGAGCGCGCGCTCGAAGCCCCAGTAGTCGCAGTATTTCATCTGCTCGTAGATGATGCCCTCGGCCTTGTATTCCCTGGCAAGGCGGTCGGCGGTCTGACGGCGCTGCAGGACCTTCTCGTCGGCGATGTAGCGGGCGCACTCGGAGTGCTGCATGATGTGCAGACAGATCTGCGGCAGAGCGGGCTCGTCATCCTTAAGCTCGATGATCTCGCGGCCCGGAGTGGAGCCGAAGCAGAAGCGGTCGGACACGACCAGCGCGCCGCAGCCCTCGATGAGCTGAATGAGGTGGGGATCGTCGATCTCGGAGCCGACAATCGCGACTCTCGCGCGGAAGGGGTTGACCGCGTCGGGCTCGCGGGTCTTGAGCTCCTCCAGCGTCTCGCGCAGATAGGGCAGGATGAGCTTCTTGGGACACGTGAAAGAGACGAGGTTCAAAACGCTGTACTCGTAGCCGGTGATGACGGGGTTGTCGGCCTTGCGCATCTGGCCGATCTCGGTGAGGATGGAGCAGACCTCGTTGTGCTCCTTGACGGCGGCGCGGATGGCCTCCTCGGAGGTGTCGACGCCGTACTTCTCGGTCAGCACGTCCAGCACTCTGAGGCGCATCTGCTTGACATAGGAGTCGAGCGTGTAGTCGGTGACCTTGAAGGGGATGTCGCAGTGGGTGACGAAGAAGTTGGGCTTGTCGTTGATCTTCAGGATCTCGAAATGCTCCATGGCGCGGTTCATCATGGAGCAGGCGTCCACGCCGATCATGGCGTCCAGGAACTGATACCCGCCCTCAATGCCTCTCTCCACGAGGGCTCTGGCGTACTCGCAGGTGTAGTTGGACATGTAATAGGTGGCGATGTCGATGGAGCCGGTGTTGGGGGCGCGCAGACGAACGGAGAAGCAGTTGCCGACGTTGAGCAGAGCCTCGGGGATGTGGTAGCAGGTATAGCCGAGGGCGAGGCCGCCTTCGGCCTGGGCCTGACGCACCAGCTCATTGTCGGCGTTCTCAAGCAGTTTTTCAAAGAAAATCAGATGCTTAAGATCTTTCAAATGTTACACCTCTTCTTTCAGTATTTCTATGTTGCGGAGTGCCTCTTCCACTCCCTTGAGCATAGCGGAATCCGCGGGCAGCGCCATCACACTCTTGCCCATGATGTCGTTGGCGGCAAAGGCGCTGTCGGCGGGGATAAAGGACAGGACGTCCACACCGGGGGTCTTGAACTCACTGACGAGCTCGGGATTCGTGACCCGGTTGACAATGACGCCGATCCTGTCATAGGCGATCAGCTCGTCGGCGACCTGTTTGATGGTCGCGATGACCTGTGCGCCCTTTTTGCTCTGATCGGTAACGAGGATGAGATGCGTGACCTTCTCCATGACGCGGCGCTGGATCTGCTCGATCCCGGCCTCGCCGTCGATGACCACATAATCAAAGCTGTTGGCGAGTATGCTGATGACTTCCTTGAGATAGGAGTTGACCTTACAGTAGCAGCCCGAGCTCTCCGGCCGCCCGATGGCCAGGAAAGCAAAGCCCGGCATCTCGACCAGGGCGTCGAAAATGCGGAAGCGAGCCTCGCTCAAAAGCTCCAAGGCCTCTTTGGTATCTCCGTTTTCCACGCTGTCGACAATACTCATGCGGATGTCGTCCAGCGTCAGCTTTACGTCCACACCAAGCGCAACGGACAGGCCGACGGCGGGGTCTGCGTCGATGGCCAGAATCTTCTTGTCGGGATACTTCTCGACCAGAAGCCGCACAATCGAGGCGCAGATGGAGGTTTTGCCGACGCCGCCCTTGCCGGCCACCGTAAGAATCCTGGCTTTCTGTTCCATAGACATTCCCCCAGTCTGAAAAAGTGTACAATTCAGGTATCTTACTATCGTCAGTATTCTAACACACGGCAGGGCGTTATGCAAGATAAACACTTTCAAAAAAGAAGTGCCCCGTGTTTTTTGGTCAATTCGTTGCATATCTCCCACAAAAATGTTTAGACAGATGGTGGGTAAAAGTAAAAAAAGAGACCGCAGGGGCCGATTCCCGAATCGGCCCCTGCGGTCGCATGTTGAGTTTTTCAGCGGTTGAGCAGCCAAACCCCGAGGTTGAGGTAGGCGGCGAAGGTCAGCCAGAGAAGATAGGGGATCATCAGATGCCCGGCGCGTTTGTCGATACAGGAGAAGAGCAGAGCCGCCGCGGCGGCAAGGATCCACAGCAACAGCAGCAGAAGAAAGGCTGTGAAGTAAAAGCGCATTGTGAAGAACACAATGGGCCAGAGAAAATTCGCGGCCAGACTCAGACCATAGACGGTCAGAGCTCTGTCACGCCTTTTGCCGCTCACCCCGCTGACCCAGACAAGATAGGACGCTGCGCCCATCATGAGATACAGAATGGTCCACGCCGCGGGAAAAGCCCAGGCGGGCGGCGTGAGCGGCGGCTTCGGCAGCGTCTGGAAGTATTTCATCCCGTCGCGTGTCAGAAAGGCCGAGAATCCGCCCACAGCGAGCGGGAGCGCCAGCGCGAGCGCAAGCGGCCCGTATTGGATCTTGTGCTTCATATTCATCACCCCCGCACAGTTTATGTGAGGGAGTGGACAAATATACAAGTGTGGAGAGTGAAGAGTGAAGCTGCGGTGTCCGCAGCGCGGACGATAATAATCCGCGCCGAAGGCGCTCCTTAACTCCACACTCCACACTGATTCAGAACTGGAAGTAAATAAACGGGCTCTGGCCGGTGTAGCCGAGGGAGAGGGTCAGGCCGACAAAGGTGAAGAAGATCAGCAGACCCGTGAAGCTGTTCAGGTTCACCGTGGGATAATAGCCTGTCGGCGGGACGCCGAGCTTTTTGCTGCGAATACAGGCGGCGATATGCGCGCCCCAGACCGTGATCAGGCCGAACACGCCCCAGAAGCTGCCCTCGTGCAGGGTGAAGATGTAAACGATGATGCGCCAGGCTTCGCCTATGCTCGAGGCGCGGAAGATGACCGCGGAAAAGCAGATGAAGGTGTAGGTGAAAAAGACGCTGATGACTGTGACGAGCGGGCTTTTCGGCAGCTTTTTCCGCAGCGGCGCGGCGAAGCGGTAGACGCACTGGGCCACGCCCAGCAGCGCGCCCCACAGGACGAAGGTCCAGGCGGCGCCGTGCCAGAGGCCGCAGACGGTCATGATGATAAAGAGGTTCAGATAGGTGCGCCCCTCGCCCCGTCTGCTGCCGCCGAGGGGGAAATAGAGGTATTCCGTCAGCCAGGTGGAGAGACTTATATGCCAGCGCCGCCAGAACTCGCCGACGTTGCGGGAAATGTAAGGGATGTCGAAGTTGCGCGGCAGCTCGTAGCCGAGGCACTTGGCGCAGCCCACCGCCATGTCCGAATAGCCGGAGAAGTCGCAGTAGAGCTGGACAAAGTAGGCGTAGGTCGCGAGCAGCAGCGTCCCGGCGCTGTAGGCCGCGGGCGCGCTGTGCACCGCGTCGATGAAAGAGGCAATGTTGTCTGCGATGACAACCTTTTTGAATAGGCCGAACACGAAGTACTGTACGCCTAACTCAAGATTCGGCAGGGAGATGTTGCGGTCTTCCTCAAGCTGGGGCAGAAAGTCCCCGGCCTTGACGATGGGCCCGGCGACAAGCTGCGGGAAGAACGCGACATAGAGCGCGGTTTTGACAAAATCGGTCTCGGCCTTGAGCTTTCCCCGCGACACATCGATGGTGTAGCTCAGAGACTGGAAGGTGTAGAAGCTGATGCCGACCGGCAGGATGATCCGGAGCGTCCCCGCCCGCGAGATCCCGAAGACGGCGCAGAAGGAGTCGACAAAAAAGTTATAGTACTTGAACACGCCCAGCACCAGCAGCGGAACCGCCACACCGGCGGCGAGAGCGGCTTTGCGCCAGGGCCTGCCCATCTGCAGCGCGCAGAGATGGGCGACCAGCGTCAGCCCCAGCATCAGAAAGCAGCACAGCCAGTTCCACCAGCCGTAGAAGACATAGCTTGCAAGCAGCAGAATGATGTGCCGCACGCGCAGGCGCTTTTCCCGCGGTATGGCGGAAAAGACCGGCAGATTGGTCAGGGCCATCGCCGCGCACACCAGCGCAAAAAAGATCAGGAAGGTAAAACTGTTAAACAGCATCTCTCAGCCCTCCCCGTTCTCGATGCAGCCGTAAACGGCCTCGGCAAAGAGCTCATGGCCCCGGCTGTTGATGTGTCCGTGCCCGGGGGCAGTGTTGGCAAAGCCGAAGAGCAGCTCGTGATCGTCCTCCAGCGCGGAGACGAAGCGCTCCGTCAGATCGAGGAAGACGAGACCGTTTTCCTCGGAAAGCCTCTGAAAGCTCTCACGCTCACCGGGTTTGACCTCCAGGACAGCGTGGCCCTCCGCGTCCGGCACGACCGTCGGGACATGGACGAGGATCGTCTTCACGCCGCGAGCCCTGCTCACCTCGCCGAGCTTTTCCAGCAGGCGGGCGAGAGAGGCGTCAAAGTCGGCGCCGCTGACCTCGGTCTCCATCACGGCCGCAGCCTTGACCACGTCGTTGCCGCGGTTAAAGTACTTGTTGTACATGTGGCGCAGGAAGGGCAGCTTCTGCAGCAGTGTCACAAAGCCGCCCGCGTGGGAGGGGATGTCCGGCAGCGTGCCGTCTGTCACCGCGTCCATCGCCGCGGGGTCGTAGCTGAGACTGGCAAGCTCAATCACCGCGACCTGCGGCCGGTAGACCTCCAGCGCCTTCTCCAGATGCTTGGCGCAGTAGGGGAAGGTGTGCCCCGCCATGGCGATGCTGTAGACGGCCTTCTCTCCGTCAAAGAGGCGGCCCAGCACGGCGGCGGCGTTCTTCTCCGGCGGCACGCTGTAGCCCTCCAGATGGGACGAGCCCAGCAGCAGCACGTCGACCCGATCGCCGGGCGCGTAATCCAGAAGCTCCGGGAACCCGTCGCTGTTCGTGCGGCCCATGGCGAAGCCCTCGACGCCGCGGGAGTAGAAGGTGTTCGGCTCGTATTTATATTCGGTGGCCCCGTCCGGGTTCGTGTAGTGGACGGGAACCTTGTACCAGAGCGCGCAGAACAGGCACAGCAGCACAAAGGCCGCCGCGCCCGCAAGCAACGCTTTGAGTAACCAGTTGATTGCTTTTGCTTTCATAGTACCTCACGCCCGGGATCCTTCAGACTTGGGGGCTTCCCAGCCCTCCCTGACCCCGATCTTTTTCGCCGGGACGCCCGCAAGAATGATGCCGGGCTCCAAAAAGCTCTTCGTCACCACCGAGCCCGCACCGACGATAATGCCGTCGGCGAGCGTGATTCCACCCACCAGCGTGCAGCCGATCCCGAGCACCACATTGTCGCCCACCGTAGGGGCGAGACCCTGCACGTCGTCTCCCGCCAGCTTGACGAAGGGCATCAGGCGGCAGTTTTCCCCGACGGAGACGTGCGGGTTGGAGGCGATCGGGTGCAGGTGCATGAGCATCAGACCCTTGCCGTAGCAGTTGATGGGCAGGTGCATCCCGGTCTTGAGCTGCAGGCGCATGAGCCAGGCGTTGTACCACGCCGCGCGCAGGCGATGGCCGTTGTTGAAGTGGTACTCCGTCGTGCGCAGCAGCTTCGTGTGCCGCCGGAGGATGGCCCCCTCGCTCCACTGAAAGAGGTAGGGCAGGATGTGCCGCGCCGTCAGCGGGTAGCGCCGATATTCCAGCGCCAGCCACTCCCGGAGGTCTTCTTTGGTATGGATGCGTTTGTCTTCACTGAGCATGGCGTAGTCCTTTCAATTGGCATGCTTATGTTTGACGACAGAGATCAGGTAAACCAGACTCTCATTTTTCAAAGCAAGATTTATCAGCAGATACAGCGCCCCGCCGGAAATGATTTGGAGCACAAGCCCCACAATCCCGCCCAGCGGCAGACGCCCGAGCGCCCACACCGCCGCGGCCATCAGCAGGGACGACACGGCGGATTTCCAGGCGTCCCTCACCTGGGCGAAAAAGCTGTAGTCCAGCAGCCCCTTGAGAGGCAGGGATGTGACCCACACGTCGAGCCAGGCGGAGAACACAAAGCCCACCGCAATGGCGATCACCGAGTCAAAGGCCAGCACGCTGACCGCCAGCACAAGCAGCATCAGCACGCGGCGCAGAACCTCCTGCTTCGCGTAGAGATCGCTGCGGCCGAGAGATTTGAGCGCCACGAGGTTCGAGCTTGTGAGCGGCACCTGGGCCTCCCCGATGGACAGCAGCACCAGAAACGGCACCGCGGGCATCCACTTTTCCGTCAGCAGCAGGCGCACGATGGGCTCCGCCGCTGCGGCGAGGCCGAACATCACCGGGAACACCACAAAGCAGCCGAGCTGCTTCATGCGGCGCAGGATCGCGCGAAACTGTTCCGTGTCGTCCTGGGAGCGGGCGAGCACCGGGAACATGACCGAGCGGATCGCGGTATCGAGGTTGAGGGAAATCGTGCTGGCAAACTTCTGGCCCCGGTCGTAGTAGCCGAGATCGGCCGTGGTGAAGCGCCGCCCGATGATGAGCGGGCGCAGGCTGTTGTACAGGTTGGAGACCACCGAGGCCCCCAGCATCTTGAGACCGAAGCCGCCGAGGCGTTTGGCGCTCTCCTTGGAGAAGCGTCCGTGGGGCAGCCAGCGCAGCACCAGCAGCGCGGCGAGGCAGGACAGCACAATCTGCCCGAAGTGGTAGGCCACCAGCGACCAGAGCCCCGCGCCCCGATAGGCGAGGGCGACGCCAAGACCGCCCGCAATCACGGTAGCCGCGAGGTTGCAGAGCATCATCTCACGAAAGCGCATCTCGCGCTGCAATCGCGCAACCTGGATGGAGTTAAACGAGCTGAACAGCAGGGAGAACGCGTACACGCGCAGCGGCAGCGTGATCTCCGGGCTGCGGTAATAGCCGGCGATGGCCGGGGCCGCCGCCTCCAAAACGGCGATCGCAAACAGCGCAAGGCCGAGCGTGATGACAAAGACCGTCATATAGTCCCGCTCGTCGGCTTTTTTGGTCTGCACCAGGGCGCTGTTGATCCCCTCGTCGATGAGGGTGAAGGAGAGGTTGACAAACACCTCCAGCAGCGCGACCTGCCCGGCAATCTCCGGCGACAGCAGGCGGGCAAGCAAAATGCCCAGAACAAAGCCGATCAGCTTGACCGCAAAGCGCTCTGTGAACTTGTAGATCAAAGATCGAACGATCTTTCCTCTTTCCATAAAAAGCCTTTCATAATCATGCCATCCCGGGCTGGCCTTATCATCCGGAGCGTCAGCGAAGGAACTTTCGGATTCTTTGCCGCAGGCAAAGCCCGATGGGTTGCGCGCTGACCGCGCGTCAGAATGCTCCTCAGAATGGCATCTTACGCCCTGTACACGCGGGCGCAGAAGAAGATGAGCGCACCGTAGCGCCGCCTGTTGAGCAGGCCGATCACGATGCGGTTGAGCCCGCGACGCAGACCGCCGCCCCCGGCGCTGTAGCCCTGCGCGAGAAAGTCCCGGTAAAAGCCGTCGTCCAAAATGCTGTCGAAGGCAGCGCGGGCGTTTTCCCAGTCCTCGCCCCAGCGGCAGATGCGCTTGAGCTCGATCACCAGCCGGTCAAGCATGGCGTCGCGGCAACGGTCAAAGTCCGATTTTTCCAGAAGGTCGAGGGATTTGAGCCAGTCGCGGAAGAAGCGCTCGAGCGTGAAGTCCGCTCGGTAGCCGTCAAAGCGGATGGAGCGCGTAATGCTCGCGCGGTTGAAGCGGTAGAGATAGTATTCCTCCGGCAGCAGGTAAAAGCTCTGCGCGTTTTCCAGAATCTCGGTGCTCTGAATCAGGTCCTCGCCCCGGCTGATGTGAAACCAGGGGCTGAAATCCCGCCCGTCAAAGCAGGCCGCGCGCACGCATTTGCGGCAGAGAGAGTTGTAGCTGTCGTCGATGATCATCTGGCGCAGGATCTCGCGCTTGTCGGTGATGAGCCGATTGCAGAGCGGGGCGGGGTTCAGGATATGCCACTCGGTCTTCGGCGTCTCCATGCGGATACCGTAGAGCACGCAGTCCGCGCCGCTTTCCCGGATAGCCTTATCCAGCGCCTCAAAGACGCCGGGCAGCAGCTTGTCGTCGGAGTCGACAAAGAGATACCAGTCGCCCTCTGCCCGCTCGATACCATAGCGCCGCGCGGACATGAGACCGCCGTTCGGCTTGTGGAAGACGCGCACGCGGCTGTCCTTTGCGGCATATTCGTCACAGATCGCGCCGCTTTCGTCCGTGGAGCCGTCGTCCACCAGCACCACGTCGAGCCTCTCCCAGCCCTGATCGAGGATGGAGTCGAGACAGTCGCGCAGCCAGGGCGCAACATTGTAGACCGGGACGAGGACGCTGAAAAACACGCTCTCAGCCATTCAAGATATCCTCCACATAGCGGCGCCAGTCCTCAAAGACCGCGTCGGGACGGAAGCGCTCGGCGGCCTCTCTCGCGGCCCTGCCCATAGACTCGGCCTCCACCGGGTTTTGCAGCACGCGCCGCATGGCAAAGGCCAGGGCCTCCATATTCCCGACGGGCGTGAGCAGGCCGCTGACGCCGTTTTTAATCACCATGGCGGGGCCGCCGCCGAGACAGTCGGTGGCGATGCAGGGCAGGCCCATGGCCATCGCCTCCAAAAGCGCGTTCGGCACGCCCTCAAAGTCCGAGGACAGGATAAAGCACTTGGCGTCCTTGATGGCGGAGGCTACATCGGAGCTCAGCCCCATGAGCCGCACGCGGCCCGTGAGACCGAGCGACGCGATCAGGGCTTCCAGCTCTTCGCGCAGCTCGCCTGCGCCGTAGATCAGGAGATTGTCCTTTGTCTCGTCCGCGATCTTTCCAAAGGCGTGGATCATCAGCGCCTGGTTTTTCTGCGCGGTCAGGCGGCCGACAGAGACGAGATCATGGCGTGTGCCCGTGTGCTGCACGTCGAAAAAGCTGTCGCTCACCTGGTTCATGATGATGCGGGACTTCTTCTGCAGCTTCTCGGGGAACCAGCGCTTCTCCTCCTCGGTCTGGAAGACGCAGCCCTCCGCCTGGGGCATCAGCACCTTGCCGACAAAGGCCCCCAGCTTGCCGGGGTACTCCTTCTCGGCGGCGTTGCAGACGGACACAAGCCGCTTGACCGGCAGACCCCTGGTCGCGATCATAGCGCGGAAGTTCGGCTCCTGCATACAGGAGATGAGAATGTCGGGCTTCTCGGCTTTCAGTATTTTGCGCAGCGCCGCAATCCGGCTGACGTTGCGTTTGAGCCGGGACTGGATCACCCGCTCCGGCTCCATGTTGCAGCGCCTGACCGTCGGCGGCAGGGGGTACTCCTCCCGCCCCGGATCGGCGAAGGAGGTGACGAGGATCGAGCGATAGCCGCAGTCGGCAAAGCGCTCGGCGAGCTGGGCGAACACGCGCTCGGCCCCGCCCTTGTGCAGGGAGTTGCAGTAGAGCATGACGGTTCTCTGCCTG
The DNA here is from genome assembly GCA_902785905.1 of Oscillospiraceae bacterium. GTDB lineage: Bacteria > Bacillota > Clostridia > Oscillospirales > Oscillospiraceae > Limivicinus. Next base: position 9 of record CADAAM010000098.1, on the reverse strand, counting down.
TCGGCCATG
>CADAAM010000097.1 GCA_902785905.1 Oscillospiraceae bacterium | reverse complement strand
CCAGGTGCCGTGGGTCTCCATATTTGTCTCGTCGATCACGTACAGGCCGTATTGATCGCAGAGCGCATAGAGGGCGCTGTCGTTCGGGTAGTGGCTGGTACGGACGGCGTTGATGTTGTGCCGCTTCATCAGGCGGATATCCCGCTCGAGTTCTTCCCGGTCCGGAACCCTGCCCGTGCGGGAGTTAAAGTCGTGGCGGTTCACGCCCTTGAAGACGATGCGTCTGCCGTTTAAGAGCATGAGGCCGTCCTTGAGCTCAAAGCGTCGGAAGCCGACGTTCTGGGCCATAGTCTCGGTGAGCGTGCCGGTCTCGTCCAGCACCTCGAGAGTCAGGCGGTAGAGAGCCGGGTTCTCCGCGCTCCACAGGATCGGGGCACTGACCGCGAGTTCCGCGGAGGCAGCGCCGCCGGCGATCGGGGTCTCAATAACAGCCGGCTCCGCACCCTCATATTCGAGGCGGAGGCGCAGTCTCCCCTCCCCTTTAGTTTTGGCGCTGACAGAGACGCGCCCGTCCCGGAAATCGTCCGACAGAGTGGGTACCACGGAGAGATCGAGGACGGCGGTCTTCGGCACGGCATAGAGAAAGACGCTGCGGAAAATGCCGGAGAAGCGGAAAAAGTCCTGATCCTCAAACCAGCTCCCCGGCGTCCACTTGAAAACGCGCACGGCGAGGGTGTTTTCCCCGTCGCGCAGAGCTTCGGTGAGCGGGAAGTCCGAGGGAGAAAAGCTGTCCTCGCTGTAGCCAAGATACACGCCGTTGAGCCAGACGGCTAAGCCGCTCTCCACCCCCTGGAAGGAGATGTCGATCTCCCCGCCGCGCATGGTCTCCGGCAGGGTGAAGGTCGTCACATAGTCCGCCACGGGGTTGAAGCGCGTCGGCACCTCGCCGGGGCGCAGGACCTCGCGGCCGTCCCAGGGGTACTGGTAGTTGACATACTGAGGCCGGTCCCAGCCCTCGAGCTGGATATGAGCCGGGACACGGATGGTATCCCAGCCGGAGCTGTCGACGTTCGGAAAATCCGGGGACGCGTCCTTGGGGCTCTCGGCATAGTGAAAGCGCCACACGCCGTCAAGGGACAGGCGCAGGGAGCTCTCCCCCGCCGCAAGCTCCTCCGCCGTGCGGAAAGCAATATGATCGGAATGGGCGGGCAGCCGCCCCTCCGCGAAAACAGCCGGATCACGCACGACCCGGTCAAAGCTGAAATCCGTCATGGTTTCCTCCCAATACAGGCCGCAGGGGTCGATCCCGGGATCGACCCCTGCGGCCTGTCTAATGTTTTGTCTTACGCTTTGGGGGTGCCGTCGGCGTTGAAGAGGGGCAGCGGTGCGAGGAAAATGATGTCGTCGCGCTTGGCGGCGTCGCCCTCGGCCAGCGGCGCCATGCGGCCCGCAACAACGCCGCCGGCTCTGGTGACCAGCTCTTCCATGGCATGGAGGGACTCACCGGTGGAGATCACGTCGTCGACAATGAGCATGCGCTTGCCCTTGATGAAAGCGGCATCCTCGGCGTCAAGGACCAGGCGCTGCACGCCCATGGTGGTGATGGAGCGTACATTGACCTCAAAGGTGCCCTGCATATAGGCCTTGGCACCCTTGCGGGCGACAAAGTAGCGCTCTGCCTTGCTCTGGCGCGCCATCTCGTAAGCCAGCGGGATGGCCTTGGCCTCGGGCGCGATGATGTAATCATACGCCGGGGCGCGCTTGAGAAGCTCCGCCGCACAGTGCTCGGTGAGCTCTACGTCGCCGAACATGACGAAGGCGCCGATGCACAGTTCGTCCGTCAGCTTGCACAGGGGCAGGTCGCGCTTGAGACCGGCAATATTCATTTCGTAGGTCATTGGATAATCCTCCCGAATTGTTTTTTTACGGGGCTATTGTACCCTATTTCAGCAAAAAATCAAGAGGGAAGCACCAAACGTCGGTGAGTTCAGAGTGGCTTTCCCCTCTGATTTTTCCCGTCGCAACGGGAAAAATAATTCAAATCCGTTTTTGACGGGGCTTTGCCTCGGCAAAAACACCCTAAGCCGAGCCATGCGAGGCCTCGCGCCGACCAAAGCGGGCCTTTGCCCGCTGCGATAAGCGCGAGTGTCTCCTCGTTTCACCATAATGCCCTCAAGGCATTTTGGTGAAACGACCAAAAACAAAGATCCGTGCGGCGAACCGCACGGACCTTCGTTTGGGAGAAAAGAGAGGATTTATAGGAGAAAGAGAAGTAGCAATGTTATCTGCCGCGTCAGGACGGGGTGTCCTCGTCAAAGGTGAGGACGACCGTGCGGCTCTCGTCGGCACGGTAGAGCTCGATCTCGACCGTTTCACCGGCGGCGTGGCGCTTGATGGCGGAGCGCAGATCGTCATAGCTTCTGATTGTCTCGCCGTCAAGCTTGGTGATGATATCGCCCACCTCGATGCCGGCCTTCGCGGCGCAGCTGTTTCGCTCGACGCTGTCGACGTAAGCGCCGACGGGCCAGCCGTAGTACTGGGCGTACATATCGTTATACTTGCTGTTGACCGTGGCGCCGAGCTTGGCCTTGCCGGTGACATAGCCGCTGGTAACCAGGTCCTTTGCGATCCTCGTTGCATCGTTGATGGGGATGGCGAAGCCGATGCCCTCCACGCCGTAGCTCGCGGGCTTGGCGGTGGCGATGCCCACGACCTCACCCCTGGCGTTATACACAGGGCCGCCGGAGTTGCCGGAGTTGATGGCCGCGTCAAACTGGAACATGGCGATGGCCCCGCCGTTGCGCTCGGTGACGATACGGCGGTCCTTGGCGCTGACATGGCCGGTGGTCATGGAGAAGTCCAGCTCGCCCAGGGGGTTGCCGACGGCATAGACCACGTCGCCCACGCGCATGGCGTCGCTGTTGCCGAGGGTGACGGCGTTCAGCCCGTCCGCCTCGATTTTGAGGACGGCCACGTCGTTGTCGGGTTCGACGCCGACGATCTCCGCTTTGTAGCGCGTCCCGTCGTAGACGATCACGTTCACGCTCAGGCCGGTCTTGTAGGCGTCCTCGATGACATGGTAGTTGGTCATGATGTAGCCGTTGGCCGTAATGATGAAGCCGGAGCCGCTGACAGCGGCGGAGGAGCGCATGCCGAAGAAGTTGGTATAGGTGACCTCGGTGCTGACGCCGACGACCTGCTCGCACGCCATGTCGTAGAGATCACCGGGGGCGAGAGTGCCGCCGCTGTAGGCGGTGCTCGCCGCGGGGACGCTGCCCTGGGTGCTCTGCTTGAGAAGGTTCTCCTTCTCAATTTTGGTGACGTTCTGCTCGATGGCGTTGAAACGCCGGTTCATATAGCCGGTCATAATCGCGCCGCCGCCGAGGCCGCCCAGAAGTGCACAGATCAGGCAGCAGGCGATGACCGCGCCGAAGCTCACACCTCTGCGGGGCTCCTGTCTGCGGGACTCCCGCACCGTTCTCTCGGGCGGGACATAGTAGCGCGGGGGCGTGGTGCTCTGGTCCGCGCGGACGTAATGCGCGTCTGAATAGATGCGCTGGGTATAGCCGTTTTTATAGTGATATTCGCCGTTGATTCTGTCGGTCTGTTCGCCCGGTCGGGCGTCGTTCACCGGTCTGGATTCTTCCGGATCGAACATTTTTAAAACCTTCTTGCTGATGAGATTGCTTTGTCTCTATGCTGCTTTTGTCTACGCCGTTACTATAGGCGAAATTTATGACAGGAGCATGAACAAAAGAACAAGAGTTTTTAAACGTTCGGGGAAGGCGGTAAAAACCGGCTCCCCCCGGAGGGGGAGCCAGGATTTGGATTTGTTATTTCTCCGGCGCCTCCGCGGGGACCGGGGTGAGGTCCAGATTCTCCTCAAGCCAACGGATCGTATGCCCGGAGCGCATGAGCACCTCAAGATCGATGGCATTGCGCGTGGGCGAGCTGTAGCTGTAGTCCGGCGCCGCGCCCGGGCGTCTCCCGTAGGCAGTCTCATCCCGGCGAAGCGTCAGTCTCAGATTCACGTTGCTCTCCTCCGCGCGCCGCTCGTCGCTCGTCCAGACGAAGGAGAGGCCGATGTTCCCCTCCCGCGCGTCGGGCAGGATGCCCTCTTCATAGAGACTCGCGGCCTGCTCGGGCGTGAGCTCGATCGTCGCCCGCTCCGTGATGATCTTCGAGGAGCGGTTCGTCTGCTCCATCACCGTGACATAGGCATAGTCGATATTTTCGGCGCTCACGTCCAAACCCGCGCCCACGCGCTGCATGACGGCCTCGGGCAGGTTATAGAGGGTCTCGAGCGCCGCGATATCGGAATCCGGGTCGGACTGGGTCCGCTCGTCATTCGGGACACGGTACTGGCGCAGCAGGGCGTGGCCGTCCTTGAGGGTATAGCGCGCATAGACCGTGGTGTAACGATTGCTGCGCGCGCCGTCGTTTTCTGCCTTGTGATCGACAAGGCGTCTGTGGAAATCGCAGAAGGCCGCGATGGACTCCGGCTCCCGCAGCGGCTCGTAACCGCCGTAGAAATAGCCGATGCTCTCGACCGTCTCCGGGTCGGGCACGCGCTTTTCATAGCCCGTCACGTCGAGCTCCGCGAGCAGGAAGGGCAAAACCAGGCAGACGCAGACGGCTGCGAGCCCCTTCCAGCCGCTGCGGAAAACGCGCAGGGTCTTTTTCATCAGCATCTCGGCCGCAAACCAGCCGAGAGCCGCGCCGAAGATCAGCAGGAGAAAAGCGACAACGGCGAGAGACCGCCCGCCCATGAGATTGGCAAAGTAGCCGTCGGTGAACGCGGCGGAGAGGACAAGGCCCGTGCCGACCGCCATGCAGACGCGGAAGATCGGCCGCAGCACCGGGACGGCCACCACGTCGCCCGCCGTCTCCATGTGCCGCTTTTTGAGGATCAGCGCCCCGAGGAGGATCAGGACGATCCCGACCGCGCAGAGGCAGGCGAGATAGGGCACGCCCTCCACATAGTACGCCATGCTCGTCTCGTCAAACCTGTCCACCTTGTCCACGCCGAGCCCGCCCAAAAAATAGGGGATGGGCGAGAGCCAGTCGAAGATCAGGCCGTCCCAGTGGTAGCCGTAGACCAGCACAGCGAGAAGGCCCTTGGTCACGGTCTCAACCGCCATGACGGTGAAGTTCAGCACCAGGTACACCAGCGGCAGCACCACGGTGTTTCCCGTGAGTGTCCCGCAGAAGCAGGCCATGCCGTAAAAGGCGATATTGCCCATGACCACAAGGCCGAGCCACTGGTGGATATAGGCGCTGTTCACGCCCTCGATCCCGCCGAAGCGCGCAAGCATCAAAAGCCAGGTCAGCACCTCGCACAGCAGCATCGGCACAAGGCCGGTGAGCACGGCGGTGAAGTAGGCCTCCTCGCGCTTCATCGGCAGGGCGGCGACCATGTTGGCGCTCCTGGGATTATAGAGATAGCCCAGCATCGCCATGGCCATGATCGGGCCCGCGATAATGCAGAGGCCGGCCATGATCGCGCCGGTGAGAAGTATGAGATAGTTGAGCTCGCTCACATATTCGGTATAGCTTGCGTAGGTCTCGGGCCGGTTGCCCGCGGGGCCGAGGATGGCGAGCGTCAGCACCGCCAGCCACAGCAGCCACAGCGGCCAGAAGCGGCGCAGGAGACTCAGGGAAAAAGCCTTATTATAGAAGGATGTTCTTGATCTCATGGTCTTCCCCTCCCAGCTCGTAGATGAAAATTTCCTCGAGGCTCAGCGGCAGCACGTCCAGGAAGAACGGATGGCAGGCCGCGAGCCTCGCGCTCACGTCCTCCGCCCGGCCGCGCAGGATGAGCTGTCTGAGCCGCCCGGTCTTTGTCTCGTGCAGGATGTCCAGACCCTCCGGCAGCGAAGCCCCGTCCGGCAGGGCGAGCTGGATTTTCACCGTGTTCTCCTGCATCTCGGAAAGCGGCCTTTCAAGCAGCATTTTGCCCCGGTCCATAATGCCGACGTGGTCGCACACGTCCTCCAGCTCGCGCAAGTTGTGGGACGAGACCAGAACCGTTCCTGCAAAAGCAGGCTCCACACCTGGCGGCGCATGACGGGGTCGAGACCGTCCACCGGCTCGTCCAGCAGCAGAAGCTCCGGGCAGCAGCTCAGGGCGATCCAGAACGCCGCCTGCTTCTGCATGCCCCTGGAGAGACGGCGCACGGTCTGCTTATCCTCCAGTGGGAAGGCCTCGCGCAGTTTGTCCCAGCGCTCGTCCGAGAACGTGGGGATCATGGAGCGGTAGAAGTTTTTCATATCCCGGATCGTGGCTGAATTAAAATAGAAGACGTCGTCCGGGATGCAGGCGATCTTTGCCTTGACCGCCGGGTTTTCGTACACCGGCTCGCCGCCGACAAGCACCTCGCCCCCGTCCTGACGGTAGACGCCCGCGATGTGGCGGATCACCGTAGATTTGCCCGCGCCGTTCGGCCCGACAAGGCCGTAGACCGCGCCGCGCGGTACGCGGATATCGAGACCCCGCAGGGCCTCAAAGCCGTCAAAGCTCTTTCTGAGCTGCCTTACCTCAATCATGCTTGCCCTCCTTGATGACCTGCGCGATCTCTTCCCGACTCAGGCCCAGCGCCTCGAGCTCCGAGGCTGCCGCGAGAAGCTGCTCCGTCAGCTCTTCCCGCCGCGCCGCCTTCGCGCCGCCGCCGCGGGCCACAAAGCTGCCCTTGCCGGGGATCGAGACGATACAGCCCTCCGTCTCCAGCTCGCGGTAGGCCCGCTGTATCGTGTTGGGGTTGACCGTCAGACTCACGGCCAGTTCCCGCACCGAGGGGAGTTTGCTGTCCTCCGGCAGAGCTCCGCTGAGAATGAGCCGCCGCAGCTGTTCCTTGACCTTTTCATAGATCGGGCGCGCGTCGTTATAGTTGATCTGGATCAAGCCGCCGCCTCCTTCCGTGTTAACTGTACTATGTCAGTTAGTACAGTTATGGTATAACACAGCCGCCCCCTTTTGTCAAGAGGGCGGCAAACAGTGACAATTCAGTATTTTACTCTCTGCCCTTTTCAGCCCGACAGGCGGGACGCGGACAGCCGGGCTTATTCCTCCGGCTTATTTACGGCACTGTCGATCCGGTAGGTCTTGCCGTCACTCCCGAGATAGGTGTTTTCGGCGGTATAGGGCTGCAGTTTTCCGCTGGAAATCAGGTCGATGACAACCTCGGCGATCTGAGGATCGAACTGGGTTCCGGCGCAGCGCTTGAACTCGTTGAGAATCGTATCCAGAGAGAACGGCGCTTTATAGACTCTTTTGGACGCCATTGCGTCAAAGCAGTCCGCGCAGCAGATAATCCTTGCCACGAACGGTATGTCATTGCCGCTGAGTCCTTCGGGATAGCCGGAGCCGTCGTATTTCTCGTGGTGAGATTTCGCGCCCTCCACAATCTGCGGAATGGTTGAGATACCCATCAGGATCTTGGCGCCGCGGGTCGTATGGCTCTTCATCACCTTGAATTCCTGGTCCGTGAGTTTCCCGGGCTTGTTGAGGATGCTGTCCGGGATCGCAATCTTACCGATGTCGTGGAGCAGGGCGATGTAATAAATGTTATCGACCTCGTCGGAGCTCATGCCCATGTTCTCCGCGATGACCTTGGAATAAAAGCCCACACGGATTGAGTGGCCGTTGGTGTATTCGTCCTTGGCGTCAATTGTCCGGGCGATGGCCTGAATCGATTCCAGCGTAATATTCTTGTATTCCAGCTGACGCTTCAGCGCCTGCCTGGTCTTGAAGCGAATGATCAGGGATGTGATCAAATAGACCACTGTGGCCGCAAGAATAAAGAGAATGCCCCAGAACCACCATTGCTCATAGATTTTCCGTTCCTTCTCCAGATGAATCTGAATCCGGTTGGACTCCTGCCCGTATTCGTCCGTCACATAGATTTGGAAGTCATAGCTTCCGCCGCGGAGGTTCGTATAGTATATGCTGCGGTTGTCGCCGGAATAGACGATGAAATCGTTGTCAGCACCGTCCAGCTTATAATACGTGGTGTAACCGTTGTTCGGCCGGAAGCCGAGCGTGGACAGCTGGAAGGCGACACGATGGACGTCCTTCCCGATCCCAATGTTATCGCCATAATGAGAAACCCCGTCGAGATCCACGGAGGAAACGGCAATTCTGACCGGCATCGGCACATTTCTCGTCAAGCTGAAATCATAGACGAAAATGCCGTTGGTGGACTGGAGATAGTATTTCTGCTCCGCCTCGTCATAGTATCCCGAGGTGTTGGCTATGATGGGCTGCAAGCCGTTTGTGGCATCGCAAAGTACATAATCGTTCAGTCGGAGGCCTTCAAGAGAATCGGTAATATAGAGCTGGGTCTGGCTTCCGATGACATATTTGTATTCGCTCTCCCCGTCGTTGTCAAAGCATTTGATCTTGGCAAGCTCAACGATGGAGCCCTTGATGTACGGGATGGTAATTTCTTCGGAAACACCGCCGCCGGAAGCGATATTCGTCCTGAAAAGCCGGCTGTTGAGCGTGTAATAGAGATCATCTCCATCCACGAGGAATTTCAGGCGATTGCCGGTGATGTCTTTTTCGGTGGGGATTTCCGTTGCTTCGGTAAAATCCTCGTCGATGACGTACAGTCCCTGCGTCCGGTCAAACAGAATTTTGCCGTCCTTCGTCTCGTTGATGTACAGAACATTGGAGCCGACATTCATAACGGAAAACGTGGAGCCGTCGAAGCGCATGATCCCTCTTGTATAACCGAGAGCCAGATAATCGCCGCAGCTGTGCATCGAACGGATCGTATTCGTCACCGAAATATCCGGGTCATTGACAAGGGTCCCGAGATGGCTGCCGATATAGTCCAGATCGTAAATGAAGACTTCATCCGACGCCGGATCGTACTCAACGAGGCCGATGCCATAGACGGCGAAACAGATCTTGTCCCGGAATATTTCAGCGTCCTTCGGAGAATATGTGAAGGTGAAATTGCTGTCGCCCTGGGCTTTTCCCTCCTGCGTTTTCTCCTCGGCATATGCGTCGATGGTCTGCATGATGACGTTGTCCGGAAGAATCTCATTCCGGAGCAGATCATATCTGTAGATCCGGTTTGCCGCGACGATGTACAGAATGTCGCCGTATTTTTCAACCGCGTAAACGTTTCTGTCGAACGCGGGGGGCGCGTTCAGGGCCTGCCAGATCGGATCGTCATAGAGCAGCTCGGACAGGGCGTTTTGTGTGATGATGGACACGCCGGAAGCGCCGATGTAATGAGAGGCCACCCAGAGATTCCCCTCATAGTCAATCATCAGATCCACCAGCTGACTCTTGTTTTCCAGATCGCCGGCCAGGGAGATGTTCGGCTCGCCCGAGCTGAAATCAACGCAGTATATACCGCTCTTTTCACAGGCGGTAAACAGGATTTGATCCTCCTCGGAGTACAGCATCTTGTTGACCTGATCGGGAATGGTGAGATCATCCAGCATGCCCCCGTTTTTGATGCCGTAGCAGTGGATAATGCCGCTGTCCTCTGCCATAAACAAGGTCGTATCGGTGGAATAGATATCGAGGAGCCTTGCGCTTTGCAGGATCTCGTTCCCGCTGCGGTCGTACACGCCTTTCTCTGTTAGATAGAAATAGTTGTCGCCGGAAAAATCGAGTGCAAAATCAAGCACGTGGATTCCTTCCGTACCCGGGATGGTGGTTTTCGTTCCGCTTGCGATGTCGTAAATAATTCCGCCCGAATCCTGCGTGGCAATAAACAGCCGGTCGTTTCTCTCGTCCAGAACGATGTCAAGAACGACGCCGACTTTCATGAGCAGGGGTTCAAAATGATTGTCGCGGTAAACATATATGCACTCGGAAGTAGCCACATACAGCGTGCTGCCCTCGGACGCAAGCGCCCGGACATTGATTATGGGGTATACCTGATCTTCCCATATAAAGCTTTTGTAAGACACAAATTCCTTTGAATCATAGCGTGTCAATCCGGAATACTGTCCAATCCAGACATAGCCGTCCTCCGTCTGACACAGAGCTTCGGCGCCCGAGACTTCAAGGTTAACGGGGATCTCGGTCTTGTCGCTCATATAAGAAGCGGCGCAGGCTTCCGGCGTGCAGGCCAGTCCGGCGGTCAGGAGAATCAGGCAGGACATCAGAAAACCCAAAAGCTGCTGCATGGATTTTATCATTTTCATCACTCTTCTGCGTAGTAGATTTATGATGCAAGATGTCAAGATATGCCGCTCCATCCTTCAGGAAATGGAGCGGTGATGCTTTCTTCCGCTATCATACAGATAGCAAGGCAACAGCATCCGTTTTTACCGTTTTTTGTAACTGTCAGCACCGATGCCTTTTCATACTGTGATAAAGTGAAGCAAAAGTGGTTTTTGCTTCTGCGAAAAGACTCCGGTCAGTCTTGGGGCAATCAATTGCCCCGCTCCTGTCCGAGGCTTTCGCAATCTGAAATTGAGAGTATCATTACGTTTCAATAATATATTTTTGCGATATGTATGTCAAGTATCCGTCGGATAAAAATACCGCGCATTGTCGGATAAAATTATCGCGCATTGATTCCCGCGCGGCGTGTTCGGCTTCATGTGCAGCTCTGCCATGTTCAGGACATACCGTGTCATTTGGCGCTGTGTTCAGCTTGAAAAGCCAAGTCTTTCAGACGGCGGTTTTTTGCCTGCAGTCTGACACAGCCGCCCCTTTTGTCAAGGGGGTGGCTGTGTTCAGAACAGTCCCAGCGTTTTCAGCAGCACGATCCACGCGAAGAGGGTGAGGCAGGACAGGGCCGTGTCGACCACGACGATGGATGCCGCGAGCTCCGCGTCGCCGCCGAGCTCGCGCGCCATGTTGTAGGAGGTGACCGCCGTGGGCGCGCCGAAGCTCAGCAGCACGAGGCCCAGGGCAAGGCCGCGAATCCCGATGGCGGCCGCCGCGGCGATGGCCGCGCCGGGGAGGATCAGCAGCTTCATGGCCACCGTGATCCAGAGGCTTTTCCCGCCGCTGCCGATGCTGGAGGGCGTGAAGGAGGCGCCGAGAATGAACAGGCACAGCGGCGTCGCCACCGCCGCGACGGAGCCCATCGTGCTCATCAGGATGGGGACGCGGTCGAGCGGGATGCGCAGGAGCTTAAAGAGCAGGGCGAGGAAGGTCGCGTCGATGAGGGGATTGGTCGCAATGTCGCGCAGCATCTTTTTGGTGTTGATCTCGCCGCCGGCGAAGAGCTCCAGAAAGATGACGGACAGGACGTTGTAGATCGGGATATTGATCGCGATCATCACCGCCGTGAGGCCCGCGGCATCGGGGCCGAAGAGGGAGAGGATCAGCGGCATGCCCAGCAGGACGAAGTTACCGCGGAACATGCCCTGGGCCATGACCCCGCGCCGGTCGCGCCTGGGCTCGACGAGGATCGAGAGCAGCAGCGACAAAAGGCCCGCGAGCGGCAGTCCGATTGCCGTGAAGATCACGAGCTTGAGATCGAAGGCCTCGCCGAGCTCGGAGTTATAGACGTTCAGAAAAATCTGGCAGGCCAGGAAGACCCGGAAGGCGACCGAGTTGAATTTGGTCAGGGAGCGCTCGTCCACCATACCGCGGCGGCGGATGAAGAAGCCGAGGGCGATGATCAGAAAGGTCGGGAGCACCGCGTTGACCGCGGCGAGCATGTGGTTCAGCATGGCGTGATACCTCCTCAGGGTGCAAGCAGCAGGCGCAGCATCTCCTCCGCCGGGTCCAGCAGCGGGAGATCCGTATAGGCGCGCAGGGCGTCGGCGACATAGGGGAAATGCGTGCAGCCGAGAACCAGGGCCTCGCAGCCGCAGGCTTTAAAGTAACGCGCGAGGGCGTCGATATGGTTGCGGCGGATGATCTCGTCCGGGTCGAGGCCCTGTTCGATGTCCAGTGTGACGGTCGGCGTCCCGGCGGGCAGGAGGATGATCTTGGGATTGGCGCGGACCATGGCGGTGTCGATGCCCGCGAGGGCCTGGCCGTTGTAGGCGATGACGGCGAGGCGGCGGTACTGCCGCGCTATCTTGCCGTAAGCGTCCATGGGCGTGACGATGCGCAGGCCGAGTTCCCTTGACAGGGCCGGGAAATCCGCCGAGCCGGAGAGAGAGTTGCAATAGATGAAAGCGCTGCCGCAGCCCCGCTCCATTGCGCCGCGCAGGATGCCGGTGAGTACGGTGCGCTTTTCCTCCGCGCTCTTCACCTGAAAGGCGGCCTGCTCCAGCGGATGGCGGGAGACCGGGCAGTTTAAGGGCGTCAAGCCCCGTCTGCGCAGAACCTCCGCGCCCATCTCCGTGTCCACCGGCGTCCCGGCGAGCACCGCCACGGGCCTGTCCTGTGTTGTCATATGCCGTCGCCCCCTGCGTCCGATTTTTGACAGACTATATCATATTTCGCAGGCCTGCGCAAGCCTTGGCTTTTTCTTGACATCCATGCTTTTCCTGTCTTATACTAATATAAAATAGGCAAGCTATCAGAAGGACATGCTTTTTGACAGGAGCCGGAACAGCCATGGTTTTTGAAGACAGGAGCCTGGCCCCCTATCGGGGCGACGAACCGTATCTCTTTCTCAGCTACTCCCACCGGGACGC
>CADAAM010000096.1 GCA_902785905.1 Oscillospiraceae bacterium | reverse complement strand
GAGCTTTTCGTAAACGGTGTAATGCGTTCCTCTTCCGAAGAGGTAGATGTCCAGATCTGAAATACGGTGACGCAGCATGTTGTTCCCTCCATTGTGAGTTGATTGTATTCCGAAAGATAGACGCAGACTGTCAGGGGCTCCGCAAGGCCGGATTCCTGTATCGCGGAGTCTTTCCGGGTTCCTGTATCTCCCTGCGACCAAATCATAATGAAAGTATAACATGAAATCCTGCGGATTGCTATAGGCAAGCGCCGTAAAAACATCGAAATAAAACAGGATAAACGCAGCCGGTTTTCCTCCCGGCAGCGCCCGACCGGCCATAAGGGATTTAAGCAAAAAACCAACTCGGAGGCCCCTGTGGGGCTTCCGAGTTGGAAAGGAAAAATAAGTTTGCCGGACGATGAGATCATCATGAAACCGGTGAGATAAGGAGCGTGCTGTGAACCAATTCAAAACAGACGTAGGTCTCTTTATACCGGAGCCTCATGGAAACCGGCGCGCAGAGGTTCTGCGTGAGACGTGTTTTCAGCATTTCGTACCGAAAACACCGCAGGAACTGCGGCTTTTGTGACTAAAGAACGAAATCACGAAACCGTATCAGTTCGTTACGTCGGTGACATAGACAAAGCCGTTTTGCTCGGTGCAGAGATAACTCGCGTTGCCGTCCTTGGGGCCAAAGACATACACGCCGCTGCAGCCCTCAAAAGCAGCTGTATTGATCTTGATCTCCGGGTTTGGAATCACAATCTGTTTGAGCTGCGCGCAGCCCTTGAAAGCACCGGAATGAATCTCCGCACAGACGGCCGGGAGCTCAACGGAGCTCATGGGAAGACCTTCAAAAGCGTTCGCGCCGATCGTCGTCGTTCCGGCAGGCAGCTTGAAGGTGATGGCTTCCGGCTTCCAGCCGGCGGTCAGGGTAGTGGGCATGGTGATCGGGGTATTCAGATCATAGGCCTTTCCGTCCCTGTACCAGCCCAGGAAGGTCGTATTCTGCAGCGTGAGCGCAAGCTCGGGGAGGATGTCTCCGCAGGCGAGTCCGCTCACCAGGAAGCCATCGGAATCCGACTCGACGGTAATCGTGCCGGCCGCCGGAGGCGTGAGTACGGCATGCCCGCCGCTGTTGGTGTCAAACCAGATCGGGACCGGTTCGCCTGTACCCACAGTCACCTCCGTGTCTGGGCTTGGGTAATGGTTCTCGTCACCGACCATGCGAACCAGATAGGTGCCTGGCACGACATAAACCTTCTCCATATAGGCCATGGTGTAGCTGCCGTCGTTGCCCTTCTCGCGGTATTCCATCTTACGCGGCGTGATGCCGGTGATGGTGCCGTCGCCGGAATTCAGCCAGCTCTCGGCGCCTGTAATCAGCTTTGTGGGATCGGGCGCTGTCTGCTGGGCCTTGTCGATGATGACCTGTTTGCTGCCGCCGACGCCGTAAGTATCCTCCGCGTTTCTCACGTAGTAATATACGGTATGCGTCCCGGCCGTGGCGGGCTGCACTTTGAGCGTGGCGGCGCCCTTGGTCTTAAAGTTTTCCGCCGTCAGCGCTTCGACGGTGCTGTAGTAAGCTGTCGCTCCACTGGGAACAGTAAGCTCAATATTGAAGCCCGTATAGGTGGTCTCGTCGCTGAACACCCCGTATTTGTCCTTCGCGGTTACCGTAAAGCTCTGCTCCGTCACGATATATTTACCGTTCTTGAGCGTGATCTCATAGTTCGGGTTTTCACCCGTCACGCTGGGGGTGACGTTGTAAGTGCCGGCAGCATCCTTGTTTGCATCCGTGGTAAGCAGTACGTTGAGCGTCTCACCTGCAACGAGGCCGCTGACGGTGCAGGAGAGCGCCGCAAGATCCGCGTTAAGCGGCGTTGTCACATCATCGCCGGAGACCGTCACGGGCTTCTTGCCGATTGCGACGTCCACGGACTGATACTCTGTCGTGTCGTTCTCGCCGGCAAGCCTGTAGTACACCTTATAGGACCCTGCGTTCATGGCGGAAGGCGGATTTGCGGTCCATTCGCCGCTCTCGCCGAGTCTGTATTCCAGGACGCCCTGGTTGGTGCCGCCCGTTGTGATCAGCGTCTGATCCTTGCCGTTATAAACGAGCTCCGGGATAGCGCTCGGCGCCGTAAAGATCTGCGAGGTCACCCTGACAGAGGCGTTCGCATACTGACCGAACAGGCCGTCGAGAACCTGGAAGCGGTACACGGCGTTTCCTTCACCGATCATCGGGAGTGCCGGGCTCGTCAGGACGGTTTCACCGCCGCCCGTGATCGTATATCTCTGCTTCGGCACTGCACCGTTGCCCTCGTAGGCCAGCAGATAGTACCGGACGCCCTCGGCGTCGGGCTCCCCGGTCTCGGCATTGACGGTCCACGGAACGGTCCCACCGCCCGTGCCGTATGTGTGGGTTGGCGTAATGCTGATTCCGGTGCAGGGGATATGTGTCCACACGTACCCGGTCTTCTTGCCGTTGTATACGTCGGTGAAGCCGGTCGTGTCAGTCAGCGAACCCACACGATCATTGTTGGCAGACAACACGACCTTGTTATTCAGCCCACCTGTGTTGCTCATTTCGCCAAAGGTATACACGCCGTCCAGGGTGATGGTGCCGCTGTTGGTCATCTGACCGAGATTGTCGATACAGATATCGTAGATGAGGTCGCCGACCGCCGGTGTGGTGAGCTCTCCGGTACGGCCGGTGCCGATGATCTCCACCTGCGCGGTCACAATGTTGCCCGCGTTCGTGAACGTGGCGCCCGGATTGTTGGTAACGTAGATCGAGATCGGGTTTTCAAACTGGATGCGCTGTTCCAGGACAAGCGGCGTATACGTGACCTGATAAGGAATCACCGCGTCCGTCACGGCACAGAGATAAAGATTCGCGCCCGCGGCGTTTTCAAATGTTCCGAAGTTCTCCAGGAAGCCGGGAACCAGAACGATATCGCCGTTGTTGACCAGAGTGGCGCCGGTGACAACGCCGTTGCGGTCGTCGCCGTTGTAGAGCTGGCCCATCTGGACGCCCTGCTGCGTCACGTCGTCCTTCCAGGCGATCTGAATGCCGCAGTGGTAGTCAAAGCTGCCCTTGTCCGGATCGTTGGACCGGATTGTGACATCATAACGTCCGCTGTTCTCAAGCGTGCCCGTATTGTACAGTCTGCCGTAGCAGAGCAGGGCGCCGTTGTTGGTGAGCTTTCCGCCGGGCTTGATGTTCAGCTCCGCGGCCTGCATGTCGCGGATCGCGGGCGCGGCCGGGTCGATGGGCTTGCCCTCGGTGCCCTCGATGGAGATGATGCCGTTGTTGATGATCTCGCCGCCGTCTTCCACGGTAATGACGCCGTAGGTGAGCGCCGGGGCCGTGCTCTCGGAGCCGGGCGCGACAGAGGCGGCGTCATACTCGACCTCCACCTGGCAGGTGTTCGAGATGATCAGGATGCCGCCCTCCTCAATGGACATTCTGGCGTTGTTGCCCACGGCGAGCTCCGCGCCGGTGGTGTTGAAGCTGTCCTGGAGGGTCAGCGTGGCGTTTCGCACCGTGAGGGCGGCGTTAGAATCCTGATGATTGGCGATTTGAATATCGAAGCTGTTGACGTCGAAGATGACGTGACGATTGCCGTCCACGAGCAGGCCTTCCAGCACGGGAACTTCGCAGATCATCTTGATGGGAGAGTCGTCGTAATGAGCCATCGCCTTGCGGAGGGACCAGAATTCCCGCTGGCCGTTGTCGCCGTTCATGATCTCGATTTCCAGATCGGAGCCCTTCACGACGTAGTTGGTGACCTGAGCGCCCGCGGGCGCCTTGTAATACTTCTCCAGCATCATCTGCGCCAGTGTCGGCTGACCGGTGGCGGGCGTGTACGTGTTCACCATGGACTCATAATCCAGCTCAGGGTTATAGTCCCGTGTCTGGTCCACATAGAAGCTCAGCTTGACGTCCGCAGTCATGACGTTGGGGTCGGTGCTGCCCGTGTCGGCGCCGGCAACGAGCGTGCCGGAGGACATGAGGATCACGTCGATATAGGGCTTTTCACTATCGTTACCCGCCTTATCCTTCATGGAAAGTCCGTCGTTAGCAATGGAGTAGACGCCCACCTTGTTGCCCAGGGCGTCGGAGAAGGTGGCCCGGCCGGTCTCCGTGGAATAGGCCTCATGCAGCAGGGAGACCATCAGGGCCTTGTTGCCCTCCTGCTTGACATGGAGGAAGCTGCCCTCCGGCGCGTTCGCAATCAGATTGCTGACGTCGACGCGTATAATGTAATAGCTGCCGTCAAAGCCGGACATTTTTTTATGCATTGTGCCGTCTACGCCCAGCTCCTCAATAATGCTGTAGCGGAAATAGCTGTAGGGAGCATAGCGCTCCGCGTCGCTCGGCGTAAACTCGGTGGGGCCAGTCTTCACCTCAAAGGGCACAGCGGCGCCCATGATAATCGCCGGAGACTCGGTCGTGGGTCCGTTCTCCAGATTCTGCTTTGCGATACTGGAGATGCCGATGGTCGCGTCCGTGTCGCCCTTTACCGCCTGTACCCGGTATACGCCGGGATAAGCCGTACTGTCAACCAAAACCGCGTTTCTGGTGTATTCCTGAGCGTGGGAACGCGGTGACAAGAGCGCAAAAGAGGCGGCGATCATAATCATGATCAGGAATTTTATGAGTCTGTCTGCGCGACTGCGTTGTTTTGCCATAGGATCAGCCCTTTCTTTCTTGCTAATTATACAGCTTTTTTCCTGTTGATACATTTATAACTTATCCGGTATGCTTTGTCAACAAATATAGTCTCTGCATCCACAGCGGCGGCCGGTTCCCTGCCGGTGCCGCCGAGAGTGATGCGCCAGGCCTCCATGACGCAGGCGCTGTCGGCGATGGAGAGCGCCGTCTCGGCGTTCTGCTCCACCGGCAGGATGCCCGCCAATAAAAGCGGTACAGTCCGCCGAAGTCAGAGCCGCGGCCATACTCGTCTATACGCTGGATCGCACTTCCCGATGAAACGATGAAGCTTTTGACCAAATGAAAGTCGTTCCGAGAAGCTGATGAAAAGAAGAAGGGTGAATGAAAAACTCAATCCCCCAGCTATGCCGGGCAACTGGAAGAAGGCGTATCGGGTATGCGGAAATAAAAGCCTCCGTGTTATTAAGGTGCTGCAAGCAAAACTAAGAACACAGGAGGCGTCCAATGGACGATTTGAGTTTAGCATACTGCAAATGGGAAAGTATTGTATTTATCCCGAAGTTTCGTTGAAAGAATTGTACGAAATGGTAAATGATGACGTGAGAGATATGATCAAGACGCTGTGTAGTAACAAGAAAGCCGAGATTGCTGCGGGCGCGGTTTGCGCGGATCATGTGCATCCATGTGTGAGCATCCCGCCGAAATTGAGTATCTCAGATTTTGTGGGGTATCTCAAAGGAAAGTCGGCGCTGATGATCTTCGATAAACATCCAGAACCGGGAAGTAAATGGGACAGAAGTTCCAAAGTTGACCTGCGTTTTTTCCGACAAAAGGCAAACGGCAGAAAAGGATAGAAAGACGGATAGAAATTGATAGACAAGCATTTTGACACTGTGCTACAATAATTATATCAAAACTGTTCATAATTCATACTCGGACCATTATCGGCTGTGAAAGGAGAGTCAAGACATGGATACAAACTGGAGCAGTTCACCGCTTTCAATGACCGAGCTGGGAATCTATCTGGACTGGATAAAAAATCTGCAGGGGACAGCTTATAATCTGCCCTGGCTCTTTCCGCTTCCGCAGGGGACGGATCTTGCAAAGCTGCGCGAGGCCCTGACGGAGACGGTCCGGGCCCATCCCGGAATCCTCTCCCGCTTCGCGCAGGGAGAGGACGGCGGCGTCGTGCGGAAAACGCCGGCCGGAGCGCGGGAGGAGCTGCCGGTAAGCATTTCGGAGAGTCGGGGAGAACCCGATCCGAACGCGCTGATCCGGCCGTTTTCGGACCCGGAGGGTGAGCTTTATCGCCTGCAAATCATCGAGGGGAAGGATCAGGCGTGGCTCTTTGCGGATTTTCACCATATCCTGTTTGACGGACACAGCGAGGAGGTCTTCCTCAGCGAGCTGAATCGCGCTTACCACGGGCTTCTCCCCGAGGGAGAGACGCTTTCTGCCGCCGACTTTGCCTGGCAGGAGCAGAAGCGGCGCGGCACGGATGAGTTTGCGGCGGCAAAGAAATGGTACAGTGATCTGCTGGACGGTGAAGAGACCGTCAGCGAGCCGTTTCATGACCATGAGGGAGAAAGCTGGAAATGCGCCTGGCTGGACCACCAGCTCGATCTCAGCCTGGAAGAGCTGTCCGCGTTTGTAAAGGACGCGGGAATCCGTACCGCCAGCTTTTTTACCGGCGTTTACGGTTATCTGCTCAGCCGCTTCAGCGGCGCCGGGGAGGCGCTGTACGCTTCCGTTTATCACGGACGCAGCCCCGAAACCATGAATACCATCGGCATGTTTGTGAAGACCTTCCCGGTACTGGAGCGCTTTGCGCGCACGGACAGCATCCGGGAGCATCTGAACCTGTTTTCCTACACGGATATTTGCTCCGCCTTTGACCTTTCCATTCCCACAATGTTCATCTATCAGGGCGGACTGAAGGGGGAGAAGGAATTCCTGGACGGCAGAATCGCCATGGAAAATATCGAATGCGATGACGCCAAGGCCAATATCGCGGTCGAAGTGCACACCGGCGGCGATGCCTGCAGGCTGCGGATTTTCTGGAGGACGGATCTGTTCGAGCGGGAGAGCATGGAAATCTTTGCCCGCTGCTATGAGCAGATCGCAAAGGAGTTTATTAACAAGGAGACCTTCGGTGACATTCTCCTGCTGACACCTGACACAGAGGCGGAGCTCGACCGCTTCAATGCAACGGAGGCGGATTATCCCGTCCGGGATATCGTGTCCCTGTGGCGAGATGCGGCGGAGAAGTACGCGGACAGCAATGCGGTCGTTTTCAAGGACGAGGTCTATACCTACCGCCAGGTGGACGAAATCTCGGAGCGTATTGCCGGGTATCTGCGCTCCTGCGGGGTTGGGAAGGGCGACGTCGTCTCCATCCTCATTCCCCGCTGTGAATGGATGACGATCGCTCCGCTGGGCGCGCTGAAAGCCGGTGCGGCCTATCAGCCCCTGGATCCCAGCTACCCGCCGGAGAGACTGGCCTTCATGATGAAGGACGCGGACTGCAAGCTCCTGATCGCCGACGAGACGCTGATGGCGAGCGTGTCGGAATACAAAGGCCCGGTACTGAAGACGCAGGACATCCCTGCGCTGCCCGCCTGCGAGAGACTGAGCGACCATCCCGCCCCGGAGGATATGTTTGTCCTGCTCTATACCTCCGGCTCCACCGGTGTACCCAAGGGCGTGATCCTGGAGCACCGCAACCTCTGCAATCTCGCCTTTATGGCCTGTGATTCCTACGGCATTGATGAAAACACCCACTCCGCCACCTATGCCAGCTTCGGCTTTGACGCCACCCTGCTGGACACCTGGCCCGCGCTGACCCACGGCGGCTGCGTGTATATCATA
>CADAAM010000095.1 GCA_902785905.1 Oscillospiraceae bacterium | reverse complement strand
GGTGCGAGAGAGGAGACTTGAACTCCCACGTCGGTTGACACACGCCCCTCAAACGTGCCTGTCTACCTGTTCCAGCACTCTCGCATATTCCTGCCTCGCCTGAGGCAAGAGGTATTATAGCAGATTCTCGTCTTTTGTCAAGGCCGATTTTTCGGATTTTGAAAGATTTTCAAAATCGTCGTCGGGGACGGTGTCCCGCACCAGCTCGGCGAAGACCAGCAGCAGCGTGACGATCAGGGCGCGGGAGCCGTGATCCACATATAACAGGTATTTCATTTTGAGATAGGCGTGGTAGCCCAGCAGAGAGGCAAACTGCGTCAGCAGGGCCGTCGGGATGCACAGCGTGGAACAGCAGACCATCACGACGGACAGAACGTCCCCGCCGAAAAAGTAGCGCTCGTGCATGTGCGGCAGCAGGAAGGGAATACCCACCGCAAAGAGCAGGGCCGCCGCCAGCACCGCGCGCACGCTGAGCCTCCTGCGGCGCAGAAAGCAGAACAGCAGCACCGTCAGCATGAAGGTGAAGGCCCCGACGATGCCGAGATTCGCCGCGTCCCGGGTCTCCGGGCTGCGCCAGAAAAAGGCGTAGATCGAAGGGGAGTTGTAGTTGAGCCCGCTGCCGATGCTTCCGGTCTGGGAGGCATAGAGCGTCAGCGTGTCCATAAAGGGCTTGCCGAGCAGCACCGCGGGCAGAACCAGCAGGATATAGTAGACGGGGAAGAGCGCGAAGTGCCGGAGCTTATAGTCGCCCCGGAACCACAGCACCGCCATGATCGGCATGAGAAACACCGCCTGGAGCTTGAAGCCGAAGGACAGCGTGAACAGCAGCACCGACAGAACGGGCCGCCCCGTCAGTCCCAGCCACAGCCCCAGCAGGGCCAGGGACGCGTAGATGCTGTCGCACTGGCCCCAGAGCGAGCCGTTGAGGATCACCGTGGGCAGGAGCAGCACCGAGAAAAAGCACGTGCGCAGTACGTTGCCCCGGCTGTCGCAGAGGGAGACCAGCTTCATCGCGCCGAAGGCCAGCAGCACGTCGAAGAAAATGCTCAGCAGCTTGATGAGGAAGAGGTCGCGGATGGGGAGGTAGGAGAAGAAGCAGAGAAAATATAAATAAGGTATGTTGTAGTTGCCGAGCGGGTAGGACAGGGAGCGAAAGCCCAGGTTCTCCCGGTAAAAGGCGACCCACTGGCTCAGAAAATTCTGGTAGTCCAGCGTCTCATAGGGCAGGCAGAGCCCGCGCAGCACAAAGGCCGCAGCGGTCAGCACGGCGGACAGCACCAGCGCCCGCCGGGACGCGAGCAGCCCCTCGCGCCGCAGCAGCCACAGCGCGAAAGCCCCCTCCAGGGCGAGAAGCAGATAGGCGACGAGGTCCATGAATGATCCTCCGCAGAGTCATAGATTGAGGACAGTATACCCCGAACGGGGCGGGATTACAAGGGCTGACCGATGCGCGCACTTCCTTGGTTCCCCCGCCGGGGGGAGCTGTCACAATGCGTCTCACGCAAGCATTGTGACTGAGAGGGGGCGACGACGCGGCAGGGGACGCCCCTCTCAGGCGCTTTCGCGCCAGCTCTCCCCTCGCCTTGCGGCGGGGGCGAGCCAAGAGGGGAGGACGTCATTCCCGCTTAACGCGTTCCCTGATCGTCTGGTCGATCATTTCGCAAACGGCGTGAAAGTCCCGATCAATATCCCGATTACTAAAACGCAGGACGGTGAGACCGAGAGAACGCAATATCTCGTCTCTCGCCTTGTCACGCGCTTTTCCGTCCTCTTCATAATGCTGTGTACCGTCAATCTCAATGACGAGCTTTGCAGGCGCACAGTAGAAATCCACGATATACCGCTCTATGATCTTCTGTTTATAGATTTTCACAGGGTATTTTTGCAGAAATAAATACCACAGCTTTCTCTCATGCGGCGTCATTTCACGGCGAAGCTCTCTAGCATAAGAAAGCAAGGTCTCATCGCTTTTCATGCTTACTCCTTTCCGCTCTCAAGCGCGGCCCCCTTGGCTCCCCCCGCTGGGGGGAGCTGTCACAATGCGTCTCACGCAAGCATTGTGACTGAGAGGGGCCGACGACGCGGCGAGGGACGCCCCTCTCAGGCGCTTTCGCGCCAGCTCTCCCCTCGCCTTGCGGCGGGGGCGAGCCAAGAGGTACCCGACGACGCGGCGAGGGACGCCCCTCTCAGGCGCTTTCGCGCCAGCTCTCCCCTCGCCTTGCGGCGGGGGCGAGCCAAGGGCCGGCTCTGAAATCGGGAGCCAACAAAAAAAGAGCCCGAAGGCCCCGAAAAAACTTGACATTCCCGCGAAAATGTGCTTGACATGCGCGCACACGCGATGGTATAATAACTCGCTATGTTTATCAGGGGGGCGGACATACACCCCCATCCTGTTGTTATGTCAAGTATAGCAGGTACAGTTTTCAACAACATACCCGGGCGTTTTTAATGACTGTAAGGAGAGTGTGTCAATGCCAAGAGACGTCATGTACGGCAAGACCCTGCGAAAGAGTTTTGCCCGCACCCAGGAGATTATGGACATGCCCAACCTCCTGGAGATCCAGAAGAGCTCCTACAAATGGTTCCTGGAGACCGGCCTGCGCGAGGTCTTCAAGGATGTGGATTCCGTCACCGACTACACCGGCAACCTGGAGCTGAGCTTCATCGACTACTCGATGAACGAAAAGCCCAAATACTCCGAGGAGGAGTGCAAGGCCAGAGACGCAACGTATGCCGCGCCTCTCAAGGTCCGCGTCAGACTGCGCAACAAGGAGACCGAGGAGATCAAGGAGCAGGAGATCTTCATGGGCGACTTCCCGCTCATGACCGACGGCGGCACCTTCGTCATCAACGGAGCCGAGCGCGTCATCGTCTCCCAGATCGTGCGTTCCCCCGGCGTGTACTTCGACAAGACCGTCGACAAGGCCATGATCGCGACCTACGGCGCCACCGTGATCCCGTACCACGGCGCGTGGCTGGAGTATGAGACAGACGCAAACGACGTCTTCTACGTCCGCATCGACAAAAACCGCAAGCTGCCCATCACCTGGTTCCTCAAGGCCATGGGCCAGTACCGCGCCGACCTCGACGAGAAGGGCGCCTTCAAGCCCGAGTCCTGCGCCACCTGGCTGAGCTGCGTTGCCGACCCCACCGTCGGCGCGACCACCAACGAGCGCATCAGGGAGATCTTCGGTGAGGACGAGCGCATCGTCGCCACTCTCGACAAGGACACCGCCAAGTCCAGGGACGAGTGCCTGCTGGAGATCTACCGCAAGCTGCGCCCCGGCGATCCTCCCACGGTTGAGTCCGCCGAGACCCTTCTCGAGGGCCTGTTCTTTGACCGCCGCCGCTATGAGATCAGCGACGTCGGCCGCTACAAGTTCAACAAGAAGCTGTCCCTCTTCCCGCGCATCGCGGGCCACGAGCTGGCGGCCCCCGTCTCCGACCCCCTGACCGGCGAGCTGCTGGCAGAGCCGGGCGAGATCATCACCCGCGAGAAGGCCCGCGAGATCGCGGACGCCGGCGTGGTGGACGTGCTGCTGAACGTCGACGGCAAGAACGTGCGCGTGTTCTCCAACGGCATGGTCGACCTTGCCCGCTACGTTGACTTCGATCCCAGGGAGATCGGCATCAAGGAGAAGGTGCGCGGCATCGTCCTCAAGCAGCTCATGGAGCAGTACCAGGGCGAGGCGCTCAAGAGCGCCATCAAGGAGTACATCGAGATCCTGGTCCCGCGCCACATCGTCGTGGACGACATGTTCTCCTCCGTCAACTACCTCAACTGCCTGGCCCACGGCATCGGCGAGGCCGACGATATCGACCACCTGGGCAACCGCCGCGTGAGATGCGTGGGCGAGCTGCTGCAGAACCAGTTCCGCATCGGTTTTTCCCGCATGGAGCGCGTCATCCGTGAGCGCATGACCCTCCAGGATCTGGACATCGTGACGCCCCAGAGCCTTATCAACATCCGCCCCGTGACGGCCGCGATCAAGGAGTTCTTCGGCTCCTCCCCGCTGAGCCAGTTCATGGACCAGACCAACCCCCTCGCGGAGCTGACGCACAAGCGCCGTATGTCCGCCCTCGGCCCCGGCGGCCTGTCCCGTGAGCGCGCGAGCTTCGACGTCCGCGACGTTCACTACAGCCACTACGGCCGTCTGTGCCCCATCGAGACCCCTGAGGGCCCGAACATCGGCCTGATCAACTACCTCGCCTCCTACGCGAGAGCCAATGAGTACGGCTTCCTCGTCGCCCCCTACCGCAAGGTGGAGAAGGGCACCTGCCGCCTGACCGACCAGGTCGACTACATGACCGCCGACCAGGAGGACCAGTACGTCGTCTGCCAGGCGTCCGAGCCCGTGGACGAAAACGGCTGCCTTCTCAACAAGCGCGTCACCTGCCGCCACCGCAACGATACCATCTCCGTCAACCGCGAAGAGGTCGACTATATCGACATAAGCCCCAAGATGATGGTCTCCATCGCGACCGCGATGATCCCCTTCCTGGAAAACGACGACGCCAACCGTGCCCTGATGGGCGCGAACATGCAGCGTCAGGCCGTGCCTCTCATGACCACCCAGGCCCCCATCGTCGCCACCGGCATCGAGCACAAGTGCGCCGTCGACTCCGGCGTGTGCGTGCTGGCCGAGGGCGAGGGAACCGTCACCAAGGTCGACGCCCGCCGCATCGCCGTGCGCTACGACAGGGGCGAGACCAAGGAATACAAGCTCATCAAGTTTGCCCGTTCCAACCAGGGCACCTGCATCAACCAGCGTCCCATTGTCAGCCCCGGCGACCGCGTGAGCGCGGGCGACGTGCTGGCCGACGGCCCCTCCACCTCCAACGGCGAGATCTCCCTCGGCAAGAACATCCTCGTCGGCTATATGAACTGGGAGGGCTACAACTACGAGGACGCCATCCTGCTCAACGAGCGGCTCGTGATGGAGGACGTCTTCACCTCCCTGCATGTGGAGGAGTATGAGTGCGACGCCCGTGACACCAAGCTCGGGCCCGAGGAGATCACCCGCGACATCCCCGGCGTCGGCGACGACGCCCTCAAGTACCTCGACGAGCGCGGCATCATCATGGTCGGCGCCGAGGTCACCGCCGGCGACATTCTGGTCGGCAAGGTCACCCCGAAGGGCGAGACCGATCTCACCGCCGAGGAGCGCCTGCTGCGCGCCATCTTCGGCGAGAAGGCCAGAGAAGTCCGCGACACCTCGCTCAAGGTTCCCCACGGCGAGAGCGGCATCATCGTCGACGTCAAGGTCTTCACCCGTGAGGCCGGGGACGAGATGAACCCCGGCGTCAACCAGGTCGTGCGCGTCTACATCGCCCAGAAGAGAAAGATCTCCGTCGGCGACAAGATGGCCGGCCGCCACGGCAACAAGGGCGTCGTGTCCCGCATCCTGCCGCGCGAGGATATGCCCTATCTGCCCGACGGCACCCCGCTGGACATCGTCCTGAACCCCCTGGGCGTGCCTTCCCGTATGAACATCGGCCAGGTGCTCGAGGTTCACCTCGGCTACGCGGCCCAGGCCCTGGGCTGGAAGGTGGCCACCCCCATCTTCAACGGCGCCAACGAGGAGACCATACGCGAGACCCTGCGCCAGGCCGGTCTGCGCGAGGACGGCAAGAGCGTCATGTACGACGGCCGCACCGGCGAGAAGTTCGATAACGACGTCACCGTCGGCTGGGTCTACTTCGTCTGGGCCATGGAGGCCTACGGCGCGGCCTACACCCTGCAGGAGATCCTGACGGTCAAGTCCGACGACGTGACCGGCCGTGTCAAGACCTACGAGGCCATTGTCAAGGGCAACGACATCCCGCAGCCCGGCGTGCCCGAGTCCTTCAAGGTCCTGGTCAAGGAGCTGCAGTCCCTCTGCCTCGACGTGCGCGTGCTCGACGAGCAGGGCCAGGAGATCGAGCTCAAGGACGAGGACGACGACGACTTCATCCCCGAGCTCAGAGACGAGCTTTACGCGGCGGACGACGAGGAGCTGGCCGACAGCGGCTTCTCCATCGAGAACGTCCCCGAGGATGAGTTCGGCGCGGACTTCGGCGCCGACGACTATAGTGAGGAGGATGAGTAATGAGCTATACCCCGTTTGACGCGATCCAGATCGGTATTGCCTCCCCTGAAATGATTCTGAACTGGTCCTACGGCGAAGTCAAAAAGCCCGAGACCATCAACTACCGCACCCTCAAGCCCGAGCGCGACGGCCTGTTCTGCGAGCGCATCTTCGGGCCCACCAAGGACTGGGAGTGCCACTGCGGCAAGTACAAGAAGATCCGCTACAAGGGCAAGATCTGCGACCGCTGCGGCGTCGAGGTCACCAAGAGCAAGGTGAGAAGAGAGCGCATGGGCCATATCGAGCTGGCCGCGCCCGTCTCCCACATCTGGTACTTCAAGGGCATCCCCAGCCGCATGGGCCTGATGCTCGACCTGACCCCGCGCATGCTGGAAAAGGTGCTGTACTTCGCCAACTATATCGTCATCGACCCCGGCTTCTCCCCGCTGGAGAAGGGCCAGATCCTCACCGAGCGCGAGTACCGCGAGATGCGCGAGAAGTACGAGGACGACTTCAAGGCCGGTATCGGCGCGGAGGCCATCAAGGAGCTTCTGAGCCAGATCGACTGCGAGCAGCTCTCGAAGCAGCTGCGCGAGGAGCTCAAGACCGCGGGCGGCCAGAAGAAGGCAAAGCTCGTCAAGCGCCTCGAAGTGGTCGAGGCCTTCCAGCACAGCGGCATGCGGCCCGAGTGGATGGTCATTGACATCCTCCCGGTCATCCCGCCCGAGATCCGCCCCATGGTCCAGCTGGACGGCGGCCGCTTCGCCACCTCCGACCTCAACGATCTCTACCGCCGCGTCATCAACCGCAACAACCGCCTCAAGAGGCTCCAGCAGCTCAACGCGCCCGACATCATCGTGCGCAACGAGAAGCGCATGCTCCAGGAGGCCGTCGACGCCCTGATCGACAACGGCCGCCGCGGCAGGGCCGTCACCGGCGCCAACTCCCGCGCCCTCAAGTCCCTCAGCGACATGCTCAAGGGCAAGCAGGGCCGCTTCCGTCAGAACCTGCTGGGCAAGCGCGTCGACTACTCCGGCCGTTCCGTTATCGTCGTCGGCCCCGATCTCAAGATCTACCAGTGCGGCGTGCCGAAGGAGATGGCGATCGAGCTCTTCCGCCCCTTCGTGATGAAGAAGCTGGTGGAGGACGGCGTTGCCAACAACATCAAGTCCGCCAAGAAGATGGTCGACAAGCAGCGCACCGAGGTCTGGGACGCCCTCGAGGACGTGATCAAGGAGCACCCGGTTCTGCTCAACCGCGCGCCGACCCTGCACCGCCTGGGCATCCAGGCCTTCGAGCCCATCCTGGTCGAGGGCCGCGCCCTGCGCCTGCACCCGCTGGTCTGCACCGCGTACAACGCCGACTTTGACGGCGACCAGATGGCCATTCACGTGCCCCTGTCCGCCGAGGCCCAGGCCGAGGCCCGCATCCTCATGCTCTCGGCCAACAACCTCCTGCGTCCCCAGGACGGCCACCCCGTCACGGTTCCGACCCAGGACATGATCCTCGGCTCCTACTACCTGACCATGCTGCGCATCGACAAGGCCGAGAAGGGCGCGGAGCGCATGCTCGTCACCGATCCCGGCGACAGCGGCCTCGAGGCCAACACCGTCGTGTCCGGCGATGAGATCTACCACAAAAATCTCGAGCTTGCGGCTGAGAAGAAAAAGCAGATCAGCTATCTGCCCACGCTCATCTACCGCGACTCCGCCGAGGCCATCATGGCCTACAACGAGGGCGACGTGGGCCTGCACGCCCCCATCCGCCTGCGCGTCACCAAGACCGTGGACGGCGTGGAGACCCGCAAGATCATCGTCACCACCGTCGGCCGCATCATCTTCAACGAGCCCATCCCCCAGGATCTGGGCTACGTCGACCGCAGCGATCCCGACCACGCCTTCGACCATGAGATCAGCTTCCAGGTCGGCAAGAAGCAGCTCGGCGACATCATCGACCGCTGCATCCAGAAGTACGGCTTCACCATCTCGGCCGAGGTGCTGGACTCCATCAAGGCCCTGGGCTACAAGTACTCCACCAAGGGCGCGATCACCATTTCCGTCGCGGATATGACCGTCCCCTCCGCCAAGTATGAGCTCATCCACGCCACCGAGGACGAGGTCGTCAAGATCGAGCGCCAGTACAAGCGCGGCTTCATCACCGATGACGAGCGCTACCGCCTGGTCGTGTCCGAGTGGGAGAAGACCACCAAGGACGTCACCGACGCGCTGTCCAGCGCCCTGGACGAGTACAACCCCATCTACATGATGGCAAACTCCGGCGCCCGCGGCTCCATGAACCAGATCCGTCAGCTCGCCGGTATGCGCGGCCTGATGGCGAACACCGCCGGCAAGACCATCGAAATCCCCATCAAGTCCAACTTCCGCGAGGGCCTGTCCGTTCTGGAGTACTTCATTTCCACCAGAGGCGCGCGAAAGGGCATGGCCGATACCGCCCTTCGTACCGCCGACTCCGGTTACCTCACCCGCCGTATGGTCGACGTCTGCCAGGAGGTCATCATCCGCGAGGAGGACTGCGGCACCACCGAGGGCGTCTGGGCCGGCGCCGTCTACGACCGCGGCCAGGAGGTCGAGTCCTTCGGCACCAGCATCCACGGCCGCTTCCCGGCCCTGCCGATCACCGATCCCGAGACGGGCGAGCTGCTCTTCAACACCGACCACATGCTCATGCCCGAGGACGCCAAGGTTCTCGAGGCCCACAACATCCACAAGGCCTATATCCGCAGCGTCCTGACCTGCGAGGCGGGCTGCGGCGTCTGCGCCAAGTGCTACGGCATCAACCTCGCCATCGGCCGCCCGGTCAACGCGGGCGAGGCCGTCGGCGTCATCGCCGCCCAGTCCATCGGCGAGCCGGGCACCCAGCTCACCATGCGTACCTTCCACACCGGCGGCGTCGCGGGCGACGACATCACCCAGGGTCTGCCCCGTGTCGAAGAGCTGTTCGAGGCGCGCAAGCCCAAGAAGATGGCGACCCTGTCTGAGATCTCCGGCACCGTCTCCATCGAGGAGGCCAAGAAGGGCGTCATGTACTCCATCACCGTCACAAACGAATCCGAGGGCGCGACCGTGGTCTACACCGTGCCGCACTCCGCCGGTATCCTCGTGCACAACGGCGACCATGTGGACAAGGGCCAGGAGCTCACCTCCGGCGCGCTCAACCCGCACGACGTGCTCCGCATCCGCGGCATCAACGACGACGAGTTCGGCCGCCAGGGCGTGCGCAGCTATATCACCAGCGAGGTTCAGAAGGTCTACCGTCAGCAGGGCGTCGACATCAACGACAAGCATATCGAGGTCATCGTGCGCCAGATGATGCGCAAGGTGCGCGTCGAGGAGGCGGGCGACACCGATCTGCTCTCCGGCTCCACCGTGGACATCTCCGTCTTCAAGGCCGCCAACAAGGCCATTGACGAGCGCATCGCCGCGGGCGAGAAGGATCTTGAGCACGCCACCTGCACCCAGCTTCTCATGGGCATCACCAAGGCGTCGCTGGCCACCGACAGCTGGATGTCCGCCGCGTCCTTCCAGGAGACCACCAAGGTCCTCACCGACGCCGCCATCAAGGGCAAGGTCGACCACCTCGTGGGCCTGAAGGAGAACGTCATCATCGGCAAGCTCATCCCCGCCGGCACGGGCCTGAACTGCTACCGCGACTTCAACATCAAGACCGACGAGACCATCACCGCCGACAGCGAGGACTACGTCGATCTCAGCGCCCTGGTCAGCAAGACCAACGCGCTCTGATAAAACCGCACAAAGCCATTCCGAGAGCACCGGGGGACACCCCGGTGTTCTCTTTTTGCCCGGCGCCGCACATCCTTCCCGCGCCGCGACTGAGAGGGTTCTCGCGCATTTGTTCACAAACAGTCTGGCTGCCCCGGTTCGCAGGACAGCGCTTGACGGGGCGAAGGAATATGATATAATAATAGTTTAGAATAGCATGGGTATACATTCGGATAATAACGAGTGACGCGCGGCTCGAAACCGTGCTTTGAAATCCGGCGCGCTGAGGCTTCGCCCCGGCATGGGCGGATGCTTTGCTATGGCTGTGAAACGGAGGTACCGGCAATGAAAACTCATACACGCCTGACGGCCCTGCTGCTGTGTCTGCTCATGCTCCTCGGGCTGAGCCCGGCGGCGCTTGCCTCGGACGAGAGGGCGGAGCGCTATGACAGCGGCGTGATCGTCGGCTTTGCACCCCTCGGCGAGGCGGCGGTGGTCGATACGCCGATCAAGCTCGACCTGATCGAGCTGGAAAAGCTCTTTCCGGCACAGCTTGAGCTGATGCTGGGCGGCACGGTCCGCTATGTCGGAGACACGATCGAAAGCGTGGAGCCTGAGACAACGGAGAGCCTGGACGTGCGCTGGCTATGCCTGGAGGACTATGACGAGTCCCTGGACGTGTTCCACTTTACGCCCGTGCTTGAGGGGTACAAGCTGGCCGACGGCGTGTCGCTGCCGCTTGTCACCGTAACTGTCGGTGCGGAGCCGGAGATCCCGGAGCTGAGCCCGCTGCCCTTCCCGGACGAGGAGGAGGTCCCCGTCGTCGGCGCGCTGCCCCGCCGGCGGGCCTCTTTCCCCACGAGTTACAATAACTTTGAACGTGGGGTGCTGCCGCCGGTCCGCGACCAGGGCAGCTACGGATCCTGCTGGTCCTTTGCCACCATCGGCAGCGTGGAGGCCGACCTGATTCAGGACGGCATGGCCGGCACGGGCATCGACCTGTCCGAGCTGCATCTGGTCTACTATACCTACCATACCTATCTGGATGAGAAAAACTGCAATGTGGGCGACACGATCACCCTCAACGGCCAGCAGCCGCTGAACAGGGGCGGCAACGGCCAGATGGGCACAAGAACGCTGGCGAACATGGTCGGCCCCGTCCTGGAGGAGGCCGTTCCGTATTCGCTGAAGACCGCCTATGACCCCGGCTCCGCTTTCGGGCGCAGCGAGAATTGCGGGCTGCAGCTCACGGGCGCATACACCATCAGCAGCAGCGACAAGGACGCCATCAAGCAGAACATCATGCAGCACGGCGGCGTCATCGGCTCCATGTACTTCAGAGACAGCTATTACAGCTCAACCTACAGCTCCTACTACTACGACGGCAGCAGCGGTACCAATCACGCCATCATGATTGTCGGCTGGGACGACAACTTCCCGGGGACAAATTTTCCGAATGCAAGCGGCCTCGGCAACGGCGCCTGGCTCGTCCGAAACAGCTGGGGCGAGACGGCTTATGACCGCAGGGGCTATTTCTGGATGTCGTATGAGTGCAAGAGCGTCGGTGGAAACATGTACGCCGTTGACGCGCGGGATTGGCAGTACGACCATTGCTACGCCTACGACAGCATCCCGTTCGGCGGCACCATCTCTTCTGAGGGCAGCAGCGTGACCGCTTCGCAGGAGTTCACGGTGAGCGGGGGCGAGATGATCAGCGCCGTCGGCGTCGAGACAGGCACGGCCGAGCTGACGGTGACGGTCACGGTCAGCTGCGGAGAGCAGACGGCCTCACAGACGATCTATACCACTTACCCGGGCTACTATCTGATCCCACTGGACGAGACCGTCACGGCAGAACAGGTGACCCCGGTGACAGTGAGCGTCACCTTCGAAGGGGGAGGCGGGACGATCAAAGTTCCGGTGGAGGTTTCCAATGGCGACTACGGTGGTGTGGTTTTTTACGCGAACAGCGGTGGCGGCGGCGTGGTCATCAACGACAAAATCATATCCATTGACGGGCGGACCTATGACGGGCGGATCAAGCTCTTCACCCTCGACGGAGCGGGGACGGCCCCGACGATCACCAAACAGCCGCAGTCTCAGACCGAGGCGAAGGTCGGGGAAACCGTCCGCTTCACGGTCGGCGCGAAGGGGACCAAGCTGCAGTATCAGTGGCAGAAGCTCGTCAAAGGCAACTGGACCGACGTCCCGGACGGGAACAAGGCCGTGCTGACGATCGAGATCTCCGAACCCGTGACGGCGGAGAAATACAGCTGCCTGGTTTTCAACGATTATGGCGATGCTCGCTCCCAAACGGTCGAGCTGACGGCGACGTATCGCAGCGAGCCCGACCTCGTTCTCCCCGCCGCTCTGACGGAGATCGGGGAAGAGGCCTTCGCGGGCGGGGCGTTCAAGTATGTGAAGCTGTCGGAGAACACCGTCACCATCGGGCCGAGAGCGTTTAAAGACTGCCCGAATCTCAGGTATGTTGAGCTTGAAAATCCCGATACCTATATTGACCCCACGGCATTCCAGGGGGTGAGCGCCGTCACCGTCATCGGCGCGAGCGCTGAAACCGCTGCCGCCTTTGCCGGCGTTTCCGGCGTCAGCTTCGCGCCCGCGGCGTGAAGCAAACCCCGGCGGGGGGAGCTGTCGCGGCGCGTCTCACGCAAGCGCCGTGACTGAGAGGGGCCGACGGCAGGGGACACCCCTCTCAGTCAGCTGCGCTGACAGACAAGCTTGGAATGTCGCGCGTTTCTCGCGCGTCAGAATGCTCTCCCCTCGCCTCCGGCGGGGGCGGGCCAAGGGACGCACCCGACGCGGGCGGCTGATAGCCGCCCCTGCGGAGCGCAGACGAACGATATTCACCGTAGGGGTCGATCCCCGGATCGACCCGAACTCCCGCGCCGCAGCCCTGCCTCACACCCCCGCAAACCTCAGATTTTTCTCCGCGCCGGTGAGCTCCAGACAGTACTTTCCGCGGCCGCAGGACTCGAAGATGCGCCCGGCGACAGCCTCCCCGTTCCCGCCGCGGGCCGCGCGTATGTACTCGAGACTGCGCTCGCTCGAGAGGATGACGGGCCGGCCATTGTTGCAGCGCCCGCCCAGGATCTCGTAGGCAAGCCTTATGTCCGCCGCCGTCAGCTCCTGCTTGAACAGATCGTCGATGAGCCGCGTCCCGTCCCGCACCCACTGGAGATAGCGCAGCCGCCCGCCCTGACGGATGATCTCGTTGCAGACGGCGGTGCAGAGATGGGTCTTGCCGCAGCCGGACTGGCCGGAGATGAAAAAGCTCATGCGTTTGGCGTCCTCGAGATAGTCCTGCGCCTTCTGCTTCATCACCTTCTGCCACTCGGTATCCGTGCGGAAGCTGTCAAAGCGGCAGCGCCCGGCCAGCTCCTCGAGTCCCGCGTCCCGCAGACGCTTGCGGCTGCGCGCGCTCGACACAGGCGCACTCCCGCGGCCCGTGGGCAAAGTGCCCCTTGAGCATCTCCTGCCGCCACTCGTCAATGAGATAGCCGCCCCGGCACTTTTCGCAGGTGCAGCGCCTGCAAAAGCCGTTTTCCAGATACGCGCAGGGCGTCTCAGAGGCGCAGGACACCGGAGATCGCCGGAGCTTCACGCCCATGACCGTGATCGTCTCGTCCATCGCCGTCCCTCCTCTCCCAGGTTCTCACCGCGGCCTGCCAGTCCCGGATGGGCTTGCCCCGTCCCTGGCTCCAGCCGTTGGCGGTGTAGTAGTCCACAAAGCGCTGCGCATCTATGCCGTTGTTCCGCTCCCGACAGTAGGCCCTCACAGCGTCCACCGAAGGAGGGGAGAAGTGCGCGCGCGGCGGCCTGTCCGCACACACACTCTCTCCTTCCTTCTCCTTACCTGACCTATCCTTACTTACCCTATCCTTACCTGTGCCTGCCAACGGTATGTCACGCGGTATGTCATTTGGTATGTCACGCGGTATGTCATTTGGTATGTCACGCGGTATGTCATGCGGTATGTCATCCGGTATGTCATGCGCTATGTCACGCGGCGCGTCGGGCGGCGTCTCCCCGGGCGGCGAGGCGAGGCTTTCCTTCTCCTTCTGATAGCGCGTGGGGGTATAGCGGTCGGGGCGTATATAGTTGTGGCTGCGCCAGTCCCGGATGTGGCACACCCCGGAATCAAACAGCGTGAGATAGCCGCTGTCAGCCAGGATTTTCAGATTCTTCTTCGGTATGCCCAGCATCGCCGTCATCGCCAGGGGATTGGCGACAAAGCCGTCGTCGTCGCCCGCCAGACAGAGATTGAAATACAAAAGCTGCGCGTCGCGGGGCATACGGTGAAAGGCGTCGGTGTTGATGATGTCGGTGCTGATCATTCTTCGCTTCGCCATCGATGCGGTCCTCCCTCGGGAATCTCAATAAATTAAGAACTGGCCCTATTATACCATAGAGAGCTCGCAAAAATCAAGGATGCGCTCCGTCCTTTTTTAAAATTTTTTTCTCTTGAATTCACAAAAATTCTTGACTCCATTTGTGAAATATGCTAATATACAAAAATGCGTGGGCAGAGAGCACGCGGCCCCAAACCGGGTTGATCATTCCGGAAAAGGCGGACTTTTGTCCGTAAACCGCAAACAAAACGCCCGCGACAACGAAAGAAAGGAGAAAACAATGCCTACTTTTAACCAGCTGGTGAGAAAGGGCAGAGAGAAGGTCACCTACAAGTCCGCGTCCCCCGCGATGCAGAAGGGTCTGAACACCCTCAAGAACAAGGAGACCGACCTGAGCGCT
Organism: Oscillospiraceae bacterium; assembly: GCA_902785905.1. Classification (GTDB taxonomy): domain Bacteria; phylum Bacillota; class Clostridia; order Oscillospirales; family Oscillospiraceae; genus Limivicinus. The sequence continues at coordinate 9,151 of CADAAM010000095.1, read as the reverse complement.
CCCCAGAAGAGAGGCGTCTGCACCGCCGTGCGTACCTCTACTCCCAAGAAGCCGAACTCCGCTCTGCGTAAAATCGCCCGTGTCCGTCTGACCAACGGCTATGAGGTCACCGCCTACATCCCCGGCATCGGCCACAACCTGCAGGAGCACTCCGTGGTTATGATCCGCGGCGGCCGTGTCAAGGACCTGCCTGGCGTGCGTTACCACATCATCCGCGGCACGCTGGACGCCCAGGGCGTCAACGGCCGTATGCAGGGCCGTTCCAAGTACGGCGCGAAGAGACCCAAGGCTGCGAAGAAGAAGTAATCCATAGCTTCAGCGGCAATCTGCCCTGTCGTTTATACGGTTTACAGGATTGTTTTCTGTTCAATAAACCGGGATAAGCCTCGGGGCGCAACGGATACCCGTGTGTATTCGAGTACCTGTGATTCCATTTTTTAATGAAGGAGGGAAGCAACGTGCCCAGAAGAGGTAATGTTCCCAAAAGAGAAATTTTGCCTGATCCTATGTATAACAGCGTTCTGGTGACCAAGCTCATCAACGGCGTTATGCTCGACGGCAAGAAGGGTGTTGCGCAGAAGGTCGTTTACGACGCTTTTGACATCATCAAAGAGAAGACCGGCAAGGAGCCGCTTGACGCCTTCGCCGAGGCCATGAACAACATCATGCCCGCCCTCGAGGTCAAGGCCCGCCGTGTCGGCGGCGCGACCTACCAGGTCCCCATTGAGGTCCGCCCGGCCCGCCGTCAGACCCTGGCTCTCCGCTGGCTGGTCGACTACAGCCGCAAGCGCGGTGAGAAGACCATGAAGGAGCGCCTCGCAGGCGAGATCATGGATGCCTGCAACAACCTCGGCAACGCTGTCAAGAAGCGCGAGGATATGCACAAGAATGCCGAAGCCAACAAGGCCTTCGCGCATTTCAGATGGTAATCATCTGCTACTCAGGAGTTTTTCATGCCCAGACAGTATTCACTTGAAAAAACGAGAAATATCGGACCATGGACTGGATGGAGCAGGAGCAGGAGCGCGGCATCACCATCACCTCCGCCGCCACCACCTGCCACTGGCGGGACACCCGCATCAACATCATCGACACCCCGGGTCACGTGGACTTCACCGCCGAGGTCGAGCGCTCGCTTCGCGTGCTCGACGGCTGCGTGACGGTCCTGTGCGCCAAGGGCGGCGTCGAGCCCCAGTCTGAAACCGTCTGGAGACAGGCCGACCACTACCACGTCCCCCGCATGATCTATGTCAACAAGATGGACATCACCGGCGCGGACTTCTACCGTGTGCTCGGCATGGTCCACGACAGGCTCAAATGCAACGCCGTGCCTATCCAGCTCCCCATCGGGAGTGAGGACAGCTTTAAGGGTATAATCGATCTGGTGGATATGAACGCCAGAGTTTATTACGATGATCTCGGCAAGGACATGCGCGTCGAGGAGATCCCCGAGGATATGCGCGACCTCGCTGAGGAGTACCGCGATAAGCTGCTGGAGGCAGTCTCCGACTTCGACGAAGAGATCATGGAAGCATATCTCGAAGGCGAAGAGGTCCCCGCGGACAAGATCCGCGCGGCCATCCGGAAGGCCACATGCGCGGTGGAGATGGTCCCCGTCGTGTGCGGCACGTCCTACAAGAACAAAGGCGTACAGAAGCTGCTGGACGCGATCGTGGACTTCATGCCCTCCCCGCTGGACATCCCGGCCATCGAAGGCGTGAACCCCAAGACCGACGACAAGGAGATCCGTCATCCCGACGATAACGGCCCCTTCGCCGCCCTGGCCTTCAAGATCATGTCCGACCCCTATGTCGGCAAGCTGAGCTTCTTCCGGGTCTACTCCGGAACGCTCGAGACCGGCAAGACGGTGATGAACACCACCAAGGGCGTCAGGGAGCGCCTCGGCCGCATCCTGCTCATGCACGCCAATCACAGAGAAGATCTCCAGCAGATCTACACCGGCGACATCGCCGCCGCCGTCGGTCTCAAGAACACGACCACCGGCGACACGCTCTGTGACGAAAAGAATCCCATTATCCTTGAGTCCATGGAATTTCCCGACCCTGTCATCCGCGTGGCCATCGAGCCCAAGACGAAGGCAGGCCAGGAAAAGATGGCTATCGCCCTGCAGAAGCTGGCGGAGGAGGACCCGACCTTCAAGACCTATACGGACGAGGAGACGGGCCAGACCATCATCGCCGGTATGGGCGAGCTGCATCTGGAAATCATCGTGGACAGGCTCCTGCGCGAGTTCAAGGTGGAGGCCAACGTCGGCAAGCCCCAGGTTTCCTACAAGGAGACCGTCAAGAAGGCTGTCACGGTGGATACCCGCTACTCTCGCCAGACGGGCGGCAAGGGTCAGTTCGCGCACGTCAAGCTGATGATCGAGCCGAACGAGTCCGGCAAGGGCTACGAGTTCGAGAGCAAGGTCACCGGCGGCGCGATCCCCAAGGAGTTCATCCCCTGCGTGGATCAGGGCATCCAGGGCGCCATGCAGTCCGGCGTACTCGCCGGCTACCAGGTCGTCGACGTCAAGGCGACGCTGCTGGACGGCTCCTACCACGAGGTCGACTCCTCGGAGCTGGCCTTCAAGATCTGCGGCAGCATGGCCTTCAAGGAGGCCTGCCAGAAAGCAAATCCCACCCTGCTCGAGCCGATCATGAAGGTCGTCGTCACCGCGCCCGAGGAATATATGGGCGACGTGATGGGCGACATCAACGCTCGGCGCGGTCAGATCCTCGGCTCCGACATCCGCAGCGGCGCTGCCATTATTGAGTGCAACGTCCCGCTTTCCACGATGTTCGGCTACGCCACCGATCTGCGCAGCAAGACCCAGGGAAGGGCGACCTACAGCATGGAGCCCAGCCACTTTGTCGAGCTGCCCAAGAATCTGCAGGAGTCCCTTGTGAACACTCACACGGGCTTCGGATATGGTAAGATGTAAACATTTTTAACATTCTATTTTAGGAGGATATCACAATGGCGAAACAGATGTTCAACAGAACCAAGCCCCACGTCAACATTGGCACCATCGGCCACATCGACCACGGCAAGACCACCCTCACCGCTGCCATCACCAAGTACCTGGCCCTCCAGGGCAAGGCTGAGTACACCGACTACTCTTCCATCGACAAGGCTCCCGAAGAGCGCGAGCGCGGCATCACCATCAACACCGCTCACGTTGAGTACGAGACCGACAAGCGCCACTACGCGCACCAAGAACATGATCACCGGCGCTGCTCAGATGGACGGCGCGATCCTCGTTATCGCCGCTTCCGACGGCCCCATGGCCCAGACCCGCGAGCACCTGCTGCTGGCCCGTCAGGTTAACGTTCCCTCCGTTCTGGTCTTCCTCAACAAGTGCGACCAGGTCGACGACGAGGAGCTGCTCGAGCTCGTCGAGATGGAAGTCCGCGAGCTGCTCGACTTCTACGGCTTCCCCGGCGACGACACCCCCATCATCCGCGGCTCCGCTCTGAACGCTCTCGTTTGCGAGTCCAACGATCCCAACGCCCCCGAGTACGCCTGCATCAAGGAGCTCATGGACGCTGTTGACTCCTGGATCCCCACTCCCGACCGCAAGTCCGACCAGCCCTTCCTCATGCCCATCGAGGACGTCTTCACTATCTCCGGCCGCGGCACCGTCGTTACCGGTCGTGTTGAGCGCGGCCGCGTCAAGGTTGGCGACAAGGTCGAGATCGTCGGCCTGAAGGACGAGTCCACCGAGACCACCGTCACCGGCACCGAGATGTTCCACAAGACCCTCGAGTACGCCGAGGCCGGCGACAACGTGGGCTGCCTGCTCCGCGGCATCGACAAGAAGGCCGTCGAGCGCGGCCAGGTTCTGGCTGCTCCCAAGAGCATTCACCCCCACACCAAGTTCAAGGGCCAGGTCTACGTCCTGTCCAAGGAAGAGGGCGGCCGTCACACCCCGTTCTTCAACAACTACCGTCCCCAGTTCTACTTCCGTACCACCGACGTGACCGGCGTCATCTCCCTGCCCGAGGGCGTTGAGACCGGCGTCATCTCCCTGCCCGAGGGCGTTGAGATGTGCATGCCCGGCGACAACGTCGACATGGACGTCGAGCTGATCACCCCCATCGCCATCGAGAAGGGCCTCCGCTTCGCTATCCGCGAGGGCGGCCGTACCGTCGGCTCCGGTGTTGTCATCGGCATCAACGAGTAATTCTCAAGCGATAAGCTGAACAAACAAAGAACCCTCTGCTCCGAACGGGGCAGAGGGTTTTTGCATATCGTACAGAAGGCGAAAGCTCAGCTCTCCCGCTTCTGTTTGCGGAGAACAGCCAGCGCGTACTTGAGCTGTTCCTCCCGCGGCCTGCCGGCGAGTTGCAGCTTGTGGGCATCATGGAGGACTTCCGCGAAGGCCGGACCGGGCTTGAATCCCGCCTCAACGAGATCGCGGCCCATGAGGCAGGGCTGACGCATGCGCTCCTCATACAGGGTCAGCATCTCCCGCAGCGCGGTCTCCGTCGGCGCATAGGCCGCGCACATGGCCTCCCGGCCTCCCTCCGGCCCGACGCGCCCCAGATGATCCGCCTTCGCGAGCAGCAGCAGGTCCTCCGGGCACACGGCGCTGTCGTACAGCTTCATATAGCTTTTGACCCGCGCGTCGTTCGCGGCCAGCATGTTCGGCTTCATGTGCAGCGCCGTCATGTTCAGCACATACCGTGTCAGCCGGGTCTCCCGTGTCAGGCGGCGCAGAAAGCGCTCCACCACGGGCAGGCCCTTCGTCTCATGCGCGTAGGCGTGGAGGACGCCGCCGGACTGCTCGGTCGTGACGGCCTTTCCCATGTCGTGGCACAGGGCGGACAGCATGAACCACAGCGGCTCCTTTGCCGCCCGACGCAGTATCGCCGCCTCATCCAGCACCTGCATGGTGTGGGTCCAGACGTCGCCTTCCGGGTGAAAGGCCGGGTTCTGCGCAAGCCCGATCAGCGCCTCCAGCTCCAGAAACCACACGGAGAGCTGCCGCATCTTCCGCAGCTCCTCGAAGAAGACCGACGGCCTTTCCGCTTTGAGCAGCGCCTTTTCAAGCTCGCCCATCACGCGCTCTCCGGGCAGGGCCGCAAGCTTCATCGCCGCCGAGAGCTCCGTGGTCTCCGGCGCCACCGCAAAGCCGAAGCGCGCGGCAAACTGCGCCGCCCGCAGCGCCCGCAGAGGGTCCTCCGCGTAGCTCCTGTCGTCCACATGGCGGATGAGTCCCCGCTTCAAATCCTCCCGCCCGCCGAAGAAATCCAGAATCTCGCCGCTCAATACATCCTGCATCAGCGCGTTCACGGTGAAATCCCGCCGCCGCGCGGCCTTCTCCTCGCCGAGAAAGGGGTCGACACAGACCGCAAAGTCCCTGTGCCCGCGTCCCGTCGCCTTCTCGGAGCGCGGCATGGCGATGTCCAGCTCGTAGTGCCGCAGGCTCATGACGCCGAAGCTCGCGCCGAGCTCCAGGCGCTCGCCGAGGCCGTCGAGGATGGCCTCCAGCGTCTGCACCGTGACGCCGTGCACCTCGATGTCGACGTCCTTGTTGTCCCGGCCCAGGAGCCCGTCCCGGACAAAGCCGCCCACATAGTAGGTGCGGCCGCCCGCCCGCGCCACGCCCTGCGCAACCTGGCGGGCCATCCCGATGTTCTTGTTCTCCATACGCGCGTCACCTCCTGCGGCCGCTGTCCGCCTCCCTGAAAGGGAAGCGCAAATCTTATCTGATATTATTACTGCCGCAGTTCCTGCGGCGTTTTCAGCGTGAAACACTGAAAACACGTCTCATACAAGAACCTCTACGCGCCATATGGCGCTATGAAAACCTTTAAGGAATGAAAGGTTTTCATGAGGTTCTAGTATGATTATACCTCATCGCAGCCGAATAGGAAAGAGCTTTGATCCTGACAGATCGGCATTGTCTTTTTGCGATACTTAAGGTATACTGATACAAGTATCGTATTTCGTATACGGAAGGGGAGTAGGAACCGTGCATATATACCTTGCTCTGGCGCTGTTCTCCGTCATCATACTCCTGTACTGGGTCATCACGGAGCTGGTCACCATGCTCTTTCGCCTCACCGGACTGCCGGATGAGAGGGCGCGCTTTCAGGTGATCTCGCTGCTGACCGGCACCGGCTACACCACGAAAGAGAGCGAGATCATCCTCTCGACCCGGCTGCGGCGCAGGCTTGCGCGGATCACGATGCTCTTCGGCTATGTGTTCAACATCACCATACTCTCCGCGTTCGTCAACGTTTTCTTCTCTCTCAAGGCGGGTCAGTTTGAAAACTTTTTCGTCGGCATCCTGATTCCGCTGGCTGCTGTCGCCGTGATCTTTATCTTCATGCGCGTGCCGAAGGTCCGCGCCTGGGGCGACAATCTGCTGCAGAGTACGGCGGACCGCTATTTCATGCGCATGGAGACCTTCAACGCGGTGCTGCTGATGGATTACATCGGCAGCGACAGTATCGCGCGCGTGACCCTCATGCACATCCCGGAGGAGTACCGCGGCAAGACGCTGGCCGAGACGAGACTGCGCGCGGAGACGGGCATCCTGGTCATGCTGGTCGAGCGCTCCGGCGGGAAGAATGTGGCCGCCCGGGCCGACACCGTCTTTGAGGTTGGCGACAAGCTGACGGTCTTCGGCGACTATCGGACGATCTGCCGGACCTTCCACGCCAGGGAGCATTTTGCCGACTGATCGTTTCGCGGAAAACCGCACATAATAAGAAAAGCAAAAGAGAAAGAGTTGGTGTGCTTGAGTCGGGGGAGAAATCTGTTTTATTTTATTGTCACGACGCTGGTGATGGTCCTGTCGCTGGTGCTGATGGTCGTTTTCTTTTTCAACTTCCCGGAAAGAGAGCCCGAAGACCCGCACGCGGGGCAGGTCTATCTCTATGACGGCAAGGACTGGACCTGGATGACGCCGCTGGAGGGCGTGCCGGTCAATACCCTGACGGCGGAAAAATTCGCTTCCAAGGGCCGCGTGCGCTACTTCGGCTCGGAGTATGACGCGCTGCGCGGCATCGACGTATCCGAGCACCAGTGGGAGATCGACTGGCAGCAGGTCGCGGCCGAGAGCGTGGACTTTGCGTGCATACGCCTCGGGCGGCGCGGCTACACGGAGGGCGGCCTCTTTGAGGACCCCTGGTTTGAGAAGAACATGAAGGGCGCGGCCGCAAACGGGCTCAGAACCGGCGTCTATTTCTTCTCGCAGGCGATCAACGTGGCCGAGGCCATCGAGGAGGCAAACTTCGTGCTTGAGCGCATCGCGCCTTACCATATCGACGCCCCGGTGGTCTATGACTGGGAGAAAGTCCCGGATGAAGAGGCGCGCACGGCGGAGATCAGCGCCGAGACGCGCACCGATTGCGCAGTGGCCTTCTGCGAGACGGTGCGCCGCGCGGGCTACACCCCCTGCGTGTATTTCAACCGCGATCTCGGCTACTACGGCTACGACCTCTCCCGGCTGACGGATTATATGTTCTGGTTTTCCCTGCCGGAGAGCCAGTTCCCGAACTTCTACTACGCCTGCGACATGTGGCAGTACAGCTTCACGGAGGAGATGCCCGGCGTCAAGGGCCCGGCGGACATGAGCCTGTGGTTCATCCCGCGCCAGACCCCGCCTCCCGCAGAGGACGCCGGTTCGGAAAGCGCGCAAGGAAATACTTGAAATTTTCTGCAGTCTGATATATACTGAATAACAGCGTGCCGGTGTGATGGAATGGTGATGGAATGGTAGACGTAGCGGATTCAAAATCCGCCGATGGCGACATCGTGTGGGTTCGAGTCCCACCACCGGCACCAAACCAACAAAATCCGAACCAAATCTTCCCTATGGGAGACGGGTTCGGATTTTGTGTTTTCTATAGGAAACAATTCTTCACCAACGGTATGCCCTGCCGACCCGACTCCAAACCGCGAGGCCCGAAAAAGAAGAAAACAAAATGATTTGGAGGTGTTGATGATGAGAAAGTTGATTTCCTGTGCCTATCATGAAGATTCTCAGACCGTGGAGCTGCTGTACACCGACGGCACGTTGATCGACATTGACTGCATGGCCGTCGAAGACGAGGTTGCCCGGAACATGTACGAGCGGTCAGAGCTGGACTATTTGCTCACCCATGACCCGTTGGGCTACGCCGACCTGATTCTCAATGGCGATGTGGAGGCGTACCTGCGAAATGTGACCGACTATCGGCCACTGGATGAAAGAGAATAACTTGAAAAGTCATAGTGCTGTCAACATGCAGCACTATGACTCTTCTCTTATGTGTCGAAAAATAGAATGCTAAAAAGCAAACATTTTCAAGGTGTTTCGGGAAAAAAGTGGAGGAGCTATATAAATACCTTCTGCAAAGCAATTTAACAACAGTAATTTTCCCACAAGTGATTGTTGACCATTCCCTTGTGGGATAATGATTGCCATAAGACTTGAAGGGATCCTCGTTAACTGTTTCAACGCTTTATCCCGACCACCTGGTACATTCTCTCGTCTGAAATCACCGTTGTCACGGTCAGGTGTTTTCCAAAGATCGCGGCCAGGTCGTCCGCCGATATGAGGCCGTTGGAGACATGACTTGCCGTGCCGTGGTGGTGGGCGTCGATCTTCTCCCGACTCATGCCGTGGGCGATCGTCAGGGTTCCGTCGGGCTTGAGCAAGCCGGAAAGTGTCTGGATCAACCGCTCCGGATCGGGGAAATGCGGGAAGGCGTTGTAAACCACAATACAGTCAAACTGCCTGTCAAAAGCTGTCGTCTCCACGTCGCCGCAGAGGATCGTGACGCGCTCCTGCGAAAACTTTGCCCTGGCGATCTCGGCCATCTTTGGGGAGATGTCGATTCCGGTGACGGAGGCGACCTTCCGCTTCAGATAGTCCGGGATCAGCACGCCTGTACCGCAGGCCACATCCAGAATGTCCTTTCCTTCCGTGACTCCGGCATGATCCAGAATGATGCCGATGATCTCATCGCTTCGGATCATCTCCGCGTCCCAACCGGGGGCCAGACGGTCAAAGAATTCGATGACTTCTTTTGTCTCGATCATGGCTTATCCGAAGAAGGTTGCCGTGTCGATCTGCTGATAGCCGCCGAAGCTGGAAGGGGCTGCCGCGATTTGATCGGCCAGATCCATACCGTAAAATGCCTGCGTGACCTCG